>JANMJU010000120.1:0-34375 GCA_031371545.1 Chitinophagaceae bacterium
TAATGCTACTTTGGAAACAGCAGCCAAAGTAAATTCACCTGTTATTATACAGTTCAGCAATGGCGGAGCACAGTTCATTGCCGGTAAAGGAATGCCTAATGATAACCTGCAGGCAAATATTGCCGGCGGTATTTCCGGAGCTTTACACATTCATAATGTAGCTAAATATTACGGTGTACCCGTAGTGCTGCATACCGATCATGCGGCTAAAAAATGGTTACCATGGATCAGCGGGCTTATTGATGCAGGCGAACAGTTTTATAAAGAAAAAGGTCAGCCTTTATTCAGCAGCCACATGCTTGATTTGAGTGAAGAGCCAATTGAAGAAAATATTCATACTTCGGTAGAATTTTACAAACGCATGGCTCCTTTGGGGATGAGTATTGAAATTGAATTGGGTGTTACCGGTGGTGAAGAAGATGGTGTTGACAACAGCGATGTTGACAACGAAAAACTGTACACTCAGCCTGCACACGTTGCTTATTCTTATACAGAATTAAGTAAGGTGGGAAATTTATTTACTGTTGCAGCAGCATTTGGTAATGTACATGGTGTGTATAAATCCGGCAACGTACAATTGACCCCAATCATTTTGCATAACAGCCAGGTGTATATTGAAAAAGAATTGAAGACCGGGCCAAAGCCTGTGTACTTTGTATTCCACGGTGGCAGCGGTTCTCCCCAAAACCAGATAAGGGAAGCTATTGGTTACGGGGCTATCAAAATGAATATTGATACCGATCTGCAATGGGCATTCTGGGAAGGAGTGCTGAACAACTATAAAAAATATGAAGGCTACCTGCAGGGCCAGTTGGGCAATCCGGAAGGAGCAGACAGTCCAAACAAAAAACACTACGATCCAAGGGTATGGTTGCGTAAAGGTGAAGAAGCATTGATCAAAAGACTGGAAGTGGCTTTTGATGATTTGAATTGCATCAACAGGAATGCATAGCCCAAAATAAATCAGGTGTACCGTTATGATTATTATTGAAGTGATTTATTAATCAATACCCTTATCAAAAGCTATCATTAAAAAAGTTATTTGGCTATGGACAAAAAGATAACGGTTGCAAAAGATGAAGATTTTGAAGCCCTGCTGGGAGGTGAAGAAAGTGCAGGATCAGGAACTGTATTAAGGGCTGCCAGCGGTTCAGGATGGTTTAAACGAAAGAAAAAAGGTATCCTTACAGAGACAAAAGACAAGGCTGATGCTCCGGAAGGATTATGGAGCAAATGCCCCAATTGTAAATACACCTGCACCATTTCTGAATTAAAAGAAAATTTATCTGTCTGCCCCAAGTGCAGCTATCATCACCGGATTGGCAGCGATGAATATTTTGAAATTTTATTTGATGAAGGAACAGGCAAGGAATTGTTTGCCAACGTAGTATCAAAAGATTATCTCGGATTTGTTGACCTGAAACCTTATGGCAAAAGGCTGGAAGAAACCTACGCCAAAACTGACATTCATGATTCCATTACAGTGGCACATGGAAATGTAAATGATCATGACCTGGTCGTGGCCTGTATGGATTTTGAATTCATCGGTGGCAGCTTGGGCAGTGTGATGGGAGAAAAAATAAGCAGGGCCTGTGATTACTGCATACAAAATAAAATCCCTTTTATGATCATCAACAAAAGCGGTGGCGCAAGGATGATGGAGAGTGCTTTTTCACTGATGCAGTTGGCAAAAACATCTGGTAAATTATCTCAATTGTCTGATGCTAAAATTCCTTACATATCGCTTTGTACCGATCCTACTTTTGGCGGCACCACTGCATCCTTTGCTATGTTAGGCGATATTATCTGCGGCGAACCGGGTGCATTGATCGGCTTTGCCGGACCTAGGGTAATTAAGGAAACCATTAAAAGGGATTTGCCCGAAGGATTTCAACGCAGTGAATTTTTGCTGGAGCATGGATTTTTAGATTTTATTGTTTCAAGAAAAGCTTTGAAAGAAAAACTCAGCGAATTGTTATTGTTGTTTAAAAATTAAAATCATTACAACTTTTTATAACAGCAGCTATCATATTAATGATACTGCTGTTTTTATTTTTACTAAATGGAAATCAGTAACCGCAAAGCATACCACGAATTTTTCTTTGAGGCAAAATATATTGCAGGGCTTGTGCTGGCCGGTACTGAGATAAAAAGTTTACGGGCAGGCAAAGCAAGTTTTAATGACAGTTACTGCTACTTTGATAAAGGCGAATTGTTTGTAAAAAGCCTGCACATTTCCGAATACAGTTATGGCACTTACAACAATCATGAACCCATGCAGGAACGTAAATTATTGCTCAACAAAAGGGAATTGCGTAAGCTGGAAGCCAAGACCAAAGAGAAAGGATACTCCATCATCCCATTAAAAATATTTTTGACAGAAAAAGGTTTTTTTAAAATGGAAATTGGGCTGGGCAAAGTCAAAAATATTTACGATAAAAGAGAAACCATCAAAGAAAGGGATACCGACAGGGATATCAAAAGAAAATATGGCATTTAATACATTCTTCAACAGTTTTTAATAAAACATTCAAAGGCTGTATCTTTACAAGCTGGAATTGAATATTCTGAATTTTACAAACAACTTTTATTTATAAATAGATGGAGACAAAGCATAAACGAATTGAGGTGATGCGTTTTCTTGCAGAGAAAATTGAAACTATCATTGCAGATTTTTTAAAAAATATTGATACCAACTGGCAGCCTGCAGACCTGTTGCCAGACAGCAGTTCTGAGAATTTCCAGGTGGATATTAAAGAACTGCAATCGCAGTGTAAAGAACTGCCCTACGATTATTTGGCAGTACTGATTGGAGATGTTATTACAGAAGAAGCTTTGCCAACTTATCAAAGCTGGCTGCTGGATGTAGATGGAATCAGCCAGCTGGAACCACAGGGCTGGAGCAAATGGATAAGGATGTGGAGTGCCGAAGAAAACAGGCATGGCGACCTGCTGAACAAATACCTGTACCTAAGCGGCAGGGTAAACATGAAGCAAATGGAAACCAGTACGCAATATTTAATTGCGGATGGTTTTGATATTGGCACCGGGCAAGATCCTTATAAAAACTTTATCTATACTTCTTTTCAGGAACTGGCAACCAATATTTCTCACCGCCGCACTGCCACTTTGGCCAAGCAGTTTGGCAATGATAAGCTGGCAAAAATTTGTGGTGTGATTGCAGCTGATGAAGCACGCCACGCTGCTGCTTATAAAAGTTTTGTTGGTAAAATTTTTGACATTGATGCCAGCGAAATGATGAAAGCTTTTGAATACATGATGCGTAAAAAAATTGTGATGCCGGCGCATTTTCTGCGGCAGGCAGGCGAACAGATTGGCGCTACCTTTTCACATTTCAGTGATGCGGCACAACGCCTCGGTGTATATACCAGCCAGGACTATACCAATATTTTAGAGTCGCTGATAACAGAATGGAATATCGCCAGCATACCCGGCCTGAATGAAGGCGGAGAGAAAGCAAGGGATTATTTAATGGCACTCCCCGAAAGGTTTAGAAGAATTGCAGGCCGCAGCCAAAAAGCTCCTTTGGAATACCAGTTTAACTGGATTAAATAAGAAGGAAATAAGAAATAAGAAATGAAAAATGAGGAATAAGAAAGTGAAGCCCTTTGAATGATAATACTACGGATTTTTTTTAACACTCACTCAAACTGATTGGTACATTTACTGCCAGTCCCCCGTCGGCGGTTTCTTTGTATTTGCTGTTCATGTCAAGGGCAGTATCCCACATGGTTTTTATTACACCATCCAGGCTTACTTTAGCAAAATCTGGTTTGCTCTGCAATGCCAATTGACTTGCCGTGATGGCTTTGATTGCACCCATTGTATTTCGTTCTATACAGGGTATCTGCACCAGTCCGCCGATAGGGTCGCAAGTGAGGCCCAGGTGGTGTTCCATTGCTATTTCAGCAGCCATCAATGCCTGCCGCTGGGTGCCTCCCATACATTCTGTTAGGGCAGCTGCTGCCATCGCACTGCTTACACCAATTTCTGCCTGACAACCACCCATTGCTGCGGAAATGGTAGCCCCTTTTTTAAAGATGCTTCCCACTTCACTTGCCGTTAATAAAAATTGAATGATCTTATCATTGCTGTTGCCATTGCAGAAACAAATATAATATTGCAGTACCGCCGGTATCACACCAGCGGCACCGTTAGTAGGCGCTGTAACCACCCTGCCAAAGGATGCATTCTCTTCATTTACTGCCAATGCAAAACAGCTTACCCAATCTAAAATATAAGTAAATTCTTTGCCGCCTTGCTGTATGCAGGTTAGCCATTCATCGTAACCGTTATACACCGCATCTTTCAATAATCTTTTGTTCAAATCAAATCCCCGCCGGGTAACCTGCAGGCCTCCGGGCAACATTCCCTGTGTGTGGCAGCCCCGGTAAATACATTCTTTCATCACCCACCAGATGGTTAAAATATTTTGTTTTGTTTCCACTTCTGTTCGCCAGGCAGTTTCATTTTCCAGTACCACTTCGCTGATGGCCATACCTGTTTTTCTGCACCAGTGCAGCAAGTCGGCAGCCGTATTGATGGGAAAAGGTAGCTCCACTTCACTGAGTGCATTGCCAGTTTCGCCTTCCTTAATTACAAAGCCGCCGCCAATGGAATAATAAGTTTCTGCAAAACTTTCGCCATGGTGTAGCCGCACTAAAAAAGTAAGTGCATTGGGATGAAAAGGCAGTGATTCTGAATAAAGGAATTCAATATCTTCATCTGGATTAAAATCAATTTCATGCCTGCCATGAAGCAAAAGCTTATTCATGGTTTTGATGTCATTCATCTTAGGCCTGATATTAGCTACATCAAAAGTAACCGGGTCGGCACCATACAAACCTAACTGCACCGCTACATCGGTACCATGACCGATGCCTGTTTTTGCCAATGAACCATACAGCAGCACTTCAATACTTTCCACCTCCTGCAATATGTTTTTCTGCTGCAGGGAATCGATAAAACGAAGGGCAGCCTTCCATGGGCCAAGTGTATGGCTGCTGGATGGGCCAACCCCAATTTTAAACATGTCAAATATGGAAATGGCTTCGTGTGTCACGGCATGGAGATTTAATTAGTTGCTGACATCCAGCAGTTGTATTTCAAAAATTAAATTGGAGTTGGCGGGAATGGTGCCAACAGCACTGCTGCCATAACCAAGTGATGGTGGGATATATAATTTAATGGTACCCCCTTTTTTAAGTAGCGGGATACCTAACTGCCAGCCTGCAATCAACTGGTTTAATAAGAAAGTTACACCGGAAGTATTGGCATCAAATTCTGTATCATTTTCCAATTTACCCCGGTAAGTAACCCTCACATTAGAACAAACATCCGGTGTTATTCCGCTACCGGCATTGGTGACCTGATAAAAAAATCCATTGGGATGACGGGTAACAGTACCAGCAAGGCCATGTGAATTGATATAGTTTTGAAGACTGGCAATTTCTGCGTCACTCGCCACAGTAGTGGGGGCAGCGGCTATACAAACATAAGGGTCTGACTTTTTATTACAACTTGCAATAAAAAAAACTACTAACAGGATCAATAAGAACTTTTTGTACATCTTTTTTGTTTTTATTTATTAATTATTAAGTGATTGATTGATGAGATTAATTTTATTCTCTTTTTGTTTCAGCTCTTTGTACAACTGTTCATTCATTTCACACTTATACTGCATACGGAAAAAAGAAAAGAACAGCGAAATGATCAGCATCGCAAAAATAACGGTTATAAATGTGCCCGGAGATGTTTTGGATATTTTCATATACCATTCGGGTAAAAATAACCATACCGCCACCACTGATAAAATAATCGGCAGGCTGAAAAGGAAAGCCATTGGCAAACCTCCCATCAGTTTGTTGATAAAAGTATTTTCTCTCTCCCGGTTTCGTTCCCAATACAATAGAAATTGCTTTTCCTTATCTGTAAGCATGCAGCAAAGTTAACCAATAAAGTTTTTGTTGTTTTTGCAAATTGATCAATATTAGGTAGGTTTGTTCATCTCAAAGAAATATGAAAATAGAACAACTGATCGTTCAGCACCTGTACACCGCTAAAAATGTTACCCTGCAGGGAATTGGTACCATTCATCTTAACCCCGCTGTTTCAATACCGCAAAGCGGCGACAAAGATGCGGCAATTCCTGAAAATGCTTTTACGTTTGACTACAATTTAAAAGCCGGCGAGGACGAGGGATTAATTGATTTTATTGTACAGCAAACAAGAAAGATGAAGCCGCTGGCCAGCTCCGACCTTGAGTCGTACACCATGCTGGCAAAGCAGTTTTTAAATATTGGCAAGCCGCTGCTCATTGAAGGAGTGGGCACCATACAAAAAAACCAATCGGATTTCTATGAATTTATGCAGGGTGTTTTTGTAACACCTAAAATTGATGACATCCCCAAACAACTAAAAGAAAAAACTGAAGAAAATATTTCTTTTGAAAGCGAAAGCAGGAATACCGGCAGCAATAAAAAATATGCAGCCATTGCTTTCATTGCTTTGTTTGCAGTACTTGCAGGGCTTGGGTTATACTATTTTATTTTTAAGAAAAAAGGCGCTTCTCCGGAACCGATGACACAGGTACAGTCTGTGCTGCAGGATACCATACAAAAAAATGATACTGCTAAAATTAAAGTTCCCGATACTGTTGCAGCAAAACCTGCCGAACCGGTAAAGACAGACAGCTTTAATTTTAAAATTGTTATCAGGGAATATAAAGATGCTGCCACAGCAGAAAAAAAATTAAAAACCTTTACTGATTTTGGTTACAAATTAATTTTAATAAAAGTTGATTCTGCCAAATACCAATTGGCAATGCCGTTCACCAATCCCCTTTCTGATACCTTGCGTACCAAAGATTCTTTAAGGAAAAAAATCTTTGGTGGCAATCCTTTTGTGATATTAAAATAAAAAGGGAATGTTTTTTAATGATGCTGGAATGAAGAAGCCTGCTTATATTTTTATAATTCTTTTCTGCACCATCGCCATAATTGATGTTGCAGGAATTTTCTATGACTCCTCCATCATCCATTTCGTTGCAAAGCCATTGCTGATGCCGGCTTTGTTATTGCTTTTAATTTTTTCAACTCTTATTGCCGGCAATAAAGGTTTAATCATTGCAGCACTGTTGTTTTCCTTTTTGGGAGATGTGTTGCTGTTGTTTGAAAATAAAAGTTCCTTATTTTTTATTGGCGGACTGGTAAGTTTTCTACTCACTCATATTTGTTATATCCTGTATTTTCTTAAAATAAAATCAGCACAGCCATCACTAATCAGAAAGCAACCATGGATGGCTGCACTTGCAGCGGCTTATACAATAAGTTTGGTGCAGTTCCTGCTTCCATCTCTTGGAGATATGAAAATACCTGTTATCATTTATGCCATTATAATTTACTGCATGATGCTTTGCAGCCTGCAGGTGTTTTTAAAAGTAAATACACCTGCCAACCGGTTATTTATTACAGGAGCATTGTTGTTTACTGCTTCTGATTCCATGCTGGCCATCAATAAATTTCACAAGCCCTTTGCTGCTGCTGCGGTACTCATCATGCTCACTTATTGTGCAGCGCAGTTTTGCATTGTGCAGGGGGTTATCAAAAGAAAATAATTTTCAGACGATGTTAAAACCTGTGAACCTTCACAGCCCTCCTTTGTTTATCCTTTAACAGAACCGATGTAAATAGTTCCCACATTTTCCAAATTCTTTACAAATAATTAATACCTTTCGGCATTATGAAAAAAGAACACAATTTTATTTTTTCCGATAGCTCTGAACCACACCGCATCAGGACAAAAAATATCCTCAAAGAACATCCCGAAATCAGGCATTTGATTGGTAAAAACCCGATGACAATTTTTGCTATCATCGGGCTGGTGGCCTTGCAGATAACGGCTTCCTGGCTGCTGGCAGATATGCCGTGGTGGGTGGTTTTTGTTGCTGCGTATATTGTAGGTGCTTTTGCCGACCACGCCCTGTTTGTGATGATACATGAGTGTGCTCACCGGCTGTTGTTTAAAAAACCCGAAGCTAACAGGTTGGCAGGTATATTGGCCAATGTGCCCCAGTTGTTTCCCAGTTCTGTTTCTTTCGAACGCTATCATATCAAGCACCACTCCTTCCAGGGTGTGCATGAGCTGGATGCCGACTTACCCAACTATTGGGAAGCTAAACTCATCGACAATTATTTTATCGGTAAAGTAATCTGGTTGCTGCTGTACCCGCTGTTCCAGGTTTTCAGAATTGGCAGGCTCAAAGAAATTAAACCCTTGGATGGCTGGGTTGCTCTCAACTGGGCGGTGCAGATCGCTTTCATTGTTTTAATTACCTGGCTTTGGGGCCCTAAGGCAATTGTTTACCTGCTGGCAAGTTTCTTCTTTTCTGTTGGCCTGCATCCTTTGGGTGCCAGGTGGATACAGGAGCATTATTTAACCCATGGCGAACAGGAAACCTACAGTTACTATGGTCCGCTGAACAATGTTGCTTTCAATGTGGGCTATCACAATGAGCACCACGATTTCCCTTCTATCCCCTGGAACCGTTTGCCAAAGATCAGGGAAGGAGCCCCTACATTTTACAACACTTTATATTATCATACTTCCTGGACAAAACTGTTCTTCCGCTTTTTGTTTGATAAAGAAATTTCCCTCTATTCAAGAATTGTAAGAAGAGACCGGGGCAAAGTAAAACTTACAGACGAATCTAAACCAGATGTGGAACTGGTGAATGTATAAAAGATGGATTTATAGAATAAAATGCCGGGCTGTATGTCCGGCATTTTATTTTTGCCAAAGATTGTTTTTTTAGATTTTTATTAAACCAACTGTGGAACTGGTGAATATATAAAAGATGGATTTATAAAAATTACCAAATTTGTTCTTGGTCGGTGAAGTAATAAACCTGGGCTGAGAAAGCGTTACATTTTTATAACTCTCCCATATTCTGCCTCATCATTTTTGTAAATAGCTTTTAAAATATAAGTACCTATAGGAAAATTATGAATACTGATTTCTCCTCCGCTATTATATTGATCGACAGTTTTTAAAACCTGCCCATCCATTGATATAAGCTGAATAGATTTAATGGCAGCATTATTTTTTGTAAAAACATAAACCATTTCATTAGCCGGATTGGGAGCAATTGTAAATCCGTTTTTGTTATCAAACTTTACAACACGTATTTCTGAATATTTAAAACTGCCGTCTTTATCCATCATCTTTAATCTGTAAAATGCAGTGCTGTTTACTTGCTGATGAACATATTTATAATTGCTGTTAGAACCTTTTGCATTTATGATTGCTATACTTTGAAAGTTACTTCCATCTTTACTGTACTCAACAATGTATTTATCGGCATTTATTTCTTCAGCAGATATCCAGTTTAAATTTGCTGTATTACCAACAGCAGTACAAGTAAAATTTAATAATTGTATTGGAACAACACCAAAATGTTTTGGTGCACATAAATTCATTGGGGCAATGGTGGGATTAATTTGTGTAAGAGTATGTCGCTCAATGTTTGGAAGATCCATCCAAATGCTTCCTGTGTTATGTGTCCAAAAACTTGAACTTGCACCTGATGCCCATAAAGTATTGTCAGCTTTTAATATATACGAGAAAATTTCCCCTGCAAAAATATCAATTGCACCAGTCGCAATAAGTGTTGGGGTTGTTTTGTTAATCGTAGTCCCGTCACCTAACTGACCAATTCTGTTATCGCCCCAACCATAAACATTTCCATTTTCATCTATAGCTAATGCAAAAATCCCGTCATTATTTGCAGAAAGTGCTACTATTGGTGCCGCACCAGATGGAAATGTTAGTTTTGTAGGCGGATGATAGACATATAAGCTTGTATCACTTATTCCAAGCCCAAGTGATCCAAATTGATAGCCTGTTTTTTCACGCCCAAATGAATAGACATCACCCGCTGCAGTTAGGGCAAATGCCGCCATATTATTTCCTTTTATGTCAACGATATTATTGAGGCCGGGTATTAAGTCAGGAATATTACTATTGGTTGGGGCAAACCAATAATTTCCCCCGGCAATTTTTACAGTTCCGTCAGCTAACAAAATAATCGTTGCAGCGTTGGTTCCATAGTTATAGCCAACTGAAATAGCTCTTACTGCATTTGATATACCAAGCATTTGTACCGCCGAATAGGAATGTACTAAATTTACTCCTATACCTAATTCTCCATTAGTGTTATAACCTGCACCCCAAACTGTACCGTCATATTTAACAAAGCAAACATGACTTATTCCTGCATCCAAAAATTTAACGTTAGATAATTTGTATGTAGGATTATACGAAAGACCCGAATACGTTCCGCCTCCCCAAACCCAAGCAGTGCTATCATTTTTTATGACCCCAGAAACATAACCAGTTGAATAAAATTTTACATTATTCATCCCTGGAATTGCTACAGCAATATCACTGGGTATCTGGGAATCATCTCCTAATTCACCATAGTCATTTCCACCCCAGCCATAAAGCTGATTGGTTGAGTCGCATACAGTATAAGCAGAATAAGCCCCCACCTGGTAATTATGCGGCACATACCAGCCTCTTCCTCCAAAGCCATCACCTGTCATTGAGTTTTGAGCGTACAAATTATAAAGGCTGCAACATAGCAGAAAGATTATTGATAGAAATTTTAAAGTCGTAATCTTTCTCATTTTGCATTTTATTTAAAGCCGGAAGAAACGGACAGTTAGGAATAAGTAAAAAGGTTATGATATTAATTCGGTAATAAATGTAAGTTAAAATATGCAATTGTCTGAATGGGGATTTGGGTGGATTAGATTGATTAAAAGGATTTTTTAATTGAAGCCATTTATAATTTATTCAAAACATTTTTTCATTCACAAATCCATTCAATCATTTTAATCTTTTCAAATCCACGTTCAGACAAACTCCTCTTAGATAAAAGTTGCAAATTGGTATGCCGTATAAGTGAGTGACACAAGAATGCTGCCCATAGTTTCTCTGTTTGTTCAAAAAAAAATCCCCTCCAAAAATTGAAGGGGATGTATAAATTTTGAAAAGCTATTATCCGCATTAAACTTCCGAAGTCTTAAAGACTTCGGAAGTTTTGAGAATGAATCTTAATATCCACCCATGCCGCCCATGTCTGGAGCACCATGTGCATGTGCTGCTTCTTCTTTTGGCCTGTCAGCAATTACTGCTTCGGTAGTCAATAACATACCGGCAATAGAAGCTGCATTTTCCAAAGCCACACGGGCAACTTTTGTGGGGTCAATAACACCAGCCTTAAATAAGTTTTCGTACACTTCAGTTCTTGCATTAAAACCGAAATCGCCTTTGCCTTCTTTAATTTTTTGTACCACGATAGAACCGTCAATACCTGCATTAGAAGTTAAGCAACGGATGGGTTCTTCCAAAGCACGGCGAACAATTGCCATACCTGTTTGCTCATCAGCAATCTGTCCTTTTACTTTTGGTTCCAAAGCTTCAATAGCACGGATGTAAGCTACACCACCGCCCGGTACAATACCTTCTTCAACAGCAGCACGGGTGGCATGTAATGCATCATCTACCCTGTCTTTTTTTTCTTTCATTTCCACTTCGGTAGCAGCACCTACATACAATACTGCAACACCGCCAGCCAACTTAGCCAAACGCTCCTGCAATTTTTCTTTATCGTAATCAGAGGTAGTGTTTTCTACCTGTGCTTTTATTTGGTTAACACGGGCAAGAATATCTTTCTTGGCACCTTTACCGCCAACAATAGTAGTATTGTCTTTGTCGATGGTAACAGAAGTAGCCTGGCCTAAATAAGTTAAGTCAGCAGCTTCTAATTTATGTCCCAGTTCTTCGCTCACAACAGTTCCTGCTGTTAAGATCGCAATGTCAGTCAACATTTCTTTTCTGCGGTCGCCAAAGCCAGGAGCCTTCACAGCAGCCACTTTGATAGTGCCACGTAATTTGTTTACTACCAGTGTTGCCAGTGCTTCACCTTCCAGGTCTTCCGCAATGATCAACAACGGACGGCCACTTTGAGCAACTTTCTCAAGGATGTGCAGAATGTCTTTCATGGCAGAAATTTTCTTATCATAAATCAATATGTAAGGGTTCTGCAATTCGGTCTGCATTTTTTCGCTGTTGGTAACAAAGTAAGGAGATACATATCCACGGTCAAACTGCATACCTTCTACAATGTCAACAGTGGTATCCGTTCCTTTTGCTTCTTCTACAGTGATCACACCTTCTTTACCTACTTTGGCAAAAGCTTCAGCAATTAATTTGCCGATGGTTTCATCATTGTTGGCAGAGATAGTTGCTACCTGCTGAATTTTTTTGCTGTCATTTCCAACTGTTTGTGATTGAGCTTTTAAACTTTCAACAACAATGCTTACCGCTTTGTCGATACCACGTTTCAAATCCATTGGATTTGCACCGGCAGCCACCATTTTCAAACCTTCGCTGATGATTGACTGAGCCAATACAGTGGCAGTAGTAGTACCATCACCTGCAATGTCTGCAGTTTTAGAAGCTACTTCTTTCACCATTTGAGCGCCCATGTTTTCGATGGCATCTTCCAGTTCAATTTCTTTTGCAACTGTTACACCATCTTTGGTAACCTGTGGAGCACCGAATTTCTTTTCGATCACCACGTTACGGCCTTTGGGGCCAAGGGTTACTTTTACAGCGTTGGCCAAAGTGTCCACGCCTTTTTTCATTTTATTTCTTGCTTCGATATCGAAGTATATCATTTTTGCCATAATAAATTAATTTGATGATTTGATAATTTGGTGATTTGATAATTTGGAAATTTGAGGATTTGCAGGTTTGATGATTTGGTAATTTGATTTGGTGCATTTATGCATTTTCAAATCTTCAAATCGGCTCATCTTCAAATCAACCTGCCTTCAAATTAAACGATTGCTAGAATGTCACTTTCCCTCATAATAAGGTACTCAGATCCTTCTACCGTTATTTCTGTTCCTGCGTATTTGCCATACAAAACAGTATCGCCTGCTTTTACAGTTACCGGCTCGTCTTTTTTACCGGGGCCAGCAGCTACAACAACACCACGTTGTGGTTTTTCTTTAGCAGTATCCGGTATGATGATACCACCTGCAGTTTTTTCTTCGGCAGCAGCCGCTTTCACAATTACCCGGTCGTGCAGTGGGGTAATGTTTACTTTTTTAGCCATAATTGTATTGATTTTTTGTTGATTGAATAATAAGCCCAAATGATGGGCATGACAGCTTGTCGAATATCGTACCAAACCGGTGAATACGAATTGTTGGCAGTTAATAGCCTGTGATGGCAGTTTATTACAGTCTGGCTGCGACAATTTTTCATTACTCCTGCTTTTATCAACTGCCAAATATTAATCCCCTAAATTTGCAGCCAAATAAAGCATATTCTTAATGATCAGCAGGAGAAATATCAGGGTAAAAGTGATGCAGGCTTTGTACACATTGGACAGCATCAGCAAGGATGTGACAATAATGGATGCCAATAAATTATTGAGAAAACAATTGGGTATTACCAGGGAATTATTTGTATACCTCATTTACTTTTTAACCGAAGTAGCCCGCTATGCAGAAAAGGATGCTTTGAAAAAAGCAAACAAACATTTACCAACAGCGAGTGATCTTACCATTAACACCAAAATTGCCGGCAATGAATTGCTGTGGAAGATACTGGAAGAACCGAGTTTTAAATTTGCCTGTGCCGAACTGAAACCAGCACACCGGGCAGATGAGGATTTGCTGAAAAAGACTTACCAGGCATTGATAGAATCAGAAGAATATAAAGATTATATCGGCATACAGGCCAGGAGTAAAAAGGAAGAGAAAGATATACTGGAATTTATTTTTACCAACCTCATGCTGCCGAATGAAAACTTTATCAACCATGTGGAAGAGCAGTTCATCAACTGGGATGATGATGCTGAAATGATGAGCCAGCTGATGATAAACTTTTTGCAAAAGCCACATCATTTTAACTTCAATGAAATAGTGAGCAAAGAAAAGATGGACTTTGCCAAAAGCCTGCTGGAAACAGCCATTGAGAAAAAAGAAGTAAGTATGGAACTGCTGAAACCCAAACTGAAAAACTGGGATGCAGACAGGATTGCTACGCTTGATCTTATCATTATTCAATTAGGCATCTGCGAATTTTTATTTTTTGAAACCATTCCCACCAAGGTTACCATCAATGAATACATTGACCTGGCAAAAGAATACAGCACGCCACAAAGCGGACAGTTTATCAATGGTATTTTAGATAATATCCACAAGGAATTAACTGCACAGGGTAAGATTGATAAGAAGAGTTTTAAGAATAGCACTTTGTGAGTTATGAGTTATGAATTATGAGTTTTGAGTTTTGAGTTTTTTTAATTTTTAATTGATATGAAAAAGTATTTTTTATTTTTTGTGATGGCAGCAGCGCTTGCTAGCTGCAATACAAAAAAAATGGATCAGGTGGCGGCTGAAGCTGCCAGGCAGCAAATAAACGATGCATTAAAAGATTCTACGCAGGTGAAGTTGATTGACAGCGTTTATAATTTTGGCACCATTTCCGAAGGAGAAAAAGTAGAACACAATTTTCGGTTTAAAAATATTGGCAACAAGCCATTGGTGATAACAGCCTCTCAACCTTCCTGCGGCTGTACGGTGGCGGAAAAGCCTGAAAAGCCTGTGCTGCCGGGTGAAACAGATTTTATAAAAGTAGTGTTTAGCAGCAAGGGTAAAGAAGGTCACCAGGAAAAAACAATCATGGTGTCATCCAATGCCAAACCTGCTTTTACCACCCTGAGATTGCTGGGAGAAGTAAAAAAATAAGTTTAAAGAAAATCAATTTTTAATAATCAATACAACTCAAAATGCAATTACTAAGTATTTTTTTAATGATGGATCCTTCGGGAAAAGGCAGCAGCAGTTTCTCTTTAATTTTTATGGGGCTGATGATCCTGGTGTTCTGGATGTTTATGATCCGTCCGCAGGCAAAAAAAGCCAAGCAGCAAAAAACTTTTATCAGCGATTTAAAGAAAGGTGATAAAGTGGTAACTATTGCCGGCATTCACGGCACTGTAAACAAAGTAAATGATGATGGCACGCTTTCACTGGAAGTAAGTCCGGGCAGCTACCTCAAAATTGAGAAAAGTACTATCAGCCTGGAAATGAGTGCAGCGTTGAATAAGACGGAGACGAAGTAGTGAATAGTTAGAAGGCAATAGGCATAAGGCAACAGGCAATAGGTAAAACCCAAAAGTCATTTTTAAAACTGGCTTTTGGGTTTTTGTTTTTAGGTACATTTGATTTTAGTTTCAGTAACTAAATTTTCTAAACCACCTAAACTTTCTAAAGAAAATGTTACGCATTGGTCTCACAGGCGGTATTGGCAGCGGCAAAAGTACCGTGGCTAAAATATTTGAAGTGCTGGGCATACCTGTGTATTATGCGGATGATGCCTCTAAGAAACTGATGAATGAAAATGAAGAACTAAAGGAAAAAATAAGAGTTCATTTTGGAAAAGATGCCTACACCAATGGTTTACTGAACCGGGCTTATCTCTCTTCCATCGTTTTTAATAATGAAGAAAAATTAGCACTGCTCAATTCAATCGTTCATCCTGCCACCATTAAAGATGCAGAAGAATGGATGCTGAAACAAACTGCTCCTTATACCATTAAAGAAGCAGCATTGATTTTTGAAAGTGGCTCACAGGAAAATTTAGATAAAGTGATTGGTGTGTATGCCCCGGCAGCAGTAAGGATACACAGGGTTATGCAAAGAGATAAAGTGAGCCGGGAAGAAGTAATCAGCCGCATGAATAAACAGATTGATGAAGAAATAAAAATGCGGCTCTGTGATTATGTTATTACAAATGATGAGCAGGAATTATTAATACCACAGGTTTTAAAACTGCATGAAATATTATTGCCCCCATCCCCTAAAGGGGAGTTATATAACCTCTCTACTTCGAAAAATAGGACCTTAAAAAGATAGCAGGGTTTTGCCTTACTTCCCTTTAGGGGATGGTGGATCTATTTCAATTTCGCCAATACCTCTTTAATCCTTTCCCATGCCCTTTCAATATTCGTCATACTGTTGGCAAAAGAAAAACGAACACAGTTTGGTTCTCCAAACGCCTCTCCCATTACAGATGAAACGTGTGCTGTATTTAAAAGATACATGGAGAAATCTGCAGAATTGGCAATCTTGTTTTCACCATCACTCTTGCCATAATAATAACTCACATCAGGAAAAATATAGAAAGCTCCCTCTGGTGCAAAACATTTTATTCCGGGAATATCTTTTATCAATTCAAGCACCCTTGCCCTTCTTCTTGTAAACTCTTCCGTCATTTCCAATGAAGGCCTTAAATCTGTTGTAAGTGCCACCACTGCAGCTTTCTGTGTAATGGAGCAGGTGGCGCTGGTAAACTGTCCCTGTAATTTTTCGCAGGCTTTTGCAATATCTACATTGGCCGCAATGTATCCAAGGCGCCAGCCTGTCATGGCAAAACCTTTACTTAATCCATTTATTAAAATGATCCTGTCTTTTAAATCGCTGAATTGTGCAATGCTTTCATGCTTGCCAACAAAATTGATGTACTCATAAATTTCATCCGCAATGATGTAAACGTTTGGATACTTCCTGAATACTTCTGCCAATGCTTCCAGCTCAGCTTTGCTGTACACAGCTCCCGATGGATTACAGGGAGAAGAGAACATGAATAATTTTGTTTTGGGAGTGATAGCCGTTTCTAACTGGGCAGGCGTAATTTTAAATCCACTCTCTAATGGCGCATGTATTTCCACAACTGTTGCCCTGGCAATTTTTACCAGCTCAGAATAAGTAACCCAGTAAGGTGTTGGAATAATTACTTCGTCACCTTCTTCAACAATGGCTAAAATAGTATTGGCTAGGCTTTGCTTGGCTCCCGTAGAAGTCACGATGTTCTCTGGTTTGTAATCAAGATTATTATCTCTTTTTAATTTGCTGCAAACAGCTTCTCTTAAATCAGCGAAACCTGGTACTGGTGTATAATGGCTCCAGTTGTCATTGATGGCTTTGATGGCAGCGTCTTTAATATGTTGCGGTGTATCAAAGTCTGGTTCACCCAGGCTGAGGTCAATCACATCCACACCTTTGGCACGGAGTTCACGGCCAAGCTTAGCCATTTTTAAAGTTTCCGGTTCGGCAAAACGGTCTAAGAGAGAGGATAATTGCATGTTTTTAACTTTGAGTGGCGAAATTAATCGAAAAGTAAATATTATGAGCTCATTATTAAATAAAAAACCATTTTTTTATAAATATTATTCACCGTAAGGATAATTTTATTGAAAAAAATCCAATGACAGCCAATGCAAGCGGCTTATTTACCCTGCCAGTTTTAATCCCATTCACACTAATTAAAAATATATTATTTCTTTTTTTAAAAAAGTGAGTATGATTTTACATATCCCGTGTCTTAGCAATTGACTTGCTATTTACCACCATCTGCAATATTGCCATTTACTGCTATTAACGAGGGGTTATAATTGTAAGCATTGACTGCAATTAATTTTTTACAACTTAAAATTTTAAAGATGAGAAAACTCTATCTTTTACTCCCGGCACTGTTAGTTGCCTTTATTTCTTTTGGGCAAACAGCCCCTGTATTACCACTGGACTTTGAATCGGCAACAATCAATTACACGTTTACCGATTTTGGTGGTGGTGCAGTAACTAAAATTGCCAATACCCAGATCAATGGCATTAATACAAGTGCAAATGTGGGTAAAATGATAAAGAGCGCCGACCAGGTTTATGGAGGTTCTTTTATTTCTCTTGCAGCACCAATTGATTTTTCGGTAAACAAAACCTTTAAAGTAAAAGTATTTATGCCAAGGGTTGGTGCAAAGCTTTTATTAAAAGTAGAAAACCAAACGAATGGCGGAATTAGTTTTGAGAGAGAAGCAACCGGTACTGTGGCTAACGCATGGGAGGAATTGACTTTTGATTACAGCACCATCAACAGCAGCAACCAATACCAGAAATTGGTATTGATTTTTGACCTCGGTACAATGGGCGACGGCTCTGCAAATTTTACTTATTTGTTTGATGATATACTATTAACAAGTTCCGGTACACCACCACCAAGCGGAACACAAATGAACCTGCCGGTTACTTTTGATATAGCCACCGTAAATTATGGACTGGTGGGTTTTGGTGGTGCAGAAGTTTCTACTATTGAAACAGACCCTACTTTGCCAACAAACAAAGTTGGCAAAGTAATAAAATCCGCAACAGCAGAACTGTGGGCCGGAACTACTATCACTGCCGTTACAGGCGGTATTCAAACTGGCTTCAGCAGCAGAATTCCATTTACTGCAGCAGATAAAAAAATGACGGTAAGAGTATGGTCGCCTAATGCAGGAATAAAAGTGCGTTTGAAAGTAGAAGACTTTATGGACGTAACTAAATCTGTAGAAACAGAAGCTACAACCACTACAGCAAGCGCATGGGAAACACTCACATTTGATTTTGCCAACCAGGCTACAGGAACAGCCGCAATAAACCTTGCATTCAATTATAACAAAGCTTCTATCTTTTTCAACTTTGGTGTTACAGGTGCTGTGGCTGGTGCAAAGACTTATTATTTTGATGATGTAAAATTTGATGCGTCTGTTACGCCGCCATCTCAACCTGTATTACCATTGGATTTTGAATCAGCATCAATCAATTATACTTTCACCGATTTTGGTGGTGGTGCTGCAACTAAAGTTGCTAATACCCAAATCAATGGCATTAATACAAGTGCCAATGTAGGTAAAATGATAAAAGGCGCTGGTGAAGTGTATGGCGGTTCTTTTATTTCATTGGCAGCACCCATTGATTTTAATACCAACAAAATTTTTAAAGTAAAAGTGTTTATGCCAAGGGTTGGTGCCAAGCTTTTATTAAAAGTAGAAAACCAAACCGATGGCGGAATCAATTTTGAGAAAGAAGCAACTGGCACTGTTGCCAACGCATGGGAAGAATTGACTTTTGATTACAGCACCATCAGCACTAGCAATCAATACCAAAAATTAGTTTTGATATTTGATTTAGGAACTGTAGGCGATGGCTCTGCAAACTTTACTTATTTGTTTGATGATGTAAGGTTAACCTCTTCTGTAACGCCACCAACACAGCCGGTGTTACCATTGGATTTTGAATCTGCTTCTATCACCTACACCTTCACTGATTTTAATGGCGGCGGTGCTACAAAAATTGCCAACCCACAAAGCAATGGGATTAACACCAGTGCCAATGTGGGTAAAATGATTAAGAGTGCTGGCGAAGTGTATGGCGGTTCCTTTATTTCATTGGCAGCACCCATTGATTTTAATACCAACAAAATTTTTAAAGTAAAAGTGTTTATGCCTAGAGTTGGTGCCAAGCTTTTATTAAAAGTAGAAAACCAAACCGATGGTGGAATCAATTTTGAGAAAGAAGCAACTGGCACTGTTGCCAACGCATGGGAAGAATTGACTTTTGATTACAGCACCATCAGCACCAGCAACCAATACCAGAAATTAGTATTTATTTTTGATTTGGGAACTGTAGGCGATGGCTCTGCAAACTTTACTTATTTGTTTGATGACGTAAGGCTAACAAGCTCTGTTACCCCAGTTGACCCTAACCAAATGAACCTGCCCGTAACTTTTGATTCAGCAACCATAAATTATGGACTGGTAGGCTTTGGTGGTGCAGAAGTTTCTACTATAGAAACAGATCCAACACCGTCTGCAAACAAAGTAGCCAAAGTAATAAAATCGGCAACAGCAGAACTTTGGGCTGGCACCACTGTTACTGCTGTTACAAGTGGTGTACAAACCGGCTTCAGCACAAGAATTCCTTTTACTGCATCAAACACAAAAATGACAGTAAGAGTATGGTCGCCTGATGCAGGAATAAAAGTGCGTTTAAAAGTAGAAGACTTTATGGATGCAACTAAATCTGTAGAAACAGAAGCAACAACCACTATTGCCAACACATGGGAAACACTCACATTTGATTTTGCCAACCAGGCAACAGGAACAGCCGCATTAAATCTTGCATTCAATTATAACAAAGCTTCTATCTTTTTCAACTTTGGTGTTACAGGTGCTGTGGCGGGAGCAAAAACTTATTATTTTGATGATGTAAAGTTTGTAAATGGAGCATTGCCTGTGAAAATCACTTCCTTCAATGCAGCGATTGCCGGCAACAATGCACTCGTAAAATGGAAAACTGAAACAGAAATAAATAATGACCATTACGAAATAGAAAGAAGCAATGATGGTATTCATTTTACAACAAGAGGCAGGGTAAATGGCAATGGCACTTCATCCATCATCCACACTTACGATTTTACAGACCAGTTAACTGCTGGCACTCCTGTTGTATATTATCGTTTAAAGATTGTTGATGTTGATGGACGCTTGAGTTATTCTGCAATTGTGGCATTGAGAATAAACGGCACTTTGATTGGTAATTTTAATGTGTACCCCAATCCATTTGTTTCAGATATTAAAGTTGCTATTTTAAGCCAGGAAGCTGCTTTTGCAGGCTTCAGGATTATATCGCTTGATGGCAAAGAAATATTGAACCGTAAAATGGCTGTGCAGCAGGGAGATAATATTATTGTGCTGAAAGATTTCGGCATACTGCCAAAAGGAAATTATGTTTTAGAAGTTTCTACTCCTTCGGGAACGGTTACAAAAAAACTGATAAAAAACTAATACCTGAATCGTTGAGCAAAACGATGGGCTGCCTGAAAAGGCAGCCTTTTTTTTGCCGTTCTTTATAAAAATCATGGCAGTAATTGCTTGAGTTATTTTATTTTCATTTTATTTGGTAGCAGAAAAAAGCCCTTACGTCGCATTGTTTGCCCTGCCCCGTATTTTGTAGAGAATGAATACTTAATTTGGCAGAATGAAACAGGCATGGTACAATAAAAAGTGGGCTGTAATATTGCTGCATACAGTGGCGTGGTTTACTTTGTTTTCATTGCCATACCTGCTAAGCCCCACTTATAACGCCGCCGAACAGCCGCCAAAGCCACCGGAAAACGAAACGCTAAAATTTATAGTGTTCAGGATAAATGACCTCTTCCTTATAACTTTTTTTTATTTAAATGCATTTGTATTATTTCCAAAACTTGTGTACAGGAAGAAGTATTTGCTCTACATAGTATCAATCGTACTTTACTTTGCAGTATTACTTTTTGAGGGATGGGTGCTTAGAAAAAACCTCACTGCCCCCGAGCCCCGCTTTACTTTACAAAAACACATCTTCTTCCAGTTTTTTATTTTCCTTTTTATCCTGGCCTGCAGCGTTGCTTACCGAACTATCCGGGATAAAATAGCAGCTGATAATTTTGCCAAAGAAAAAGAAAATGAATTTTTAAAAACAGAATTGGCCTTGCTCCGTTCGCAGGTTAGTCCACACTTTATGTTTAATGTGCTGAACAATATGGTGGCACTTGCCCGTAAACAATCCGATCAGCTGGAACCATCATTGATAAAACTTTCTTCACTGATGCGGTACATGCTGTATGAAACAGATGAAGAAAAAGTTTCGCTGGAAAAAGAAACAGATTACCTGCAAAGCTATATCGACCTGCAGCAGCAAAGGTTTGGGAAAAAGGTAGCCATCAATACCCATTTCAGCCCGGCAGACAAAACATATTTTATAGAACCCATGCTGCTGATACCCTTTGTGGAGAACGCTTTTAAGCATGGTACCGGCATGATTGAACAGGCAATGATCAACATTGAATTAACGGCAGTAAACAACCAATTACAATTTGTAGTTCAAAATAAATACAATCCTGGTTCGAATGAAATAAAAGACAAAGCTTCCGGGATTGGCCTGACCAATGTAGGCAGAAGACTGGAATTATTATACAAAGACAACCATCAATTACATATTGATAAAGCCAATGATTTTTTTACCGTAAAATTATTTATTAACCTTGCTAAATGATCAACTGCATTGCTATAGACGATGAGCCGCTAGCGCTGGAATTGCTGGAAGACAATATCAGCAAACTTCCCTTTTTAAAACTGGCTGGCAGTTATGATAATGCCATTGATGCAATGAATGCTATACAGGGCCAAAAAATTGATTTGATATTTTTAGATATACAAATGCCAGGGCTTACAGGTTTACAGTTTATACAAAGCCTTACGGTAAAGCCGATGATCATACTGGTAACGGCTTATGAAAAATATGCGCTGGAAGGTTTCAACCTGGAGGTGACAGATTATTTAGTAAAGCCAGTATCGCTGGAAAGATTTATGAAAGCATGTAACAAGGCGAAAGAATTATACGATTTAAAAAACATACTGCCGGGTGTGATTAATAAAACACAGGCAGATTATTTTTTTGTAAACGTTGAATACAGTTTGGTAAAAGTTACCATAGATGATATTGTGTACATCGAAGGATTAAAAGACTACATTAAAATACACCTCCACAGCAGCCAAAAGCCAATAGTGACAAGGATGCCCATGAAAACCATTGAAGAGCAACTGCCGGATGAAAAATTTATCCGTATCCATAAATCTTACATTGTATCCGTCGCTTTCATCACTGCCATCCGCAAAACAAGTTTATTCCTCAGTACCATTGAACTTCCGGTAAGTGATAATTACCGGGATGCCATTGCAGCTATTACAGGGAAATTATAAACGCTCCTTTTATAGCAATTAACCTTTTATAATCATTAGTTTCCACTCATCATCTCAACAAAAAAAAGTAAAGCTGTTTCGTCGCAGAATATGCTGCTTTTATCTCATTTATCCAGTAATGACTCCTTCTCAAAATACTTTTGTATTCAATTAAAAAATAAAACAATGAGAAAGCTGTCAACATTCATCATCCTGATTTTTATCAGTATAAATATGATGGCGCAGATGCCGGGAAATATGCAGAGTGGAATGCCATCTAACATGGGGCATGTGTATGGTAAATTAATTGATGCAGATAGCAAACCGATTAGTGGTGCATCTGTTATGCTGATGCAAAATAAATTTGATTCAGCCAGCAAAAAGAAAAAGGAAGTGTTGCTAAAAGCAATGGTCACCAAAGCCAATGGTGAATTTAATTTTGAAGAGCTGCCCATGATGGAAGCAATTAAATTAAAAGTGAGCAGCAGCGGCTTTGCAGCTTATGAAGTGCCTGTTTCCTTTTTACCAAAAATGGATATGGCCAATATGCCTAAAACAGCGCCGGCCAATCCGCCATCATTTCCAAATGGAGCCATGCCTTCCTTTGATAAAGACCTGGGAAACATAAAACTCATTACTGATACAAAAGAATTGCAGAATGTAACGGTTACTGCATTCACTCCTTCGGTTAAATTAAATGCTGATAAAAAAGTTTTTAATGTAGAAAAAAATATCATGAGTGCTGGTGGTACGGGGCTGGATGTAATGCGGAATGTGCCTTCGGTAAATGTGGATATTGACGGCAATGTAACCGTAAGAAATGCAGCACCGCAACTGCTGGTTGATGGCAGGCCCACTACCCTTACACTCGACCAGATACCTGCAGATGTTATAGAAAGTGTTGAAGTAATTACGAATCCATCTGCAAAGTATGATGCATCCGGCGGTGGTGGAGGGATACTCAATATTGTATTAAAGAAAAATAAAAAAAAGGGCTACAATGGAAACGTAAGAGTTGGTGTTGACAAACGTGGCGCATTAAATGGCGGTGGTGATTTTAGCCTGCGTCAAAACAAATTTAATTTTAGTGCCGCTACCAATATTAACCAGAATAAAGGCATCACTACCGGAACTACAGACCGCTTAAACCTTTTAACCACGCCACTTACATCAATTTATCAAAGCAATTACAACAAAACAAAAGGTGGTTTCATTTTTGGTAAAATTGGGTTGGATTATTTTGTTTCCAACAGAACAACCTTATCACTGGCCGGTATAAAAGTGCATGGCGAATTTAATCCAAATGAAACAATTGACATCAATACAGACAGTTTGTACACCGCAGGAAAAATTAGTAACTCCAGCCAAAGAATAACAAATGGCCATCGTGAGTTTAATGGACAGGGATTGGTATTTGGGTTAAAACATTTGTTCAAAAAAGAAGGTGAAGAATTTACCATTGATGCCAATTATTTTGGTGGAAAAAATGAAAACAATTCCGTTTATACAACTAATTATTATAATGGCAACAGTTCATTATTAAAAACCGGTTACGAAAAGGTAACGGGTGATGGCAGTGATAAAAATTTTGTTATCCAGTCAGACTTTGTGTTGCCATTTATGAAGACTTACAAATTAGAAACTGGTGCAAGGGCTGCCATCAGGAGCAGGATCAGCAACACTTACAATTATGTTTTTAATGATGCCAGCAATGTGTATGACCTCATTACATCTGCCACCAATAATTATAAAAACACCGATAACGTTTATGCCGCTTATGCCACTTTGAGTAACAGCATTAAAAACTTTAATTACAAAGTTGGATTAAGAGCAGAACGTTCAGACTACAATGGAACATTGACCAACACTGGCGTTCAATTCAAAAATAGTTACCCGGTAAGTTTGTTTCCTTCTGTATTTTTAAGTCAGAAATTGAGTAACAGCCAGGAGCTGCAATTCAGTATAACCCGTAGGGTAAATAGGCCAAACTTTTTTCAACTCATTCCTTATACTGATTATACCGACAAGCTGAATATTACCAAAGGGAATCCTGGATTGAAACCTGAATTTACTTTTGCTTACGAAATGTCTTATCTAAAAACATTTACCAGCAAGAACACTTTACTGGGATCTGTTTATTACAAACGCAGCACCGATTTAATTACAAGATACCTGAACCAGGAAGTCAATCCCCTAACTGGTAATACCGATCTTATCAACTCTTACATCAATGCTAATTCCAGTTATGCTGCAGGTGCAGAAATTACTTCAGTAAATTATTTAACTAAATGGTGGGACATTAGCACCAATGTGAATGCGTATAATTCCAAAATCAATACCAGTAATATCAACAACGCTGCATCACAAGATGCTTTGTGGAGCTGGTTTGGAAAGTTCAACAGTAATTTTAAACTGCCTGCTAATTTTTCTATTCAGCTTACTACAACCTATCAATCAAAAACTAACTTACCAATTAATAACAACCCGGGAATGGGTGGCCCGCCATGGATGCAAAGCCAGAGCGCTTCACAGGGTTACATTAAACCAACATGGGGAATGGATTTGGCATTCAAAAAAAGTTTCTTGAAAAATAATGCTGCTTCCGTTTCATTAAACATCAGTGATATTTTTCGCACAAGGGTTAACAGCCAGTATTCTTACAGCGAATATTTTACACAGGATTATAACAGGTTGAGAGATCCACAAATGTTCCGTATCAACTTCTCTTACCGTTTTGGTAAAATTGATTTCTCTCTATTTAAAAGAAAAAGTACAAAAGGGGAGCAAAACGCATCTGAAAGTATCAGTAACTAATACATCTGTTTTTATGAAATGAAAAGAGCCTTTTTTAAAGGCTTTTTTTTGTTTCTGCAACTTTGGTAAGCAAAATCTTGTTATTGTTGCATTATGCTTGTAACACTCACTATCATTCGTTATTCAAAAGCTTTTGTTCCATTTGCATTACTGGCAATGGCCATTCATCGTTTGCCATTATTGTTGAATAAAAAAATTACTTTTTATAAACTATTGGGCTGCGGAAAAAACGGAACCTTTGATAAAAATCCCGACTGGCAGCAATGGGGGATCTTAACTGTAAACAATACTGCCGCTATTGATGCCAGCCCGGAAAAATTAATGGAAATATTATACGGTTCATTTATTTCAGCATGGATCAGCTTATTCAAATGTGAGACCTGTACTTTTTTTTTAGAACCGATAGAGGGGCATGGCAAATGGGATGGAAAAGAACCTTTTGGAAATTTACCAAAGCAAACAGACTATGATGGCATTATTGCCATTTTAACAAGAGCCACTATCCGCCTCACAAAGCTTTCTTCCTTCTGGAAAAATGTGGACAAGGTGGCTGTTCAAATGAGTGGGGCAAAGGGTTTCATCACTTCTATCGGTGTTGGCGAAATGCCTTATATCAAGCAGGCCACTTTCAGCATCTGGCAGAATAAAGAGAGCATGAAAAACTTTGCTTACCAAATGGCTGAGCATACAGAAGTGATAAAAAAAACGAGGAAAGAAAACTGGTACAGTGAAGATATGTTTGTGCGGTTCCGTCTATTAAGAGTAACAGGTTCTATTAAGGGAGTTAATCCTTTGGAGGGAATGTTTTAGCTTTGCTGTTAAACGATTCATGCTTTCATCGCCTTGCACTTTACAGAGTTCACTAAACTGCTTACTAACCACCACTCTGTTATGCTGCGGTATTAAATACTTTTATGAAGAATATTAAACTGATTGAAGTGCCAAGCGAAATTGGAGCAGGCACAAGAGGTGCAAGTCTTGGTGTAGATGCAATAAAAATTGCTGCATTGGATTTTATGAGCAACTTTTTTGTTCACTTTCCTTCTGAAAAAATTGAAGTGGAAAATAAATTGTTGTTCGAACCCATCCAGTCGCCCTATGCCAAACGCATACACGGTATTATTACCATGTATGAGCGGGTGAGTAAGGCCGTTAGTGAATCTATGAAAACTCATTTTTTTCCGGTGGTGTTAAGTGGTGATCATTCAACCGCCGGAGGTACTATTGCAGGTATTAAAATTGCCAAGCCCAAAAGTAAACTCGGTGTAATCTGGATAGATGCACATTCTGACCTTCATACGCCTTACACCACTCCTACCGGCAATATGCATGGCATGTGCCTGGCCTCTGCTATTGGTGAAGACAATGAAGAATGCAAAGTGCATGACCTCGACGAAAAAACACAAAAACAGTGGGATCAATTGAAAAACATAGGCAAGATATTTCCGAAAGTGTTACCTGAAGATATTGTGTTTATTTCACTCAGGGATTATGAAGCAGAAGAAAAAGCATTAATAGAAAAATATGGTATAAAAATAATTACAACCAGTGAAGTGCGGCGCAATGGAGCAGAAAGTGTGAGTAAAAAAGTATTGCGTTACCTGTCAGACTGTACTGATATTTATGTAAGTTTTGATGTGGACAGCCTCGACTCTACTATTTCAAAAGGCACAGGCACACCGGTAAGCAATGGCTTAAAAGAAAGAGAAGCAGAAGATTTGATTAGTAAATTTATGCAGAACAGAAAGGTATGCTGCTTTGAAATTACTGAAGTAAATCCTACGCTGGACAAAGAGAACCTGATGGCAGAAATTGCTTTTAATATTTTACAGCGTAGTGTGAATGTATTGATGATGAATTAGTGAATTGTCAATGGTGAAAATATTTAACTCAGTTAATTGTAACAGGGACAAAGTTTTAAAATAAAAAATCCTCTTTAATAAAGAGGATTTTTTATTTTTTTATAACTTTTTAGAAACCGGTCATTTGTTTTTGACGCATACCTGCCAGTGACGGATCGTATTCAATTGCCTTATCACACATAGCCTGTCCTTTATCTTTCTGCCCCATTTTTTGAAAACATAAACCCGCCTGGAACAAAGCTTTGCCATCCTTCATGTCCATCTCCATCAACTTCTGACAATAGCCCAATGATTTATCGTATAGTTTCCCTTTGTACAATGCTTCAGCCATATCCCTTATCATTTCTTTGTTGCCGGGTTTCTTTTCTAATAATGCCAGTAACATTTTTTCTCCCTGCTCCTGCTGGCCCGAAAACATATAAGCGTAAGCCAGGTTTTCCTGAAAATCACTTTTTTGAGGATAACCTTTTTCTGCAGCTTTATTAAAAAGCACTACTGCATTTTTAAAATCTTCCTGGCTGTAATACAACAATCCCAATTCGTACATCCACACATTTTTTTCTCCGTCTAATAAAACAGCTTTATTATAATAAGGCACTGCATTTTTGTAATCTTCCATATCCAGGTAGCTCCTTGCTAAAGTATAAGTGGCTTCAGGATCGGTTGGATTTTTTGCTAAATAACTCATCAACCCTTTTACTGCATTTCCATAATCTTCTTCCTGGTAACTGCACATGGCTTTTATTTTTTCTGCATTTGAGCAGCCACTGCATTTGCCAGCCATTTCTTTTGCTTTGGCAAACTGCCGGTAATTGTAATACAAATCCATCATTTCTTTTACCGCAGCACTGTTAGAAGGTTCCAATTCTAGTACTTTAGTAAAATGCATCATGGCCTGATCAGTCTTACGCATCTCCAAATTTACATATCCGTTTTCCAGGTATGCCTGTTTGTATTTGGGATTAAACTGAATGGCTTTATCCAAAAATTTGGAAGCCTGGAGAAAATGTTTATTAGTTTTCTCTTCAATTCCTTTTTGAAAATAGATTTCTGAACTGTCCGTTTTTTGTGCAAAAACTTGACTGAACGCCATTATGCCAATGGCCAGCATGGTGAGGGGGTTACGCATGGTACGGAATTTAAACAATAATTATTCCAATTTTGAGAATCTATCGAAATATTACTGCTGATAACGCAGGAAGATGGCAATTTATTTCGTAGAGTCCTGCATTTTTATCCACCAAAGTTACCTCCGGGCTTGGGTTATAAACATTTCCTGTACCATAAAAATCAATATTGTCGCTATTAAAAATTTCTGACCATGCTGATTTTCCATGCACTTTTATTCTCCAATCCATTCGTACCACAGGAGTGGCATTGAGGATAATGAGAAGGTTATCATTTTCATTTTTACCCTTCCGCATATACACAATCACACCTTCTGCCCGGTGGCTCAGGTCTATCCATTCAAAGCCACCTACTTCAAATTGTGTTTCATATAATGCAGGCTGCGACTTATATAAATTATTTAACGCCTTTACACATTCCTGCATTTTTTTATGTGGGTTAAACGCTAAAAGCTCCCAGCTTAATTCACTTTTATAATTCCACTCTGTTGTTTGTCCAAATTCATTGCCCATGAACAGCAGTTTTCCTCCCGGATGTGTAAACATATAAGAATATAACAAGCGCAGGTTAGCAAATTTTTGCCATTCGTCACCCGGCATTTTATAAATCATCGGGCTTTTGCCATGTACAATTTCATCGTGGCTGAGGGGCAGCATAAAGTTTTCATCATAGAAATACATCATGCTGAAAGTAAATTTGTTTTGATGATATTCTCTGAAGATCGGATCAAACTTAAAATAATCCAATGTATCATGCATCCAGCCCATCATCCATTTCATGCCAAAGCCAAGGCCACCTTCAAAAGTGGGGCGGCTTACTTTTGGCCAGTCGGTTGATTCTTCTGCAATGGTTTGCACGTCGGGGAAATCACGGTAAATAGTTTCATTCAATTCTTTCACAAAAGCAATGGCTTCTAAGTTTCCATTACCTCCAAATTCATTTGGCTCCCATTGCCCCTCCCCTCTTGAGTAATCCAGTTTTAATATTGAACTCACCGCATCGACCCTGATGCCATCAATATGAAATTTATCAAACCAAAATCTGGCACTGCTGATTAAAAATGATTTTACTTCTCCCCTGCTGTAATTAAAAATATAACTGTTCCAGTCAGGATGAAAGCCCTTACGCATATCTGCATATTCGTAAGTATGTGTACCATCAAACATAAACAAACCATGTGCATCATAAGGAAAATGTGAAGGCACCCAATCTAACACCACACCCACACCGGCATTGTGAAAAGCATCCACCATGGCCATAAAATCTTCTGGTGCACCAAACCTTGATGTAGGTGCAAAAAAACCGGTGCCCTGGTATCCCCAGCTTCCATCAAAGGGATGTTCCATCACGGGCATAAACTCAACATGTGTAAAGCCCATTTCTTTTACATAAGGCACCAGCCGTTCTGTTATTTGCTGGTAACTGTTATAGGTTTCTTCATCATTTTTATCAGGCCGCATCCAGCTTGCCAGGTGCACTTCATATACACTCCATGGAGAAGTTAAAGCATTGTTTTTTTTTCTTGTATCCATCCAGTTTTTATCCTGCCATTCATATTGCATGTCCCAGGTGATGGATGCCGTCATGGGGCGCTTTTCCCAAAAGTTTGCATACGGATCGCCTTTATCAACCAGGGCGCCTTTAAAACCTTTGATATGATATTTATATGCTTCTCCCTTTTTAAAATTTGGTATAAATCCTTCCCAGATACCAGAGTTATCATGTCTTACATACAGAGGATGGGCATCTTTTGTCCAGTCATTAAAATTGCCAATAACACTTACTTTGGTGGCATTGGGTGCCCACACAGAAAAGAAATAGCCCGGCATATCCAATACTGTTGCAGGTTTATTCCCAAATAATTCATATCCGTTGTACAAAGTGCCATTTTGAAAATTTCGTATATCCTCTTCGGTAAGCAGCGAATAATTCCAGACGGGTTTTGTGCTGTCAACAAAATTTATCTCTTCGTATTTTTTTACAGTAGTATCTTCTTTCATAGTCACTTTATTTTTAGATGAATCATTCTTTTTTACACGCTTTTTTTTACTGCTGTCTCCGTACTTGTTGATGTTGCTGTTTGTATACCTGCTATTTTATTTACCGTTTGCTTTTTCGAAATTGCCATTGATGTAATTGGTTTGGAGAATGATGCAGCAAAAACAATCTTTGTTTTAACGTAAATTTAAGCATACTCTTTTTTTAATGAAGAAATATTTCCACAGATTTACCAAGTCTTTTATAAATCCCCAACCAACTAACTGTACATGAAAAAAATTACCGGCTTTTTTCTACCTTTTTTATTCCTCTTTGTAAGTTACACAAAAGCGCAATCCATTTCAGGGAAAATATTTGACAGCAGCAACAGCAAAGCCATACCCAATGCCGTGGTGGCCATTTTAAAACCCGTTGATTCCATTTTATTAAAATTTATCCGTACCAATAAAGAAGGAAATTTTGAGTTGAAGAATGTGCCGCCGGGTAAATATATCCTAATGGTTACCCACTCGGTGTATGCTGATTTTGTAGATGACATTACCACTACTGTTGAGGGCTTACAATTAAACACGGTGAAATTCATTCCAAAAAGCCAACTGCTGGAAGAAGTATTTGTACGATCAGGCGGTGCCATTAAAATAAAAGGCGATACCATTTCTTACACTGCAGACAGCTTTAAAGTGGGTGCCAATGCAAATGTGGAAGAATTACTAAAAAAACTGCCAGGCATACAGGTAGATAAAAATGGTAAAATAACTGCCATGGGGGAACAGGTAAAAAAAGTATTGGTAGATGGAGAAGAATTTTTTGGTGATGATCCGGGCATGGCGGTAAAAAATTTACGGGCAGATGCAGTAAAAGAAGTACAGGTATTTGATAAAAAAAGTGAACAGGCGGAGTTTACCGGCATTGATGATGGGCAAAAACAAAAGACCATTAATCTAAAGCTGAAAGAGGATAAAAAGAAAGGTTATTTTGGAAAGGCAGAAGCTGCTGCAGGGCCAGTGGATAATGCAGACAACCGGTACAACGGCAACCTGATGTTCAATGCGTTTAAGGGTAAACGTAAAATATCTATTTTTTCTCTCAACGGTAATACCGGGCAAGACGGTTTGAACTGGCAGGATAATCAAAAATATGGCGGAGAAAATGATGACCTGAGTGTGACGATGGACGAAGAGGGAGGAATGAACTGGATGTGGCGTGGGGGCAACAGTGATGAGGAACCTAATGTAAATACAGAAAATGGTTTTATCACCAATAACAATGCAGGGCTGCATTATTCAAATAAATGGAATGATAAATATTCGCTGATGGTTTCTCCAAAATACAACCGCCAGTTGTATAAAAATACAGAGACGAGTTTTACACAAAGGGTTACCGGCAAAGATTCCACACTGAATGATTACGGCACCGAAAAGCAGGACATTAACCGCTATAACTTCAAGAACAATTTTATTTTTGATCTAAAGTTTGATTCCAGTAACAGTCTTAAACTTACATTGAAAGCAAATTTTTATCATACTGATAATACAGAAAATAGAGTAGCTGAAACAAGAGATAATTTCGATACACTGAAAAATACAAGCCTGAATGAATTAAAACAAAAAACTGATAAAAATTCTATTTATGCCAGTCTTATTTTTCGGCATAAATTTAAAAAAGCAAGGAGAACATTTTCACTGAATGCTGAATGGAACTATTTGAATACAGAAGGAACAAGTTATTTAAAATCGAACAATACTATTTATGATGATGGGTCTTCTTACAATTTGCTGAAAAATCAGCTTTTTGATCTTAATAAAAATACCAAACAACTTACTTCAAAAGCAACTTACACAGAACCACTGACCAAGCGGTTTGCAATGGAATTGTCTTATGAATTAACTTACTCTGCCGGTGCAAATAACAGGACAACTTTTAATTATTCTCCGGTAAGCGGCAAATACGATCAGGTGGTGGATACACTCAGCAACCATTTTGACCAGGTAATTGTTGTGAATAAACCATCCGCAAGGATAAGTTATAATTTTAAAAAAGTAAAGTTCAATTTTGGCAGCGGATTCGGTATCACCACTTTCGATTTAAAAGATCTGAGTGTTGATAAAACTTACAAAAGAAATTATACCAATGCTTTCCCGGGCGCCTCTTTTAACTACACTTACAAACCAAACCGAAGTCTTAATTTTTCTTACAATGGTAATACCACTCAGCCAACATTAAATCAACTGCAGCCATTAAGAAACAGTGATGATAACTTTAACCAGTATCTTGGCAACCCACTCCTCAAGCAGTCTTTCACCCATTCTTTTAATATATCACACAACTCTTACAATTTTATTAAAGACTTGTGGATGCACCAGTCTTTGAATATAAGAAGTAGTGTAAATGCCATCAGCAACAGCTTAACAATTATTGCAGACAGTGGAAAAACCATAATAAAACCTGTTAATACAGATGGAAATATTTCAATCAACTTATGGACTGGGTTTGGTTTTAAATTGAAAAAATCAGGTATAAATATCAACCTCAATCCCAATTTTAATTATTCAAAATCTGCTGATATTGTAAATGCGAAAACCACTTTTTCTAAAACAGTCAGTACTGGTATCAATCTTTGGTTTTATAAATCGAGAGAGAAGAAATATGATATTTCAATGGGAGATGATTTCAATTATTACAGGAATATAACTACGCTAAACACAAGGGTAAACAGTTATTTCACAAATGCAGTCACCACCTACATAACAATTTTTTATAAAAAAGTTTGGTCCATCGCCACAGACTACAACTTTTTTTCTAGGCAAAAAACTGAACAGTTCAGGGACAATCTTACCAACCATATTTGGAATGCACGGGTACAACGTACTTTTAAAAACAATGAATTTACTGTGTATGCAATGATACGGGATATACTGAATCAAAACATTGGAATTGACAGGAGTTACAGTGGCCTCAATACTTCCGAAATAACTAACCAACGCCTGAAAAGATACTGGATGATTGGTTTTAGCTGGGATTTTAAAAACAAGAGTGGCAAGCCTGAAACAAAAACTCCGGGCCCTTAGAAGCACAATTTCAGTACTTATATATTTACCAGGATTGTATTATTCAAAAGAATTAAAATGAAAAAAGGAATATTGTTTTTTGCTGTAGTTTTTATCTGCAACAGTAATACACATGCACAGCAATTTATTGACAAAGCAACCATTGAGTTTGAAGTAAAAACCAATGTAAAGAAAACAATGGGCAATGGAATGTGGGCAGATTTGCTAAAAGATATGCCTCAATATAAGACAGGGTATTTTAATTTTTCTTTTAGCGGGGGCAAAAGTATTTATAAGTTTGACCGCTGGGCTGATGGGCCAAAAGTTCCAGAGTTCCTGAGAAAAGATGATGAACTCAGTACCTATTATTTTGATCACAATGTTCAAAAAATGCATCAGCAAAAACTAATCAGGGGATCTGAATTTTATGTGCAGGACAGCATTCCAAAAATTAAATGGCGGCTCAGCAATGAAAGTCGTGAAATAGCAGGATTTAACTGCCGCAAAGCGGTCGGTGTAATTATGGACAGTGTTTATATTTTTGCTTTTTATACCGAAGAAATACTGATACCCGGCGGCCCCTGTAGTATCAGTGGTTTACCCGGAATGATCATGGGGCTTACCATTCCAAGATTGTACACTTCCTTTATTGCAACCAAAGTAAAATTAAATGGTATAGATGAAGCGGAAATAAAACCTGCGGCTGCTAAGAAACCCAGTACCCGTGCTGATTTGCGAAATTTTATTTTGGAAAGAATGAAAGAATGGTACAGTGATAATGACGATGAAGATTCTAAAAACTGGCGCAATAATTTTGTTTGGAGTGTATTGCT
>JANMJU010000183.1:0-15032 GCA_031371545.1 Chitinophagaceae bacterium
GCATTGGTTTTGAGCACAGGAATGATGCAAAAGATTCTATCACTATCTCCTTCAGGTACCTTGACTCCATCAGAAGCATCCGGCTCGATACCGGCATCAATGATTTTTATAAATATTTTGCTGTGCCTGCAGCCCTGCAGCATTTGGGCAATACTGGTACCGCTGGCTACTCACTTATATTTTCGCCAATAACTAAAACCGGGCTGGATGCAGGCTTTCATGCCTTTGATGCCTACCGCTATACAATTGAAACGGCAAGATTTTTTAAAACAACCAAGCCATTTACCCAACTCAGTTATCAATTGGCGGGAGGCAAGGAGCAGGTGATAAAAATTTTACATACCCAAAGCCCAAGGCCCAATTTTAATTTTGGGTTTGAATACCGGCTCATCAATGCACCGGGTTTTTTTGTGAACCAAAATACTAACCACAGCAACTACCGGCTATTCAGTAATTACCAGGGAAAGAGAAAAAGATATGCTGCCTATTTTTTCATCATGGGCAATTCGATAAAAAGCTCTGAAAACGGCGGCATGGTAAGCAATGCCTATTTAGATACTGCGGTATATGAAAAGCGGTTTACCATACCTGTTAATTTATCTTTTTCAAAAGACTACAATCCTAACCCGTTCAATAGTTTTGTCACCACCGGCCATAAGGACAAAGACTTTACTTTTTTTTTAAAGCAGAGTTATGATATTGGCAAAAAAGATTCTGTTGCCATTAATGACTCCACTACTGAATACCTGTTTTATTCCAGGTTAAGGTTTCAACACACTTTTACATATACCAGCAGCAGCTTCACTTATATTGATACGGTGCTTAGCGGATCGAGGATAATTGACTCTGCTATTTACAAAAGCTGGTACGATACCAGCATTTCAAAATCAACTAAATTATTTCAGTTGACAGATGCCTGGAAAACAGTGAGCAATGATTTTTCACTGATGCAGTTTCCTGATTCAAAAAATTCGGGACAGTATTTAATGGAAGGAATAAAGCTGGAAAATATTAAAGGAAGTTTTTCATCGGGCAGCAAAAATTTTTACAATATTGTTTTGCATGGTGAATACCGGAACAAAACAAGAAATAAGTTGTGGGATATTTTAGCAAAGGGAGAATTTTACCTGGCTGGTTTCAATAGCGGCGATTACAGTGCCTATGCCACTTTATCAAGATACCTCAATAAACGGTTTGGTAATGTGAGTTTACTTTTTCAAAATGTTAACCGCAGCCCTTCTTTTATTTACAACAGCAACTCTTCTTACAATTTTGAAAAAACGGGTTCGCTGAGTAAAGAAAATATTATCATTTTAAAAGCTACGGCAGACAACCCGATAGTGAGTTTATCTGCTGCCAATTATTTTATTACCAACTACACTTATTTTACCACTTATTACAAAACAGACCAGTACAGCAGCATTATTAATATTTTGCAATTGAGCGCTTCAAAAAAATTCAGGCTCAGTAAAAGATGGAACCTGTATAGTGAAGTAACAGTGCAGCCATCGGATGCTGCTTCTCCCATAAAACTTCCTTTAGTTTTTACAAGAAACAGGCTGGCTTACGAAGGAGTTTTTTTTAAAAATCTAAATCTCAGTACCGGCATTGAGGTTAGGTATTACACACCTTACAAAGCGTATGATTATTCGCCGGTGATGGGGCAGTTTGTACCGCAGGATTCTGTGAAACTCTCCAACAGGCCCGATATCAGCGGCTTTATGCACTTCCGGATAAAATCATTCACCGGTTTTTTACGAGCAGACAACCTTAATTCAATCAGTTTTGCAAATGGCTTTGGTTTTAGCAAAGTAAATTTTTCAGCACCGCATTATGTATATCCGGGTTTTCTTTTCAGGTTTGGCATACAATGGAATTTTGTGAATTAAGGATTCCTTTTTTTTCTACATTTCTATCCACATTATTTGAAACAGCCATTGAGTTTTTTAAACAAAAAAAACCAGTAACAGGGTTTTCCCTATTACCGGTTTTACTATCTGTTGAGGTATAATTAAATGAGGCCAACAGATCAATTGCTTGAACGGTTGATTTACTATACCTTAAAAAGCCATGTAAAAAAAACGATACTCTTGGAGGTGAATTCCTGCAGGTAGTTTACCCTAACAGGCATGCTGATGGAGGCTGTTTTCATACTGTGTGGTTTAGATTAAAAAATAAAATAGGTACGATACTGAGATATTATTTACCCCAATACTGCTGTAAAACGGTAAAAACCTGAAGATATTGCTTAAAGGCTTTTTTTAAAATCATTTAATAATAAACAAAAATTGATAACATTGCAGATACTAAAAAAGGAGTGTCTAATTTGTTGCTCAAGATTGTACAATACCCGTTTTTTATTTTAATATTTTTTGCTTTGATTGCGGAACCCTGTCATGCACAAAATAATAATAATTTTAACCGCAGCCGTTTTAATACAGTGGTGATAACCGAATCAATTGTGGCCACTGCCGGTACCATAGCGCTGCATTATTTGTGGTATAAAAAATTTCCTAAAAGCCGATTTCATTTATTTAATGACAATGCTGAGTGGCTAAGTATGGATAAGATTGGACATGCCGCAACAGCATATAATTTTAGCGCCGTTCAATATGATTTAATGCGGTGGAGTGGCGTGGATAATAAGAAGGCTGCCTGGGTTGGCGGATTAACGGCACTGGGGCTGCAGACAATGATTGAAATCTTTGATGGCTTCTCTCAAAAATGGGGTTTTTCAAAAGGAGATATGCTGGCAAATATAATCGGCAGTTCACTTTTTGTAAGTCAGCAGCTGGCCTGGGGAGAGCAGCGGATGAGGTTGAAATTTTCTTTTCACAAAACGATTTATGCAAAATATAATCCGGCAGAATTAGGAGCCAATAAATGGCAGAGCTGGCTAAAAGATTACAATGGCCAAACGTATTGGTTGTCTGTAAACCCAGCTTCTTTTATGAGGAGCAATACTTCCTTCCCTCAATGGCTGAATGTAAGTGTGGGTATGAGTGCCGACGGAATGATCGGCGCCAGAACAAACCCATCTAAGATTGGGAATTTGTCTGTACCGGAATTCAAGAGAGAACGAAAATTTTTATTTTCGGCTGATGTGGATTTAAGACGGATTGATAATGCAGCAATGAATCCGCATGCGCTGCTTGCTGTACCCAATGCTTTTAAGTTTCCGGCACCAGCACTTTCTTTTAAAAAAGATTCACCGGTGAAATTTAGCTGGTTATATTATTGATGGAGAAATTAGTTGCAACACTATTCAACCAGTGGTTTTTTTAAAACTGCCACAAACATTGAATCAGCTTTTTTATCATAACCGTACAGCTTTTTCATTTGTAATAATTGCAATCCCAATTGCTGCTGAATAAACAACACTACTGTTTCATTCTCTTTTTTAAATACAGAACAGGTGATGTAAAAAAATATTCCCCCTGGGCTTAACTGCGGAATTGCATTGGCCACAATTTTTTTTTGTTTTCTAGTAAATTCATCAATAGATGACTGTTGAAAAAAATACAATTGTTCCGGTGTACGGCTCCAGGTGCCGCTGCCGGTGCAGGGGGCATCGCAGATGACAATATCGTACATCGCCGAATCATTTTTTTTACTTGGGCTACTGATATCTCTTATGAAGTGCTGGTATTCTTTGATGGAGGCTTTTTTAAAGCGTTGGTGAAGATTTAAAATACTGCCCGGCCTGATATCGGACACTGTGAGATTTATTTTTTGCTGCATAATATCGGTGAGCAAAATTGATTTGCCGCCACTGGCTGCACAGCAATCCCAAACAGATAATTTTTCGGCAGGTTTATTTTTTGCAGTAAATTTATTTAAGTTCTCCTGCAGATAATTTAAAACTAATTGTGAGTTGTAATCCTGTATCACCACTTCATTATCAGGTTCTACAATGGTATCAATTTTTGTTCCTGCTGGGAACTGGGCACAATTGTTATCATTTAAAAAAACAGGTTCCAATCCTGCACTTTTTATTTTTTTTATTGTGGCTGCTTTTTGTTTCGGCCTTACCCTTACAAACAAATCTGGCTGAATAAGAAACGACCTGCAAAAAGCTGCTGCATCAATATCCTCCGGCAGTTCATTTTTAAATGGAAAAATATCATTCAGGTTCAATTGAATTTTAAGGGAATTTAATTTATTTTCTGCAGTTTCATTTATTTTCTCCTGCCATTCTGGTTTTAAATTTTTTATTATTTCTGCAGGATCGCTATTACACAAAAAAAATGCGGTGAGTAAATTTTCAGTTGTTGCCTGTTTATTAAAAGCCAGTCCCAGCCTGAAATAGCTAAAGCAGAGTGAAGTAATTTGTTTTCTGTCTTTAGAGCCAAATTTTTTTTCTTTGGCAAAAAATTGTTTTATAAAAAGATTGAAAGGAGTATCTCCTTTGTAAGTTTCAATTAGTTTGATAGCGGTATTGATGTGTGAATAATGGCGGCTCATTTGTAAAAAATAAACGGCTGGAAATAAAGCCAGCCGTAATGGAGAAACAGTTATTTTTTTGATTGAATAATTATATTTCTAAAAGACTTTTTACCGGATCTTTTCCAAAGAGCAGCAGTGCTGGATTTTCTAATAATTCTTTCACCCTTACCAAAAAACTTACCGACTCCCGTCCATCAATAATCCGGTGATCGTAGCTGAGTGCGATGTACATCATTGGCTTAATAACTATCTGCCCGTTTACAGCCATTGGCCGCTCCTGGATCTTGTGCATTCCAAGAATAGCACTTTGAGGAATATTGATGATGGGGGTACTCATCAATGAACCAAACACGCCACCATTGGTAATAGTGAAAGTGCCCCCACTCATTTCTTCCAATGTAAGTTTATTGTCTTTTGCTTTGGTTGCCAGTTCCACCACTTTCTTTTCAATACCAGCCATGCTGAGGCTTTCCGCATTTCTTATTACCGGCACCACCAGCCCTTTTGGCGCTGATACCGCAATGGAAATATCACAAAAATCATTGTACACTACCTGTTCTCCGTCAATCATGGCATTTACGGCCGGCCATTCCTGTAATCCGTAGCAGCAGGCTTTTGTAAAGAAACTCATAAACCCCAGGTTTACGCCATGCAATTCTTTAAACTTATCTTTATTCTTTGCCCTGATTTCCATAATGGCACTCATATCCACTTCATTAAAAGTGGTGAGCATGGCAGTAGTATTTTTTGCTTCTACCAAACGCCTGCTGATTGTTTTTCGCAGGTTGCTCATTTTTTCCTGGCGCACATTCCGGCTGAATAATTCTACACCTGGTTTTCTTCCGGGGTTGCTCAAAGCTTCTAACACATCCTGTTTAAAAATCCTTCCGTTACTTCCGGTGGCAACAATATTTTTGGGATCTACTTTTTTATCTGCAATGATGGCAGCCGCTACTGGTGTAGCTTTCACGTCAGGTAAAGATTGAGATGATGTTGTTTTTTCTGCTGCCGGCAATGGCTCTTTTGCAGCTGCTTTTACTTCCGGGGCAGCAGTGGCAGGTTTTACTCCATCCGTATCAATACTGCAAACGATGTCGCCAATTTTTATTGTATCTCCTTCAGCCGTTAGAGTTTTTAATATACCCGCCTGTTCTGCGTTTATTTCAAATGTGGCTTTTTCGCTTTCTAATTCTGCAATTACTTCATCTCTCTCTACCCAGTCTCCGGTTTTTTTTATCCACTTAACCAGTGTTACTTCTGTTATACTTTCCCCAACAGTCGGCACTTTTATTTCTACTACCATGATTTTTCTTTAAGTTTTGCAAATTTCGGCTAAAATAAACCATAATTGCAAATGGATTTTTATATAGGAAGAAAATAAAAATCACCCTTTTGTGTGATAAGTTTAAAGGAAATGTTTTGTATATTTACACTTCAAATCTAATATCCTTCTGTTCACCGTTTACTAACTGAATGTACCCATTAACTAAAATAGTTTTTGCACATACAAATAAATATGTACTTTTATCTCAAACTGTTAACAATTATAAACTATTTGCTCCATGAAGCTTAAAAAATTACATCTGATAATGATGGCCGTAGGTACAGTATTCTGTAACATGGCATCCGCCCAGTTATTTATTGACCAGGCTACCTTTACTATTCAATCTGGTGCCACCGTTACTGTTCAGGGTGATGTTACCAGTAATGTAGATATTCTCGGTACAGGTAAAGTTGTGTTGAAGGGTTCTGCTAACCAAAATGTAAATATGGGAGGATTCAGTATCCCTAACCTGGAAATTGATAATACTGCCAATGCTACTCTTACAGGTAATGCTAAAGTTGCCGGTGATGTATTATTTACAAACGGAAAAATTTTATTGGGTAATAATAACCTGGCCCTGGGAACAGCAGCCACCATCACCAACGCCACCAATGTAAAATATGTGGTAACCAATGGTACCGGCAGGTTGATTAAAGCTGCATTGGGAACTACCGCTTTCAACTTCCCGATTGGAAATTCCCTTACAGCTTATGATCCACTTTCTATTGCTAATACCGGTACTGCAGACAGTATTGGTGCAAGGGCTTCAGCAACTGTACTTAGTGGTGGTATTACTGGTACTGCTTTTACAAAAGAAGTAGTTAATAATACCTGGACTATTACTGAAGCAGTTGCAGGGGGAAGCAATCTTGCTGTGACTGCAACCTGGAATGCTGCAGATGAATTAAGTTTTGACAGAACAAGAGGGGGTCTTTCTTATTATATGACAGCACCTGTTGACAGTGTGGGCTGGAGTTTATTTAATTCACAAACAGGAACTGCATCTGGAGCTGGGCCTTACTCTTATACAAAAACAGGAGTTACATCTGTAGGAACATTTGCTGTTGGAACAAGACCCGTACTTTCACCATTATTAGTAACACCAAAAGTATTTTTACAAGGTGCTTATAACACTTCTACATCAAGAATGGGTGACAATCTCCGTACTGCTAATCTAATACCCCTTACAGAACCATATAGTGCAAGTAGTGTAATTACTGCTGCAATAAGGGGAAGTGGAGGTGGAGAAACTGCTGTTAATACAATTATCGGCTCTGCTGCTGGAGTTGCTACTGATAATACAATTGTTGATTGGGTAGTTGTTCAATTGCATAATTCAGGAACCAATGCTGTAATATCCCAAAGAGCTGCTTTGTTGCAAAGAGATGGTGATGTAGTTGATATAGATGGCGTTTCACCGGTTAATATGGCAGGTAATCCCAAAGGAAGTTATTTTGTATCTGTTCGTCACAGAAATCACTTGGGCGTAAGAACAGCTGCTGCTGTTGCATTAGCAAAAATTTCAAATACAAATTATAATTTTACTACTGCTCTTAACCAAGCATTTGCAGGTGTTGTAACTAATAATGCAATGACAACAGTGGATTTGGCAAATACAGTTTTTGGAATGTGGGGAGGAGATGCAACTGGTAATAAAGTGGTGCGTTATACAGGTCCGGGTAATGATGAAAACCAATTATTAAACACAACTTTAGGAGGAAATAAAGCTGCTATTGTTAATGGATATTCTACAAGTGATCTGAACCTGAATGGCAATGTAAGATATGCTGGTCCTTCAAATGATGAAAACGTATTGTTGAATACTGTTTTAAAAGGTAATAAAGCAGCTATCATCAACCAGCCTAACTTCTAATTTTTTAATCAATACTAGTTTTAAACTATTAATAATTTCGTTATGAAAAAATTTATTATCTCTGCTTCTCTTTTGTTTATGGCAGTTTTTACCGGGTATGCCCAGGTAAAAATTCAGGGGACTATTACTGACCCTGCACCAGGTGGTAATAAAGTGCAGGTATATGGAAGAAATAATTCTTCCACAGATCTTACTGGTGTATTATTTGGAAATATCAATTTCGCAGTAAGTATTCCTGATCAAGGTGCCGGTAATCCAACCAATGCTCAAATTACAGTAACTTCTAAAATACCGAGTTTAGATCCACCTGCTGCTGATCCAGGAAATCCTTTTATTATTGCTGGCAGAGCTTATTACTCTTATATTATGACAAGCAATGTAGATTTAACCACTTCTACATGGCCAGCTAATACAAATAATCCAATTGCTGAAATCACTTTCCCAACCAATACATATTTTTCAGGGATGAAGCTGGATGATCTTTCTCCAGATGGCGGACCTAATGGACAAATGTTTTGGTATGTACAGGTAAATGGGGCTGGCGATATTACAGATTACTCAACAATGTTTTTTGGAGGAGTATCTTTACCACCAACCAATAATGCCTCAGCAAGTCCCTCATTTGTACCATTACAACCTTTTAGTGTGGTACCGGTAAAATTTTTGGGATTCACAGCAATCAAAAATAACAATTCAGCTTTGCTAAATTGGTCTGTAGAAAATGAAGATGCTAATACTGCTAATTATGAAGTAGAAAAAAGCTTAAATGGAATAGACTTTTCAAAAATAGGAACCTTGCCAGCCTTAAACAATGGCAGAATCAGTAATGTTTATTCTTACACACAAACCAACCTTTCTTCCATTCGTTCTTCTGGTGTTATTTATTTCCGTATCAAACAAATTGACAAAGACGGTAAATTTGTATACACAGAAATAAGAAGTGTTCGTTTAGATTCAAAAGGTTTAGCAGTTGGTGTATATCCCAATCCAATTAAGTTAACAGCCAATGTGTCTTTTGATCTTGCTGAAGCTACAGACGTTCTTATAAAAGTAGTTGATGCTTCAGGTAAGCAAGTGGCATTAAGCCAGGTACAAGGTTTTAAAGGAGCTAATGTCAGCAAAATAAATATGGCTAAGTTAGCTACCGGAAGCTACACATTGAGTGTACAGGCCGGTACTGATGTGAAAACAATAACCGTAGTAAAAGCAGAACAATAATATAGAGGCATAAGTAAGTATAAAAAAATAACCCCTCATTTGAGGGGTTATTTTTTATGGTAAGGAACTCATTTCAGGTTGTTATTAAATTTTTAATACCGGTTAAATCTCAAACGCAATATTAATTATTTCAGCCTGTTCTTTGGCATGTATTTTAGCATAACCGGTAGCGGTAGATGCACTGGCACTGCGGCTGATGATAAAGAAATTGATATTTTTTACATTCATTCTCAGGAAGCTTGCTGCACCCATATTGAGCGGTTCTTCCTGTACCCAATGCCAGATGGCTTTACTGTATTTTTTATACAATTCATCCAGTTGTTGTTGTGGTAATGGATAAATTTGTTCCAGACGGATGATGGCAATATCCTTCCTGTTTTCTTTCAATTGTTTTTCTGCCAGGTCAAAATATAATTTGCCAGAGCAAAGCAATACTTTTTTTACTTCAGTAGGATTTGAAATAAATGTATCATCAATTAATTCTTTAAATCCACCATTTGTAAAATCACTTTCAGGACTGTAACTGCCTGGATGTCGAAGATTGGCTTTTGGTGCAAAATTGATAAGTGGTTTTCTAAATGCCCAGATCAATTGTCTGCGTAAAGCATGAAAGAAGTTAGCAGAAGTTGTGATATTGGTGATGACCATATTTAATTCAGCACACATTTGTAAAAAGCGCTCCATCCTTGCGCTGCTGTGTTCAGGCCCCTGGCCTTCGTAGCCATGTGGCAACAGCATGGTAACTCCATTCATCCGGTTCCATTTTTGTTCACCGGCGGCAATAAACTGATCTATCATGGTTTGGGCACCATTGCAAAAATCTCCAAACTGAGCTTCCCATAATACCAATGTATTTGGATTGGCCATGGCGTATCCATATTCAAAACCTAATACACCATATTCACTCAGAAGCGAATTGTAAATCCTGAAATGACCATTAGCTCCCTCAATGCCTCTCAGGCGGCTGTAGGATTTATTAGTTACTTCATCCTGCAATACCGCATGGCGGTGGGAGAAAGTACCACGCCGTACATCCTGGCCACTCATGCGTACATCTTTACCATCCAATAGTAAACTACCATAAGCCATTAACTCACCTGTTGCCCAATCCACTTTCTTTTCATCTTTGTATAATTTTATTTTATCCTGGATGATCTTTTCTATCTTTTTTAATGGTTTAAAATCAGCCGGCCATTTCATGATGGACTGAAATACTTTTTCAAAATCAGCAGCGCTGATGGCTGTTACAGGCGATTGAGTAAAATCTTCGGGTGTTGCTTTCCTTAAACTTTTCCATGCAATTTCAGGAGCCTGGTATTTATAAGGAAGCGGATTTTGTTTTACCTCATCAAGCCGCTCCTGCAGATCACTCCAGAATTTCTTTTCCATTTCTTTTGCCAGATCCTGGGCATCAGCTTCTCCATTCTTTAAAAGATATTCTGTATATACTTCCCTCGGATTGGGATGCTTCTCAATGAGTGCATACAGCTGCGGCTGGGTAAACTTAGGGTCATCCCCCTCGTTATGCCCATGCTTGCGGTAGCAAACCATATCAATGAATACATCACTGTTAAATTCCTGGCGGTAACGGGTGGCAATTTCCACACACTTAACCACAGCTTCGGCATCATCACCATTTACATGCATTACAGGTGCCTGCACCATTGCTGCCAAAGAAGTACAATAATCGGAACTTCTTGCATCATCAAAATCTGTGGTAAAGCCAATTTGGTTGTTGATAACAAAATGAATAGTGCCACCAGTGTTATATCCTTTCAGATTGCTCATCTGCAATACTTCATACACAATTCCCTGGCCGGCAACAGAGGCATCGCCATGTATTAATATGGGCAATATTTTATCGTAATCACTCTTGTATAATACATCCGCTTTGGCCATGCTAAAACCAACTACTACCGGATCTACAGCTTCCAGGTGAGAAGGGTTGGGCATCAGTTTTAAATGTATTTCTTTACCATCCAGTGTCTGAACCTCACTGCCATAGCCCATGTGGTATTTCACATCGCCGCTGCCCATTGTTTGGTCAAGTGTTGCAGTGCCTTCAAATTCACTGAAAATTTGTTCGTAAGTTTTGCCCATGATATTGGCAAGTATATTCAATCTTCCCCTGTGTGCCATGCCGATTACCACTTCTTCCACACCTGCATTTGCAGACATATTGATAATAGCATCCAGGGCGGCAATGGTCGTTTCTCCACCTTCTAAAGAAAAACGTTTTTGCCCGATATATTTTGTATGCAGAAATTTCTCAAACATTACACCCTGGTTCAGTTTTTCCAGAATGCGTTTTCTTTTATTTAGGGGTAAGGGCAGATGGAATTCTTTTTCCATTGCATTGGTAATAAAATCCACTTTCTTCTGGTCGCTGATATATTTAAATTCGATACCAACATGAGAGGCATAACATTTTTCTAAGTATGCCTGGATATTACGCAGCGTAGTTGGCCCCAGTCCAATTAAATTACCGGCATTGCAAACAGTATCCAAATCAGATTCTGCCAAGCCATAAAACTCCAGCTCAATATTGGCACCCCGGTCTTTTCTTTTACGAATAGGATTTGTTTTTGCCAGCAGATGGCCTTTGTTCCGGTAGCCCAGTATCATACGGTAGGCCCTGATTTCTTTCATCCAGTCTATATCGGGTTTCTCGTTTTTTGCTTCTCCATTTTCCGTTTTGTGTGGCTTAGCTAATTCCTCACTTATTTTCCCCTTAGCGTTTGAAATGGCAAAATCAAAACCATCAAAAAACTTTCGCATGTCTTCCTCAACGCTTTCCGGGTTTTTTACATAATCCTGATACAAGCTTTCGATGTAGGCAGGGTGGGAGTTAGTGATGTATTGAAAATCCTTCATTGTTGGGTGGTTGTTATAAATTTGTATGGCAAAATTTGAATGCAAATATCGGTGTTTATAGATTGCCTGCAGGTTGCTTTTCCAGGATTTTTCCCAACAATGCAGAAACCAAACCACTTAATAAAACATATCCTGCAAAAAAGTAAAATCCAGGTTGCAAAATAGCAGCAGTGTTCAGCATGGCATTGGCACCCAGGAAGGCAGTAAAAATGCTGATAGCAAACACATCTGCCATCGCCCATTTACTAATGGCAGTTACCAAATAATAATAATCCTGGCGGGGCTTTGGGGCAATGAGGAGGTAAAATACCAGAACGGATTTTACCAGTGGAATAATGATTCCAAACAAAAGGATAAGGCTGTAAGGAAAATAATTGTGCGATTGCCATAAAGCCGACAATGTGCCAAGGATACTTTTGTTTTCATTGAACAGGTTCAGTTCTATAAAAAAATGAGCGGAAATATTTATTTCCAGCATATCTTTCACCAGACCGGGTACCAAAAGTGCCAGTGAAATGATGTGAAGCAGCAGCAGGGTAATTTTTACACGATTCATTTGCAGGCAGATAAGCTGTTTACAGTGTGTTTTTAGGAGAATTTAAAAATCCTTTTGCTTAGATGCAATATTCTTATTTCATTCCCCTATCTTTGCAGCCCAAAATTAGAATTAAAAATGGCAAACCATTCAGCAACAAAAAAAGATGTACGTCAGAGCCGCAAACGCAACGAACGTAACCGTTATTATGGTAAAACAACCCGTAACGCTATCCGTGATATCAAAGCGATTGATGAAAAAGCAGCAGCTGGCGATAAATTGCCTTCTGTAGAGGCTATGATTGATAAATTAGCTAAAAGAGGGATTATCCATAAAAACAAAGCAGCTAACCTGAAGAGCAAACTGGCTAAGAAGGTGAATGCGATTGCTAAGTAATTAGTTTACCTGCATAAAAATATTCAGGCCTGTCAATATAAATTGACAGGTTTTTTTGTTATTTAATTTTATTTAAACAACGTTCTTTCATTTTTATTTGTCAAAAAAATTATGATTAAATTTTTACGAATTGCCAGCCTGCTTTTATTGTTTAAAACTGCTACTGGACAGATACCTCCGGGTTATTATAACACTGCAGCAGGGCTTACCTGTGCTCCTTTAAAAACTGCTTTATTCAATAAAATATCTTCCAACACAACGGCTATCAGTAATTCTGCTGTATTGGCTGCTTATTCTTCTACCGATGTACATAGGAATGATGATAACACCGCAGATATTATCTGGGACATTTATTCTGATAATCCGACGGGACCGGAAGCATTTACTTATGTTTCGCAAGTAAATAATTGTGGTGGAAGTATTGCCGGTGAAGGAAGCTGTTACAACAGGGAACACACGTTTCCCCAAGCTTGGTTTAATGCCACTGCCCCGGCTGTTACAGATTTATTTGCCCTTTACCCAACCGATGGATATTCGAATGGGCAACATGGCAATTATCCCTATTCAGAAGTAACTTCCCCTGTTTATACTTCTGTAAATGGCAGTAAGCTTGGTACCAATACTTTTCCCGGCTTTCCCACTTCGGGTGTTGCCGGAAGGGCATTTGAAGTGATTGATGAATACAAGGGAGATATTGCCCGTAATTATTTTTACATGGTAACCCGTTATGAAAGTGATATTGCTGCATGGCAAACCAACAGCAATGCCGATGACGTTTTAAACGGCACCAGCTGGCCATCTTTGGATGACTGGTATATTCAATTGCTGTATAAATGGCATGTACAAGACCCTGTTAGTGCTAAAGAAATTGCCCGTAATGAAGCAGTGTATGCTATTCAAAATAACCGTAACCCCTTTATTGACCATCCTGAATATGCAGCGCTGATATGGCAATGCACCGGCTTGTTGCCGGTAACATTAATTGATTTTACTGCCACAAAAAATAGCTCTTCTATTTCTTTAAACTGGACAGCCAGCAGGGAAGCTAACTTCAGGCAGTATGAAGTGGAGAGAAGTATTGATGGTATCAGCTTCAATAAAATAGGAACGGTGCTGGGACAAAATTTAAGCAGCTATTATTTAGCGGATAAAAATTTACCAGATGTAAGAACTGTTTTTTACCGGTTGAAGATGGTGGATATTGACGGCAAATTTATTTACAGCAAAACTGTATCTGTAAGGCTGAATAATAATGGCGGCATTATCAGTGTGTATCCTAACCCTGCGGTAAATGATATTACCATTGCATTGCAGCATCCGCTGAAAGATGGCAGCCGCCTGAAAGTAACGGATATTGCCGGAAGGGAACTGATCAATCAAACAGTAACTGCGACACAGAATAATATTAAATTGGCAACAAATCAATTACCTGCCGGCAGGTATTTTATTACTGTTATTAATAATGATGCAATACTGCATGAATCATTTGTGATAGTGCGGTAATAAAATAATTTTGTTTGAATAAACAGGCAGCCTTTGGGTTGCCTGTTTTGTTTTTATAAGAGGCAATGCCTAAAATATGTGCCTGATGGAAGAAGTACAAGCGGAAACTTCCGCTAATTGTGGAAAATACACCGGGGGCAGTATCAGTGCATTTGTTTGCAGCAATGGTAAAGGTTAATGTCTATAAAAAATATTTTGGTACAAGCAATCAATTCGATTTCAATTGCTGCATCATTACATCCGTCAACATATAAATCCTTCCGTTCTGAATTAAACCATCTTTATTAAGATCGTAGCTGACACATAAAGGAACGCTGACTTGTTTATTAGTGGCAGGAATGCCTGCAAATTCACCAATATGTTTTCCTTCAAAACTTGCCTCCAGCAAAGCTTTGCTGTCTGTGATAAGAGTATTGCTCACTACTGCTTTGGCATCAAAGGCAATGTGATACATGTATTGAAGCATGTCTCCTATCGCCTTGCGGCCTGCCATTTCCTGGCCTGTAGTCATATCTTTAAAAACGGCATTTTCTGCAACAAAGATGGGATTGTGCGTTTTAAAAAATTCTTCTATGTTTTTTATTGCAGCAGATTTTTCTTTCGTGTTGTTTGTTTCCATTTTTTTAATTTTTATATTTCAAATATTGATTTACACCATTATCTTTTTCATGCAACAGTTTTGAATGAAAATGGATGAATGAGGCTTCCATGTAAAATAGACAATTGTAATTTAATATGCAATAGGGCTGTACTGTACTGTGCTTAAAGGATTTTTATTTCGAATGCTTATACAATTTAGTAACAAGGCGACAAATGACAGAGTCCTACATTGTTGTTTGATATCCATTTTTGGTTGTTTTGTA
>JANMJU010000020.1:0-30489 GCA_031371545.1 Chitinophagaceae bacterium
ATCGCCGTTGCTGTGTGCTGTATTATTATATAAGTACATAGAGCCTGCATTGCCGTTTTGGTCGTAGCCTTTTGCTTTGTTCCGGAATGACAAACATCTGGTCACAACAAAATTATGTGCTTCGTCTTTTGCAGCGCTGCCGCCCATTTTAAAACCATTGCCATTTTCTGATGTGGTGGTTGATCCATCCAGCCAGTAGTAACCATTGTGAAATGCCCAGCAGTCTTCTAAAATAGTTGTCATGCCATCAGGGTAAGCAGTGCCGATCGTTTTTAAATAGCCATCCCAGCCGTCATCCGAATTCATCCATGCCCTGCAGCTACGGAAAATAATGCTGTCGCCCACATCCAGCTTGGGTGCAAAGCCATCTGCGTTACCGCCAAGCGATGTAGTACCAGGGCCTAAGTCTGCATTTTCATAACTGTCGCAATTCAATATTAAACAATGATGGGAGCCAGACCTGATTTGGCAACCCGTATCCCGGTTACGGGTAAACGAACAAAATTCTACCTTGATGTGATGAGCCGTGTTTTGCAGGAGCATCCCATTGTCACCAGCACCTTTGATAACAATACCAATGATGTCCCAATAACTTGCTGCACTGATGATGATACCAATATTGCCACCGGCTACCGGCATTGCAGAAAAATCAAACACCGGCCTGGAATCCGCATTGAGTAAATCTGGCTGATATGCTGTTAGTACATAATGTTTTGTTGCAGTACCTAACTTTGTAATTCTGATGGTAGTGGTAACAGTATAAGTGCCGCTTCTTACAAAAATAGTGTCGCCTGCTACATTCGCTTTTGAAATCGCTTTTGCTAAAGTAGCAAAAGGCAATGCTAAAGAAGTACCTGCGTTGGCATCACTTGCATTGGGGTACATTGCTACCGGTGCAACATAATAATTAGTAGCAAAGATTTGTATTGGAAAACCCAGTATAAACGTAAGCAAAAAAGGCAAGCGCAAATTTCTATAACTCATTTTAGGCAAGTCATTTTAATTATGATTCTTTTGTAAGAATCGAATACTAAGATACCGCCAAAATGATGCCCATCGCCTGTTTTGAAAGAAACTATCTACGCAATCGTTAACGGAGAGATCTCTATTTATTTTATTAAAAGAAATATTTTGGATGCTTTAACATGGACATAACAAATGGGTGATCTTTTATGTTCCTCATTCCCCAAAAGAAAAAAACCATTCAAATTAATGAATGGTTTTTTATAAAAATTATTTCCCATTAAGCATCCTTCCCATGGCAAGCCTTATATTTTTTACCACTGCCGCAAGGACAAGGATCATTACGTCCCGGTGCTTTTTCTACTCTTATCGGCTCCTGTTTTATTGGTGCAGACGGTTCGTAGTAATCATTTTCCTGGCTCATGTATTCCGGGCCGCCAGTGCTGCTGGCAGCACCTGCAAATTCTTCTTTGCGCTGGCGCATTTTGCTCATATCAGTTTTTTCTTCCCTGCCCTCTTTTATTTTACCGGCATTGGTTTCTTCCATTGGTATAGCGCAATGGCTGAGGAAGCTTACAATGTCCTTATTCACCTGGTCGTCCATTTGTTTAAAAGCACTAAAGGCTTCTATCTTGTAAATCACCAACGGGTCTTTTTGTTCGTATCCTGCAGTTTGTACGCTGTGGCGCAAATCATCCATGGCTCTCAGGTGTTCTTTCCAGGCATCGTCTATTAAAGCCAATGTAATGCTGCGTTCCAGCGCATTGGGCAATTCTGCACCTTCGGAGCTAATAGTTTTTTCCAGGTTGGCCAAAGCCTGTATCGCTTTTCGTCCATCGGTAAACGGTACTGCTACATTCACAATATGATTGCCCTGCTCTTTGCGGATATTTTTAATGATGGGCAAAGTTTGTGCAGCTATGGCAGCCACTTTTCGGTTGTAGCTGGCCTTTGCTTCGTCATATAATTTTTCAGCTACAGTATTGGCTGCCCCCTTTTCTAATTCTTCAGCAGTAATGTTGGTATCAATTCCAAAATTCATGATGGCTGCCAGCTTAAATCCTTCATGGTCGCTGCTTTCTTTAAATGAATTTACCAGGCCGTCTGCAACAGAATAAAACGCATTATCTAAATCAAGCGCCAGCCTTTCTCCAAACAAAGCATGGTTGCGTTTGCTGTACACCACGTTTCTTTGTTTGTTCATCACATCATCATACTCCAGCAAACGCTTACGGATGCCAAAGTTATTTTCTTCCACTTTCTTCTGTGCTCTTTCAATGGATTTGGAGATCATGCTGTGCTGTATCACTTCACCTTCTTTATATCCCATCCTATCCATCAATGATGCAATTCTTTCGCTGCCAAACATACGCATCAGGTCATCTTCGAGGCTTACAAAAAATTGAGTACTGCCCGGATCTCCCTGGCGGCCGGCACGTCCACGAAGCTGCCTGTCCACCCGACGGCTTTCATGCCTTTCTGTACCCACAATTGCCAATCCTCCAGCTTCTTTCACACCCGGCCCCAGCTTAATATCTGTACCACGGCCAGCCATGTTGGTGGCAATGGTAACGGCACCGGATAGCCCGGCTTCAGCCACCACCTGTGCTTCCTTAGCATGTTGCTTTGCATTCAGCACATTGTGCGGAATATTTTTTTGTTTCAGCATACGGCTCAGCAATTCACTGATCTCTACCGAAGTGGTACCTACCAGCGATGGCCTGCCGGCATTGCGAAGCTTTTCTATCTCTTCAATAACAGCTTTGTATTTCTCCCTTTTGGTTTTGTACACCAAATCCTGTTCATCTTTCCTGATCGCTTTTAAATTAGTTGGAATGGTTACTACATCTAATTTATAAATGTCCCACAACTCTGCAGCTTCTGTTTCTGCAGTACCCGTCATCCCACACAATTTGTGGTACATACGGAAATAATTTTGCAGCGTAACGGTTGCGTATGTTTGTGTGCTGGCTTCAATCTTTACATTTTCTTTTGCTTCAATTGCCTGGTGCAGGCCATCACTGTAGCGGCGGCCATCAAGGATACGGCCTGTTTGTTCATCTACGATTTTCACGGCTCCTTCCATCACCACATATTCCGTGTCTTTATCAAACAAAGTATATGCTTTTAGTAATTGCTGTACGGTATGAATACGGTCTGCTTTTAATGAGTACTCATTCAGCAAGCCTTCTTTTTGATGCAGTTTATCATCTGCACCTGCATCACTTTTTTCAATGACAGCCAGTTTGGTGGCAATATCAGGCAGTATAAAAAATTCAGGATCTTCACCACTTCTTGTAATCAGGTTAATACCTCTGTCAGTTAAATCAACCTGGTTATTTTTTTCATCGATATGGAAGTACAGTTCTTCATCCACCTTGGGCATTTCTTTTTGCTGATCTGCTAAATAATAGTTTTCACTTTTCTGCAATTTTACCCTGATGCCCGGTTCGCTTAAGAATTTAATTAAAGCACTGTTCTTAGGTAAACCTCTGTGTGCCCTAAACAAAGACAGGCCGCCATCTTTAGGATCGTCATTGCCTTCACCAATTTTTTTCTTTGCTTCTATTAAATACTGATTGACTGCTTTCTTTTGTGCATCTACCAATTTTTCTATTCTTGGTTTCAGGTCAAAGAATTGTTGGGTATTATCGCTGTGTCCAATCGGGCCACTGATAATTAACGGTGTACGAGCATCATCAATCAATACACTATCCACTTCATCCACCATCGCAAAATGATGTTTACGCTGTACCATTTCATCCGGGTTATGCACCATGTTATCCCGGAGATAATCAAAACCAAATTCATTGTTGGTACCGTAGGTAATGTCGGCATTGTAGGCTGCCCTTCTTGCATCACCATTGGGTTCATGCTTATCAATACAATCTACTGTAAGGCCCAGCCATTCAAAGATGGGGCCATTCCATTCACTATCCCTTCTTGCCAAATAATCATTTACTGTTACAATGTGTACTCCTTCGCCAGCCAGTGCATTTAGGTAAGCAGGCAATGTACTCACCAGTGTTTTACCTTCACCCGTAGCCATCTCAGAAATTTTACCACTGTGTAAAACGGCTCCTCCAATCAACTGCACATCATAGTGCAGCATATTCCAGGTTACATCTCCACCAGCTGCTTTCCAGGAATTACTGTAAATAGATTTATCACCCTGGATAGTGATATGGTCTTTTTTTACAGCTAATATTTTATCCAGTTCTGTTACAGAACTTTCGAGGCTGGTATTTTCTTTAAAGCGGCGGGCTGTTTCTTTTACTGTAGCAAAAGCTTCGGGTAACAACTGGAGTAAAATTTCTTCAATCGCTTTATCCCTGTCTTTTTTTAAGGCATCCACCTGCTGATAAATCACATCTTTTTCATTGATGCTTTCAACAGGCAAAGCCTCTGCTTCTTCTTTTTTATTATTTATTTGTTCGTCAATAAGGCTAAGGTGTTGCTGTATCCGGCTGCGGAATTCCTGAGTTTTATTACGCAACTCGTCGTTGCTGAGCGATTGGTATTGGGAAAAAAATCCGTTGATCGTTGCTACCTGGGGCGTTATTTTTTTTACGTCTTTCTCACTTTTATTGCCTCCAAATATTTTTGATAAAAAGCCTGCCATAAAATTCCGTGTTAGTGGGTATATGTGAAATTTATTAAATTAGGTAATTTGCCATGTCAAATATGGTGCTGAAAAAAAATCGTAGCCAAATTGACAGGGTGGCAAAGGTAACAATTAGTTTAGAGGTTTAGAAGTTTAGATGGTTTAGGGTTGGCTGTTGAAAAGAGAAATTTTCAATAACCAATTCTCAATATTCAACTATAAAGACCTATTTCGAAAAGCAAATGGTACTGCAGTTAAGCACTGCTACTTATTATTAGGCTTTTATTAACTAACATTTTTTTGTTTGCGGCATTAACACAAAACCAATTATATGACTGTCATTAAAAATTATCTGCCAGTGGTATGTCTTTCGCTTTCTTTTGTATTTGCTTCCTGCAGCAGTAGCGAAATTGGCGAAAGCAAAGATGTAAACCAGGAAACCATTTACCAGGATTATAGAATTAACTACACGGAAGGTGAGAATGATGATAAGGTGGAAGTGTGGGCCCAGTTTCGTTTTGCAGGTGATAAAGGAACAACACTGGCGTTAACCAAACCAAGCGGTATATCATTTGACGGTACTGCTATCAAAGTGGACAGCAATAGTTACAGTGGTGCTTTCTACCGGATTAACCTGCCTGCAAAAAAATTTTTTACCACCCATCATTTTGCATTTACTGACATCAGCAATAAAAAAATGGAGAATGATTTTTCTTTTGACAATTTCAGGCTGGTAAATGTTCCTGCTACCGCTGCTGCTACACAGCTGTTAAATATATCATTTGAAACAACCGCTTTGCAGGGTGATGATTATATAGAACTGAAAACCATTGATACCGATTCAAGTTTTATGGTAAAACATTTGGCTGCCGATTCAGGCAACATCATTATTATACCTGTAAAAGAATTGAAACGGCAAAAAGGGAAAGCCCTTTCTTTGTCTGCATCTATTTATAGAAAAATTTCATTGCAGCAACAAACAAAAGAGGGTGGAAAAATTGTAATCATACACAGCCTGAAACCAGTAAAGATTGCGCTCTCCGCAAATACACCATAGGCTTAGCCACTGGCTTTAATGTATGATATTGCTTTTCTTTTGAAAAAAATCAGGGCCGATATGAACAAATTTGGTGAGTAGAAAACTGGCTGCATTGGCCAAAATTGTTATTGAGATGGCTTTCGTCCAATTGCGTCCCAAGAAGAACCAATAGGCTGCACCTTCCAGTATTACCACTCCAATCTCCACTATCTCAAGGTTCCAGTCTGTGTTGAGCCGGATGATATTTACAATAGGCCAGGTAACGAGATTAGCAAGAAGGCATACCAGCCATGCAGCCTTTCTTTTTCTTTTCTTGAAAAAAAATCCAACAATGGGCAGTTCAACTAAAATGGTAAGCAAAAAATTAAAAAGTAAATCCATGTAAAAGCATTTTCCTTGCGTTGTTTCGGAAAGGTAATTTTTTATGAATGTCAAATATTACATAAATAATTTTATTTCTGGCGATTTGGTAAATAAATTTCTGGCAACGATTGCGTAGTTATAACCATCAATACACTCAGTATTTAACTGAACCATTCGTACTAAAAAAAAGACATGAATGATTTATGGCTTTACATTTACAATTCCGATACGTTCACAAAAACTGATAAATGAGAAAAATAATACTATTCATACCCCTGTTCGGCATTCACTTTTTTGCAGCGGCACAAATAACGGGCAAAGTTACAGACTCTGCCACCAGCAAGGCTATTGAACGAACGGTGATTGGGTTGGTTGTAAAAAACAACATAACTGATACTGCTTATTTTTTTGCAGACGAAAAAGGAGAATTTAATATTTCACCCGTGCCTGCTTCTAATTTTTCTCTCATTTTTTCATCGTTGGGTTACCAGCCTGCAGCCAAATTTATTCCTGTAAATAAACAGGAAAAAAATATTGCTGTGGGTAATATCATTTTGGCAACCCGGGCAAAATTGCTGGATGAAGTAGTAGTGCAGGGGCCACCCATATTGATAAAAGAAGATACCATTGAATACCGGGTGGATGCTTTTAAAGTAAAGGAAAATGCCATGACGGAAGACCTGCTGAAAAAACTGCCGGGCATTACTGTAGATAAAGATGGCAATGTAACCGCACAGGGAAAAACGGTAACCAAAGTAAGAGTAAATGGAAAAGATTTTTTTGGCGGCGATGTAAAAACAGCCACCCGGGAACTGCCTGCCAACATCATAGAAAAGGTACAGGTGATTGATGACTATGGAGACCAGTCCACGGTGTCGGGTATTAAAGATGGCGATCCGGAAAAAATTATCAACCTGCAGATAAAAAAAGATAAGAACAAAGGTTTTTTTGGAAGGGTAACTGTGGGGGCTGGTACACAAGACCGCTACCAGGCATCGCTAAACGCAAATTATTTTAATAATAAGCAGCAGATTTCTATCATTGGCAACAGCAATAATACCGGCCAGTCATTGTTCAATTTTGGAAATGGCGGAGCCAACCGTGGCATGGGCAGCATGATGAAAATGGGGCAAGGCATGATGAACGATATGGGGGGCGGAAGCGGACTGATGAATGCTTTTCAAAATGGCGACCAGGGCTTTATTACCGGTGGCCAGGGTAACAACAGCGGCATCAGCAATTCAAATTCTTTTGGTTTTAATTACCAGGATGAATGGAGCAAAAAAATAAATGTGTATGGCAGTTATTCTTACGCTCACAGAAACACCAAAGCACTGCAAACCACCAGCACTCAAAACTTTTTTGAGAACAGTTCTTTTATCAATAACCAGGATAACAATACCGCTTCTGCCGGCGATAATCACCGTTTTTATTTCAACATGGAATACCAGGTTGACTCTGTAAATTATTTAAAAATAAGCCCTACTGTTACCTACACTACCAGCAGCAGTAACAGTAAAACATTGTTTGATTATGCCACTACCAGCGGATCAAAAACCAGCAATGGATATAATAATAATTTGTCCGGCTCCACCAGCCCCAACATCAGTGGCAATATTTTATTCAACCACCGTTTCAAAAAAAGAGGAAGAAATTTTTCAGCTAACCTTAGCCTGGGTGCATCGGAAAGCAACAGTGATCAAAATACTCAAAACTCCACCGCATTTTTTACAACACCCGCCGGCATCATCAACCAGTTACAGTTTATTGAACAGGCCAACAGCAATCATAATTCGGGCATCCGCTTAACTTACTCAGAGCCATTGAGCAAAACCCGTAACCTTGATATTGCAGCATCACACAACCTCAATTATGCCGGCAATAATAAAAAAACTTACAGCCTAGATTCTGCCACGGGTATGCAAACATTAATTCCTTATTTATCCAACAATTTTGACAATGATTTTTACAATAACCGGGTAGGTATTTCATTAAGAACTACAATGAAAAAATATACCTACACACTTGGCGTAAGTTTGCAGCCGATAAGTTTACAAGGCAAATCTTTAACAAAAGACAGTGCTTATAAAACCATTAACCGGGTAAATATTTTCCCCATCGCAAGGTTTACTTACAATTTTTCTAAGATGAAAAGTTTTAGCGCCAACTACAGTGGAAATGCTACCCAGCCTACGTTTAGCCAGTTGCAGGAAGTGCTGGACATCAGCAATCCGCAGGCAGCTACCAAAGGCAACCCGTTGCTGAAACCTTCTATCAACCACAACATCAATATCAGCTTCAACAATTTTAATATTGTTACCGGCAAAATATTATTTACCAATATTACCCTTAGCAGCATCAGCAACCAGATTGTAAATAATACCATTCGAAGGGGAGGCTCAGGTGCACAATTAAGTATCCCGGAAAATGTAAATGGCTATTATAATCTCCTCGGTTTTTATACTTTTTCAAAACCATTTAAGAAAAGAAAATATGTAATTACCCTTACAGGAAATGTTAACTACAATCACAATATCAACTTGGTGGACAGCATCCGGAACATTGGCCAAAACTGGATTGCATCGCAGGGATTTGTGTTTGAATACAATTATAAAACCTGGCTGCAGTTTGGTGCAGGTGCCAGCTACAGCATCAATGATGTTAGCTACAAAAAGCCGGAAGGATCTGCTTTGTCTTCATTACAAAATACCAACAGCAGTGCCTTAACCATCAGCAGCAATATTGATGTAGATATTCCCGGCAGCTGGGTATTGAAATATGATTTTGACTACACTTTCAATTACGGACTCAATGCAACGGTTAGCCGCAACCAGGCCATCCTCACTTCTTCTATAGAGAAACAATTGTTTAAAAAGAAAAATGGCATCATCCGCCTGGCAGCTTTCGACCTGTTCAATCAAAATGCCAATATCAGCCGGTCTGTTTCTTCCAATGCCATTGTGGATACCCGGAGTAACAGGCTGGGCAGATATTTCATGCTCACATTTACTTACCGCCTGCAAAAATTCCAGGGACAAAAGCCCAAAGGCCCAGACTTCAGAAATATGGGAAAAGAGAATAAGAATGCGGAGATCAAGGTATTTTAGAGCAGTAAGTTGTAAGTGTTAAGTAATAAGTGAAGCCAACGGTCATAACAAACTTATTACTTACCACATTAATACTTATCATTTTCTTGTGGAAAATCCATCTCCATTTTACCCATTTTTGCCCTACATTTGCACACCGAAATCAATAGCAATACAATTTAATCAGATAGAATATGTCCGGAGCATTAAAGGAAGTTCGTAACAGGATAAAAAGTGTACAGAGCACCCAGCAGATAACCAAAGCCATGAAAATGGTGAGTGCAGCCAAGCTTCGCAGGGCACAGGATGCCATTACACAAATGAGGCCTTATGCACAAAAATTGCAGGAAATGCTGAGCAATATTGTCAGCACCAGCGATGGAGAAGTGAGCATGTCGCTAGCTACTGAAAGGTCGGTTACAAAAGCATTGATCATTGTGGTTACCAGCGATAGGGGTTTGTGCGGCGGTTACAACAGCAACCTGATAAAATTAGCCAAGCAGGTAATAAAAGATAAATATGCCAGTCAAAATGCACAAGGCAATGTGATGCTATTGCCAATTGGTAAAAAGGGTTTTGAGCATTTTACTAAAAACGGATTTAAAGTATATGATAAATACTGGGACATTTTTACAGGGCTCAGTTTTGATAAAGTACAGGCTGCCGCACAATACGCTATGACGGCTTTCAGCAATAAAGAAATTGATGCGGTGGAAGTAATTTACAGTGAATTTAAAAATGCAGGCACCCAACTTTTTGTTGCAGAGCAATTTTTACCCGTACAAAAAGTAGTGGCAAAGGAAGGACAGAAAAAAGCAGACTTTATTTTTGAGCCGGGTAAAGAAGTTTTGGTAAATGAGCTGATGCCAAAAATTTTAAACACACAATTATTCAAAGCTGTGCTGGATGCCAATGCAAGTGAACATGGTGCCAGGATGACGGCGATGGACAAGGCCAGTGATAATGCCAACGAATTATTGAAATCATTAAAGATAAGTTACAACAGGGCAAGGCAGGCTGCCATTACCACAGAGCTAACGGAGATTGTGAGTGGTGCAGCAGCGTTGAATGGTTAAAACAATTTGAAGATTTGAAAATTTGCTGATTGGGTAATTATCTAAGTCATCAACACATTATCAAATCATCAAATCACCAAATTGAAACAATGGAACTCTCTCAAATAATACCACATATCGAAGCGCTGATTTTTGCAAGCGACAAACCACTAACCAATATTGAGTTGATGGAATTGCTAAATAGTGCCCTGGGATTTATTGAAGACAGGGCCAGCATGGAGCAGGTGGAAGCCGCAGTAGAAGGCATTCATGAAAAATACAATGCCGAGTTTTATGCATTTGAATTAAAGCAAAGCGGTGGCGGCTGGCAGTTTCTTACCAAAAAAGAATTCCACAAAACAGTAGCCCAGTTAAACGGCGATAAATTTTTAAAACGCCTTTCCATTGCAGCTTTGGAAACACTGGCCATCATTGCTTACAAGCAGCCCATCACTAAAAGTGAGATGGAAGCTATCCGTGGTGTAAACTGTGATTATGCAGTTCAGAAATTATTGGAAAAAGATTTAGTGATCATATCTGGAAGAAATGAAGATGCTGTTGGCAAGCCTTTAATCTATGCCACTTCGAAATCCTTCATGGATTATTTTGGTATCAACAGCACAGCTGATTTGCCTAAAATAAACGAAGTGCTGATGGAAGAGCTGGTACAGGCTACAGTGGTAACACATGGTGCCACCCAAGATCAGGAAGAAATAATGGAGCAAGAAATGATTGTTGCTGAAACAGTGATTGAAGATGATGCTGCAGCAAATTTAGCAGTAACACCCGAAGGAGAAATAGTGGAAAATAAACAGGTAAAGGACGGCGAAGAAGAAACCGACTCATAACTTTTATGTAAAAAAATTAATTGATAAAAAGGTATGAAAACGGATGTTTCTCATACCTTTTTTTATATACAAAAACAATCAACCTAAATACTTAACAATTAACATGGTAAAAAACTTAACCCACCAGCAGCTGACAGACATTGCCGATGAATTTGGCACCCCTGTGTATGTGTATCATGCCGAACGTATCGGCAACCAATACAAGAAATTGCAGAAGGCATTTAAAAATTGCAATGCCCGTTTTTTTTATGCCTGTAAATCACTCACCAATATCAATGTACTCAAGTATGTGCAATCTATCGGTGCGTCATTGGATTGTGTAAGTGTAAACGAAGTAAAGCTGGGCCTGCTGGCAGGTTTTGACAAAAAAAATATTTTATACACCCCCAACTGTGTTGACTTTGATGAAATAGTGGAAGTAAAAGAACTGGGTGTCAATATCAACATAGATAATATTTCTATCTTAGAGCAGTTTGGTAATAAGTTTGGAAACAGTTACCCTGTCTGCATCCGCCTGAACCCACACATCATGGCGGGTGGCAATTATAAAATCTCTACCGGCCATATCGACAGCAAATTTGGTATTTCCATCCACCAGATGCGGCATATTGAAAGAATTGTAAAAACAACGCAACTAAACGTTACCGGCATACACATGCACACAGGCAGTGAGATAAAAGACATCCGTGTTTTCCTGGAAGGGCTGGAAGTAATGTTCAACACAGCAACCCATTTTCCCAACCTGGAATTTATTGATTTGGGCAGCGGATTCAAAGTACCTTATCAACCCGGCGATGCTGAAACAGATATTAATACACTGGGTGAAAAAGTAGCCCAGGCCTTTGAAGATTTTGAAAAAGAAACCGGCAAAAAATTGCAGGTATGGTTTGAGCCGGGAAAATATTTGGTAAGCCAGTGTGGTTACTTTGTTGTAAAAACAAATGTTATCAAACAAACGCCGGCAGCGGTTTTTGTGGGTGTCAACAGTGGTTTCAATCATTTGATACGCCCCATGATGTACGATGCTTATCACCACATAGAAAATATCAGCAACCCCAAAGGAGCTGAAAGAATTTACAATGTAGTGGGCAATATCTGTGAAACAGACACATTTGCCTGGGACAGGAAATTGCATGAGGTAAGAGAAGGCGACTACTTAGTTTTTTATAACGCCGGTGCCTATGGTTTTGAAATGAGCAGCAACTTCAACAGCCGGCTGAAGCCAGCAGAAGTATTGTTGACAGATGGCAAAGCAAAACTCATCCGCCGCAGGGATACCTTTGAAGATTTGCTGAAGAACCAGGTGATCGAGTAAATCTTATTATATATAAAAAACCGGGAGCTGCTTAGTTCCCGGTTTTTTTTCAATTATTTCCACCCCTATTTGTTAATGAATTGTAACTATTTTTTTTTCAGGCAACCTTAGTTGACCGAATTCTGTCTACAAAATGTGATGGAAAGATTTATAGATATGGGAATGATGCTGTTCTAACTTCAAATCCCTTATTTTTGTAGGAATCTCTTTCTTCAGCAAAAAACCTGTCCCTCCCCTTTTTGAAACTACATGTCCCGGTTTACGGGTATTCAACATTAGTTTAAATAATATAATACATGGAACGCAATTGGTATGCGGTTTACACCAAGCCGGGTAAAGAGAAAAGAGTGGTTAATGCATTTTCAAAAAAAAGAATCCGCAATTATTTTCCGGAAAATAAAATCACCAGTGAGCATAAAAGCAATCCTGAATACCGTCCATTATTTGGCTCCTGCATATTTGTTTATATCTCCCCTTCAGAAATGAGAGATGTAAAAAGTATTCCTTACGTAATTAATTTTTTATACTTCAAATCCAGCTATGCAGTGATTGAGAAAAAAGAAATTAACCTGGTAAGGCAAATGACTGCTTCCTGCAGCAATATCAAACTCAAAAGAACAAATGTGGATGCAAATGAGAAAGTATCGGTAATAACTACCCCAGTTGCCGGGTATGAGCAAAGTGTTATGGCAATTACTTACGGTTCTGTAAAAATTAATCTTCCATCCATCGGCTATACCTTAATTGCTGAAAGAAGCGATACAAGCAACCAGTACTTCAATACCGGTGCTGCCGGGTTCAGAAAAATTATTTCCACCAACCTGAAAACGCTGCTCACACCCTGATAATAACATACAGCGATAATACAACTCATTGAGGCAATTTTTGTACTGCCTCTTTTTTTATTTGTGGTATTGTGTGCCAACGAAAAAAAATATCCTAAAATATTTGTACGACACATGTAATTGATTGCCGAAAAGGTTTTAAAACACTGGTAAAAGAATAAAAAAATCTCCCTACATTTAAACTCAATTTATCACCTTAAAAAATTAACGCTATGCCTTTAGAAATGGTGGACGACCCACAAGACCAACAAGACTATAATGACAATTCAGGCGGAAGTGGCGGTGGTGGAAATCGTGGCGGCGGTGGCGGTGGTGGCCTGTTGAATTTTTTACCGCTTATCCTCGGTATGTTTGGCCGTGGCGGCGGCAAAGGAATTATCTGGCTGTTAATAATTGCAGGTGCCGGTTATTTTTTGCTCCGCAATAATTCCTGTGCATCGGGCATTACAAATTCTGTTGCACAATTGGCTACCGGAGGAAGACTGGATCCCAATCAATTTAAAAAAGCAAGTGTGTATGAAGCCCTTGCTGATGACAATACAAAAAATCCTTTGCCCGAAATGGTATCGCTGGCAAGGTTTGCACCGGATAGAAAAAACCAGGGCCAGCAGGGAAGTTGTGTTGCATGGAGCAGTGGCTATGCAGCAAGAAGTATTATTGAAAGTGCCAGCACTGCAGCCAATCCAAACAGTGTGGCATTCAGCCCGTCATTTTTGTACAATCAAATTGGGCTGGATGGTTGCCAGGGTTCTTACATTATAAAAGCCATGGAACTTATGACCAACAAAGGTGCTGTACCTTTTAGTGCTTTTCCTTACAACGACCAGGATTGCAGCACACAGCCCAACGGCCAGTTGATGAATGACGCTGCACAAAACCGCATGCATGGTTTCAACAGGCTGACAGAAGATGATGGCGTAAAAAATCTAAACATCCGTGCCATTAAAGAACACCTTGCCAAAGATGCACCGGTGGTAATTGGCATGATGGTAGGCGGAACGTTTATGCAGGACATGATGGGCAAAAAAGTGTGGCACCCAACCGATGAAGATTACAGCCAGATGGGCTTTGGCGGCCATGCCATGTGTGTGATTGGATACGATGACAGGCTGGAAGGTGGCGCTTTTCAAATCATGAACAGCTGGGGACCGGAGTGGGGAGAAAATGGATTGGGCTATATCCGCTATGCTGATTTTCCAAAGTTTGTAAGAGAAGCTTACGGTGTGGACCCTATGCCAAAACGTGGCGCTGCATTGAACATCGATTTTGAATGCACAGTAGGTTTGGTAAACAATGATACCAAACAATACATTCCATTAAAAGCCACCGGCAGTAACAACTTCGCCACCGTAACACCGGTAAAAAAAGGAACCAAATTTAAAATGGAAATTAAAAATGCGGTGGAGTGTTACATCTATTTGTTTACGCCCAATGCCGCCGGCAGCAGTTTTGTTTTGTTTCCTTACAAGCCCATTCACTCGCCTTATTGCGGCATCACCGGCACAAGGTTATTTCCAAGAAAAGAATCTATCCGAGCAGACAGCATCGGCAGCGAAGATTTTATGGGTGTGGTATTAAGCAAGCAGGCGCTGGATTACAATGCCATCAATGCCGCCATTAATAAAAGTACCCAGCCAACCTATGCCGGCAAATTAAATGAAGCCATCAACGCAGCTTCCATAAAAAATGTGCAGTACAATAACAACAATGCCGGCACCATTTATTTTAAAGCAGCAGCCACTGAAAAAAATAATGTAGTTGGTTGTGTGGTAGAGATTGATAAACAGTAAAGGGTCAGGACGCTGCAAGCGGCCTGAACCGTAAAAAAGAAAAAAGTATTGCCTTTTTTAGAAATATGGATGCCGCAATCACTGGATCCTGCAACGCATGAAAAACAATATTTTTTCAACAACAATATTGCAAATGGATAATGCCGATAGTTTCATTCATCTGATAAATCATCCTGTTAAGTTCAGGTTGTTTTTATTGAGCAAATTACCAAGTGCATTCTTTTGTGGTGTAAGGGTTAAATATATCAGCAAAGAAAAAGCAGCAGTAACAGTGCCGTACAAATGGTTTTCTCAAAATCCATTTAAGAGCACCTACTTTGCCTGCCTGGCAATGGCCGCAGAAATGAGCACTGGCTTATTATCCATGATGAATACTTACAAACGGCAACCGGCCATCTCCATGCTGGTGACCGGCCTTGAGGCTACCTATTTTAAAAAAGCAACCGGCACCACCACTTTTATTTGTGAAGATGGTAATGCCATCCGCAATACCATTGAAGAAGCCATCCAAAGCGGTGAAGGAAAATCCATCAAAGCAAAATCAACCGGCTATAATGACCAGGGTGAACTGGTGGCAGAATTTTTTATTACCTGGTCGTTTAAAGTAAAATTCAGCTAATTCAATAACTCTTAGGTAACTTTAAAGAATAAAATTTTTCTATCATGAAGATTGCATTCCATGGGGCAGCCCGTACTGTTACCGGCTCCAAACATTTACTTACATTGACCAACGGAAAAAAATATTTGCTCGACTGCGGCATGTTCCAGGGTATGGGCAAAGACACCGATGCCATGAACAGGGTGTGGGGTTTTAAACCGGAGGAAGTGGATTACTTAATTCTTTCCCATGCACATATTGATCACAGTGGATTGATACCAAAACTGGTGAAAGATGGTTTTAAAGGAAAAATATTTTGTACTCCGGCAACCAAAGAATTAACTGCTGTATTGCTGGAAGATTCTGCAGGCATACAGGAAAGTGAAGTGAAGTACGAAAATAAAAGAAGGGCACAGGATGGCCTGCCTTACCTGCAGCCAATGTACACTACAGATGATGCCATAAAAGCAATGGATCAATTTGAAACAGTGGAGTATGATGAGTGGCGCACTATTGATGAAAATATACAACTGATGTACACGGATGCAGGCCACATCATCGGCAGCGCTGCTGTGCATTTAACCGTAAAAGAAAATGGGGTAAGCCAGCGGGTTACTTTCAGCGGCGATGTAGGACGGTACCGGGATGTCATTTTAAAATCTCCGGAAGAATTTTCGCAGGCGGATCATATTATTTTAGAATCCACCTACGGCAACAGCCTGCATGATGTAAATACCACCACACCCGATCAGCTACTGGAATGGATCAACAAAGCCTGCATTCAGAAAAAAGGAAAATTGATTATGCCTGCATTTAGTGTAGGCAGAACGCAGGAAATATTATTTGCCCTTAACCAACTGGAACTGGAAAGAAGATTACCGGAGCTGGATTATTTTGTTGATTCTCCACTAAGTGTGGAAGCAACACAAATTGTAAAAAGGTATCCGCAATATTTTAATAAAAACATTCAGAAGATTTTAGAAAGCGACAGCGACCCTTTTGGTTTTAAAGGATTGAAATTTATAAAGACAGTGGATGAATCGAAGCTGCTGAATTTTCGCAATGGTCCGTTTGTAATTATTTCTGCCAGCGGCATGGCAGATGCAGGAAGGGTGAAGCACCACATTAGCAACAATATTGAAAGCAGCCGCAATACTATTTTATTTACCGGCTATTGTGAGCCCCGTTCGCTGGGAGGCAAATTAATGAGAGGACAAAAAGAAGTAAAAATTTATGGAGCAGTACATGAAGTAAATGCAGAAATCGGCAGCATCCGCAGCATGAGTGCCCACGGTGATTATGAAGACCTCTGCCAGTTCCTTGCCTGCCAGGATATAAAAAAAGTAAAGAAATTATTTTTAGTTCACGGTGAATATGAAGTGCAGCAGGCATTCCGTCAGCGACTAATTAATAAAGGTTTTGATGATGTGGAGATACCTGAAATGCATTCAGAGGTTGGACTGGGATAAAAAATTACCGCTTTGAAAATAAAAAAACCTTTCATTGCTGAAAGATTTTTTTGTACCACGTACGGGATTCGAACCCGTGATTCCTCCGTGAAAGGGAGGCGTCTTAACCCCTTGACCAACGCGGCGTATCCGTTAAAGGACGGCAAAGATAGGGGTCGGTAATTTTTTAGCCAAATTTTTTAAGAAGATTGGCCAATTTAATTTTTACCTGTTCAGCCAATGATATTTTTCAACCTACATTTTATCATCCAGCAAATCCGGTCTTCTTTCCTTAGTACGCAACAGGCTTTGCTCTTCCCGCCAGGCATCAATTTTTGCATGATTGCCGCTCATTAATATTTCCGGTACTTTCCATCCCCTAAATTCTTCCGGCCGGGTATAAACAGGTGCCGATAAAAGATCGTCCTGGAAAGAATCTGTCAGGGCAGAAGTTTCATCATTCAACACCCCGGGTATTAATCTGCCGATGGCATCTGTGAGTACTGCAGCTGCTAATTCACCACCGCTTAAAACATAATCACCAATAGAAATTTCTTTGCTGATAAAATGATCCCTCACTCTTTGATCGATCCCTTTGTAATGGCCGCAAATAAGCAGCAAATTATTTTTCAATGAAAGTTGGTTCGCCATTTTTTGGTCAAAAATTTCTCCGTCCGGCGTTAAAAAAATCACTTCATCATACACTGTATTTTGCTGCAAACTTTCAATGGCATTTACCAATGGCTCCACCATCATGACCATACCTGCACCGCCGCCAAACTGGTAATCATCCACCTGTGCCCTGGCATAAGTGGTATGGTCTCTCAGGTTGATACAGTTCACTTCCAGCAAGCCTTTGTCTTTCGCCCTTTTCATAATGGAATGGGCAAAGGGACTTTCTAACAATCCCGGAACAACTGAAATAATATCTATTTTCATCGCTTATCTGCCATGGCAGTATTTTATTTTTTTAAAATTCTCCATCAAGGAGTGTCCATAAATTCATCCAGGTCTCTTTTATTTTTTTTGGTGGGCCTTCCCTGTTTACTCAATCTTTTTCCGGTATTAAAAACAGCCGCCTGGAATTTAATGCGGTCTAATTCTTCTGCCGGCGTATTGTCTTCATAATGTTTGATTGCCTCTGTATACTGTACCCGGTGATCAAGCAATGCAGTTACTTTTATTACCCAGCGTTTGGCTTCTGTTTTCACTTCAAACTCATCTCCTACATTTACAGCTTTGGCAGCCTTCACATTATCACCCTGCAGCTTTACTTTTCCCTTATCACAGGCATCGCCGGCCTGGCTCCTTGTTTTAAAAAGTCGGATGGCCCACAGGTATTTATCCAGCCGCAATTTTTCCTTTTCCATTGTACAAAAATAGTGGTTTGGTTTTTCATCAGCCTGTGGCCTGCTTCCTTTATTTCAATCGCTGCCGTAAGCCAACATGCTATTACTTACTTTTGCAACCGAACTAAATGAACAAGATGAAAAAACTGATCGTTACTTTTTTATTTGCCGCAATGATGCTGTCGGTAAAATGTCAAACTGTTGCACAAATAAAAAAAGAATTGGAAGCCACACCTGATCCGCTGGGTTATGTAAAATTCAAACTGAAAAAACAATTCCGGATAGATACGGTTGCTATTGTAAGCAGTACTTCTTTTTTAGGATTGCCGGATAGCCTTGCTTATCATGGAAAAACTGGTAAAGTATATGGGCCTTTCAAAGGCAATAATGTATTGATAAAAATACTGGCAAAAATTCCCAACATATTTTATCATGTAAGCCACATCATTTTAGACACCGGCCTTTTTAAAAAACGCTTTGCAGATTCGCTGGCAGACAACATCATTCAACGCATCCAGTCTGGTGACAGAACTTTTGCAGGCATGGCAGCCACTTACAGTTCTGATGGAGCTTCTGCTATGAAAGGCGGCGATCTTGGCTGGTTTGTCCGTGGCGTAATGTTACCACAATTAGACAAAGCCATCGGCACCCATGCTAAAGGCGAAATCTTTAAAGTGTGGACAGCAGCCGGTCTTCACATCGTTACCATTACCGACAAACCAAAACAGGATAATGGTTATGTATTAATACTGAGAGTATTGATGAAATAAAATTATTTACGAATTACAAATATTGAATGACGAATGAGATTAATTAAATGATCGATTTTATTTAAACTTTATTCCAAATGCGCTTGTCTTAAAGTCCCCTTTAGGGGATTTAGGGGCACTTACTGGTTCACATCCTTACCGCCTTTTAATTTTTCTATTACATTTTCCACATTCATTTTGTTTCCCGTATCAGGTGCCTGCGCCAATGCAGTGTTGGCATATTTCAATGCTTCTTTAAAATTTCCTTCACTGCTGAATGCCCTCATCATTCCCATGTTGGTAGTAAACGTATTGGGGAATTTTTTGTAATTGGCTCTGAATGCTTCGGCTGCTTCTTTTGTTTTTTTAGCTGCCAGTAATTGACGGGCATAGTTGTGTACTTCAGCCATGTCGCCCAGTGGCAGCGCCTCTTTCATCAAAGCATCTGCTTCTGCACCCCTGTTGAGCAGCGTTAAAATTCTTGACTTGCTGCTAAGCGTACGGAAATTCTTTTCACCAACAAACACACCGCTTATGCTGTAATCTGCCCACTGCAATGCTTCGTCCAAATTTGTTTTATGATCAGCACACCAATCAACTGCCTGCGCCCATGCCTTTGAGTCAAAACCCTTATCGCTGCGTAATTCTTTACGGAAAGATTCCAGTTGGTTCTTTTCAACATCCACTTCCACTTTAAAAGCAAACTGCCATTTCTCCCACTGCAAGGCCACCGTAGCGCTGTTATCAGTTTGATTGATGAATTGATATTGCAGCCGCTCAATTAATTTATCAAGCTGCTGTTGTTTTATGGTTACTCTCAACGCATCTTCTTTGGCATCATAAAAAAAACTTCCCCACGAAGAATTGTTTTTTGAAAAAATTAATACCGATTCTTCTTTGCCAACAGCAATAAAAAAACCGTATTTACCTGCAGCCAGAGGTTTGCCTTCAATCATCACATCGGTAGAAAATTCAACTGTAGTATTTTCATTGGCACCTCCCCGCCAGGGTGCGTCTTTACTGGTTCCAAAGCCAAGATAAGTGAATCCAAATGGCACCAGGCCGCCCCAGATTTTCCCTTCCCTGCCTTTAACAGCAGGCCGGTCGTAGTGAATGGTTACATCTGTAAGACCAATGCGTTCACCCACCATTGCTTTTTTATTTCCACCATCTGCCACGGTGGTTAATTGTGCTGAAGCTGAATACTGCAACAGGCATACTGAAGCAAGTACTGCAAGAAATCGTTTCATAAATAATTAGTTTAGAAAATAAAAGTACGCAGTGCCGCAGCTAAATCAAATACCATTTGATGAATGGACAATGAACTGGAATGGCGGAAGAAAATTATTGATTGCTGATAAAATTATTCAGTATTATTTTTTGAGACAGACATTTGTTCTCTGTGCAACATCGTTGTGTCACTCACTTGTACAGCATACCATTATTCAACTCTCCTTCAACTACAAACAGCTTTTAAAAATTCAATCAGTCAATTTTAAAACTCTTTCAATTCCCTTTGCATCCGCAGCATTTCACCAAACTCAATTTTTTTTGCCAGTGATGAAACGGCCATTGCAATGCGTTTGGCTTTGGTAGGTTCTGTCTTAGCACTCTCCACCCATTTGCTGTAATAATTTTGAAAAGACGGTGATTTGGTTTTGAAAAATTCAAATGCCGCCGGTTCATCTGCCATACATTCCATCAGCTCGGTATTTAGCTGGTAAGCTTTTGTATCTTCAGCAAGCTGCACTTTTATTAATGCTCCTTTTCTTTTGCCAATGGCTTTACGCATGGCTGCATTCACGGGCATTATAAAGTTGCCGCTGCCCATTGGCAACAAAGAAACCTGTGCAATTGCATGGCTGTCTAATTTACCTTTTACCCTAAATGATTTTTTACAGCCCGGTTTCAACTGCTCCGCAATTGTTGCAGGCACTTCAATATATGTCCAGCCTGTTTTCTCTCCCTGCTTTTCAAATTTCAATATGCTGGTACTGTAGGTAATCATTGCGGCAGCAATATAAAAAAATCCACCAACTTTCGTCAGTAGATTTTTATCAGATCATTTTATTTCAGGTCATTAAAAACCTAAGCCGATTGTAAATCCTTTTACTGTCTTAGGGAAATCATTTATTTTGGTAGCAGTGCCTGTGGTAAGATTTATACTGTAAAGGGCATTACTGTCATTCACTTTAAGAATTGCATACGCTATGCCGCTGGTACTGCCTATGTCAAATCCATTCATAGACTGAACAGTAATTCCTAAAGGACCTACTTCTACCAATGTACCATCATTTGGAGGCAGTTGTTTGTATAATTTTTGTGCCCTGCAATCAATATCAAATAGTGTGGTGGTAGTGGCTCCTGCAAAATTATTAGCATAAGCTGCACCACTAATGCTGGGAGTGCCTGGGTTTAAAAACATATCAGTTGCAGCAAGGGCGCCGGTCATTGGATTCAATCTGAAATTTTGTTTTGAAGTACTTACCACCCTTATCCTGTCCACTGTTGGGTTAAAATCAAAACCAAAACCATTTCCTAATAAACTGGCAAAAGATCCTGTTCCCACCATAGTGGCTGCACCAGAAGCTGCATTTAAAGTATATAAATTACCAGCCCTTCCCAATGCAAATATCTGTCCGTTTAAAGGCCTGAAATCTATGCCCTCGATATTATCACCAGCAGCTATTCCTGTAATTACTTTTGATACAGGAGCATCTGTATTGGTGGGATTAAATATTAACAGGTTATTCATTTCATCGGTAGCATACGCTACAGCGTTAGTAGGTATAGCAATACCTTTTACTTCATCCATTCCGGCAAAGTCACCGAGCTTTACTGCTGCACCAGAAGTAGTATCAATCTGGAACAAAGAAGACTGTCCTGATACATATAAGCTTGCCAAAGCAACAGCACCATCAGGTGAAATATCAAATCCACCTTCTCCTGTGGGTGCTACACCCAGGCTGCCCACTTGAACCAGTGTCCCAGTATTGGGTGGCATTTGCTTGTATAATTTTTGAGAAGTAACATCAATATCAAACAAAGTAGTAGAGGAAGCACCAGCTTTGCTGTTAGTGTAAGCTACTGCAGAAACAGCCGCTCCTGAAACACCATTAATGCTGCCATCAGTAAAAGCTACTGTACCTGTTTCTGGGTTTATCCGAAGGTTTTGGCCTGTAGTGGTTACTACACGGATACGGTCAACTGTTGGGTTAAAGTCAAAGCCTGCAACTGTACCATCCAATGCAGGCGTAAATGCAGCTGCACCTACTACACGGGTATTTCCAGTTGCTGTATTGATGATGTACAACCTGCTGCTGCTGCCCAATCCATACAACTCACCAGTGGCCGGCCTGAAATCAATACTCAAGATGGATTCCCCTGACTGAAGCCCATTAATAGTGACTGTAGAAATAGCTGTTTCTGCAGCCATGGCATTATATTTTGATAACTTCCCAGAAGCAGTGATACCATAAAAAACCAGATCTGGTTTCACTACTGCAGGTGTTGCCGGCCTTGATTCTGCTTCTTTTTTACAAGAAGTGAAATTGATTGCTGCCAGTAGTGTACCAACAGCAATAAAACTGAGTTTCAAAATATCTTTTGCCTTTTTCATACCAAAAATTTTTTAAATTGTTAATGATGGTTAATGTTTCGTTAAAGGAATTACGGAATATTTATTCGGGAGGTTTTAGAATGTAGAATTTTTTTTAGAAAATAATATCCCCCTGAAAAATCATGTGCTGTTGACTATTTTTTTAGAAACTGTTAACCTGTAATTGGTTATTTTTATTTTTATGAAACATCAGGTGAAACTTATTTTTTTCAGCATATTCATTTTGGTATGCAACACAGTAATTGCACAAAGCAGCAACAGCCGTTTTAAAGTGGTGGATGAATATGTAAAATCATTAGGCAGTCTTGATACCCTCAACATGGGTACCATCAGCTACATAGTAACAAAAAAATTTCCGGAGAATACAGAAAAAGTAAGGGCCATCTTCGACTGGATTGCTTACAACATCAGTTTTGACTGCAAGGCTGCCCGTAACAATGGTAATGAAAAAAGAAATTCAGATGATGTTTTAAAAACAAGAAAAACAAATGCCAGTGGATATGCTGCCCTGTTCCAGGATATGTGCAGTGTGGTAAAGATCCGTTGCCTTACGGTGGATGGTTATGCAAAAAATAACGTGGAGCAAATCAATGATAAGCCCGATGAATTTAACCACACCTGGGCGGTAGTGCAATTGGGGCAAAGCCCGGAAACCTGGTTTTATGTGGATCCCACTTGGGGCAGCGGCTATACAGATGATAAGGTAACTGTATTTACAAAATTCTATAACGACTCGTATTTTTTTGCTGATAAAACCATCTTTAATTACCAGCATTTCCCTGATAATATAGCCTGGCAACTGGGAGGCACAGGCGTCAAATCTACAAAGGATTTTTTTGTACTCCCCCTTGTAAAAGATTACGCTTACGAATATGGTATTGGTAACATTATCCCGTTGATGGGTTCTATAAAAGCCACCACCAAAAAACCGGTCTCATTTAGTTTTAAAGTAAACGAGAACACTAAAATTGACATTGTAGCGTTACAGATTGGTGCAGATAAAAAGAAAAGCACCAAAACAGTAGATTACAGTTTTAAAAGTGGGCTGGTAAGTTTCAATTACAAATTTGACGAGGAAGACAGTTACCCGGTTACCGTTTTAATAAACAACAAGCCGGTGCTGGGTTATTTTGCAGAAATCACAGAAAAATAGCTGCCTTGTTAAATAATTGTGAAAAAAAAATTACCGGTTTCTACAAAATCCCCTTTTTATTTTGTAGTTTACGTTAACTATTAACAACCAAAATTCAACAACGATGAGCATGCTGAAAAATTTACAAGACTGGACTTCTACTCACAACCCCAAGTGGCTGGCTCTTTTCAGGGTGGCACTTGGTGCAACTCTTTTATTAAGAGGTGTTTCGTTTTTGAACAACTTACCAGATTTAGAAAAAGTAATTGATCAAAATGACTTGACCAATTATAAAAATCTCCTTATGAATTCTATTCCCTGGATACACATAGCAGGGGGCTTTCTTATCATCATTGGCTTGTTTACTCGTTTTGCTGCATTTATTCAAATTCCTATTTTGGCCGGAGCGATATTTTTTATCAACAGCAAAAAAGGCTTTTTTACAGCACAAACAGACCTCAGTCTTTCAGTAATTATTATATTGCTGTTGTTTGTATTTGTAGTGGAGGGCAGCGGCCCGTTATCTCTTGCCAGCTATTTTAAAGAAGTTGAAGAAGAGGAAGAGGCTGCTGCTGTTGAGTAACCGCAACAATAAATTTTTTATCATTTTAAATTTACCGCTTAATTTATCTGCCATCTTACACCGGCAAAAACTTTTGTTCCCTGAACTGATGCATAATTATAAGAAGGGTCAAAGGTATAGCCGTATGGATTGGTATTAGTTTTTGGGCTACTATTCCCATCAAAATATTTACCCCCAGGTTTATTGAAGGGATCATCAGGGTGCAGCAATGGATTAGCTGGTAAAAAGTTGAGCAGGTTTTTTACTCCTGCATACAATTCAATTCCTTTTTTAAATGGCTTGGTTACCTGCAGGTTCAGAATAGTGTATAATGGCGATTTATCTTCCCTGAAATCGTTTGGCACTACCGGCAGGTACATGGGTCCGTTTATCCTTCCGGTAAAATCAATAAGTATTTTTTGTTTGGGGAATGTATAGCTCACTGCAAATGTGCCGGAAATTTTTGGGGCAAACAGTTGCGGTGTTTTTATTTTTTTACCTTCGCTGTTCTTATCAATTTGATAAACGTCCATCAGTGTGGCACCTGCATTTATTTTTATGCCATTGGTAAAACTAAGATCCGTATTAAAAGTAAACCCTTTTGAAACAGCATAGCCTTGTAAATTATCATAAATAATTTTGGTGGCATCGGTAAAATAATCTCCTACAATTTTATTGGTAAAATAAGTATAGAAAGCGCTGATATCAATATTTATAAAGCCATTGTTATGTTTTATAAATGCTGCGTAATTTAAGTTGCTATTCCAGGATTGTTCCGGTTTCAGCTCTGCTGCAATTACCACCTGCCTTGCACCGGTTAACGCTGCATGATCCTCTGTAAATAAATTTACCACCCTGTATCCATTACCTGCACTCAATCTGAAAGTATTGTTGTTGTTAGGAGAATATTTAAAACTTAGTCTTGGCGTAAAAATATTGCCGTGTGTATCATTATGGTCGTAGCGGAGGCCTGCAAGCATTACCAGTTGCTGATTTACTTTGTATTCATCCTGCACAAATATGCCCGGAAGGAAATTATGCTGTGGTTTGCTGCTGCCGTTTATTGCTGTTGTAGCCGGCGTATTGTCATCATAAAAAGTATAGCGCAAAGGAATACCGACCAGCAGATCGTGTCGGTTGAATTTTTTATTCCAGCGTAATTGTGTAAAAGCTACCTGCTGGCTGGCATAATATTTTACTTTGCCATAATAACTATCCTGCAGGTGGTAATTATAAGAGATATCCAGTACTAAGTTTGAATTAAAAGTAGTGGCACTCAATACTTCCACCCTGTTTGTTTTGATACTCTCTCCATACACACTGTCGCCTCCCCTGAATTTCTCTTCCCACTGCAGCTCACCACCCCAGCGGTTTTCATAAATATAGCGTAGCGCCAGTGAACTATGCAGAGTTTTAGAAAATTGCATACCCCATTTATTAAAAACAGATAACCTGTTTTGCAGGGTGATATCAGTAAAGTTGTCATGGTTAATATCCCAACGTTGGTTAAAATTAAAATAGCTGACCCCAAGTAAAGCGGTTGCTTTTTTAATTTTAAAATTTGTAGAGATGTCTGTATTAAACTCACCAAGCCGGGTAGCTGAAAAATCCAGCTTCAATTTTTCAGCAGTATTGGCATCCTTTGTTATGATATTTATCAATCCCCCAACCGCCTCACTGCCATACAATGTTGAAGCCGGACCTTTTACAATCTCTATTCTTTTTACCATGCTGTTGGGAATACCCGACAAGCCATACACAGTTGAAAGACTGCTCACTATTGGCATACCATCTATCAGGATCATAGTATAAGGGCCCTCCATTCCGTTGATATGAATATCGCCGGTATTGCAAACATTGCAATTGAGTTGAGGCTGTACACCATTCACCATTTGCAGGCTTTCAAAAATACTGGGAGTGGGGTTCTTCTTAAAATATACGGGTGTATATACTTCCACAGGGATAGGTGACGATATTTTGCTCACTGGTTTCATAGTACCGGAAATCACCACTTCCTCAATGGTTGTTTTCAATGGCTGCAAATCAATTAGTACTGCCACCCCATTTTTGCCTAAGCGAAAAGACGAATCAAACGGCTCATATCCTACTGATGTAACACGAAGATGAATATTTCCTACTGCCATATTGATAAATAAAAATTTACCCGATGAGTCAGACAAAGCAGTTCTTGTTTTTCCGTTTACAGCAACCGTTGCTGCCTGCACAATTTCATTACGGGCTGTTATGATACCACTCAGCCTCCCTTGTGCTTTCAGCAATTCAGGGTTAACAGTTATCAGCAATAAGATATATATCCAGCGCATCTTTATGTAAAATATTTTATTTGACAAACAAAAATATGGAATTAGGCTTACCTAATTTATTTTTTACGGAAAAAAATATTCATTTTTGCATAAAACAGTTTTATGACATCGTTAGCCGAGGAAAATTACCTGAAAGCCATTTACAAGCTGCATGAGAGAACAGGTACCATGGTAACCACTTCTGCCCTGGCCGAAACACTAAAGGTGAGTGCAGCATCTGTAACAGATTTTATAAAAAAAATTGCTGCAAAAAAATTAGTAAGTTATGAAAAATCAAAAGGGGTAAAGCTTACTGAAAAAGGAAGACTGATTGCTGTAAGCATTATCCGAAAACACCGCCTGTGGGAAGTTTGGCTGGTAAAGAAGCTGGCTTTCAAATGGGATGAAGTACATGAAATTGCAGAGCAACTTGAGCATGTGATCAGCGATGAATTGATTGACCATCTTGATAAACATCTTGGGTTTCCAACCACCGATCCCCACGGAGATGCGATACCGGATGCTAAAGGCCAGTTTGCTAAAACGAACAGTAAGCCCATGCTGGAATGTGCCGAAGGAGACAGGGTAAAATTTATTGGTGTAGCAGAGCATTCCAATAGTTTCCTTCAATACCTAACCAAAAGCAATGTAAACCTGGGAGATGAAATGCTGATAGAATCAATTGAAGAATTTGATAACACTTTCTCCGTAAAGATTAATAAAAAGGAAAATAAAATATTCAGTAAGGATGTGGTTAAAAACCTGCTGGTTGCAGTAGTGAGATAAGTGCAGTTGTGTAAAATAAAACAAACTATTTAACTACCTGGAATTTTCCAGAGTCAACTATTTTACCATACTGGTCTCTTAGTTGAAAAATATAAACACCCCGGTAGAACCCATCTAAAGAGAAATAAATACGCTGAGCAGTAGCATTAGTTTCACTTACCTTTCTTCCCATAAAATTATATATCTGCAGTATGGAGGATTTATCATACCCTCTAGACAATTCAAAATTGATTGCTGTGGTAGCAGGATTGGGATAAAATTTTACAATTTTTGCAGCAGGATCGCCTTCAGTACCTGGTTTTAATTGGGCAAAAGATGTAAAAGTAATTCCAAACAAAATGATTAATATGGTAATTAGCTTTTTCAGTATTGTAAATATAGTCATTTTTAATAAAAAAGCACTACACCCTATGAAAAACTAAAAAACAGCTTTTTTATTGTACAGTCACCAAAATATTTAATCTTCAGGCGATTTTATTTCAAAGCAGTAAGTACTTCTTTTATAGCCTCAAAGTTGGGCTTGTCGCCAGGTGTTGGGCAAATTTCAATGTACTTTACCACTCCTTCTTTATCAATTACAAAAGCAGCTCTTTTGCTTACCCCCTGCATTTCAAAAGCAGGAAACACTTCGTACAACACATCGTATTCTTTTGCCACCACTTTATTAAAATCGCTTAATAATGGGAAATTAATGCTTTGGTCTTTTTTAAATTTATTCAGCACAAACAAGGAATCAATAGAAATTCCCAGTACCTGTGCATCGGCATTTTCATAATCTCCAATCGTATCCCTTACGGTACAAAGTTCTGCGGTACACACACTGGAAAATGCCAGCGGAAAAAATAGCAGCACTACATTTTTATCTTTATAATCACTAAGGTTTACTTTATTTCTTTCACTGTCATAGAGCGTAAATCCCGGGGCTTGTTGCCCTGCTTCAATTGCCATAAATTTTTATTTATTGTTTGAAATTTTTCGAGGTAAATACAAGACAAGATTCAAATTGTTGACAACACTTAAATTTTTACAAGGTTATTTTTTTTATTAAGTGTAATTTTTTTTGGTAACGATACAAGCACTTCTTCTTTTAATATATCCACCAATTTCTTTTTTACATAGTTTCTGTGGGTTACCAGGCTTACTTCTCTTACCGGTGCCGGTGATTTAAAATGCCTTACCATATTCATTTGCTTTACAGAAAAATCAAGTGTTGCCATTTCTGGTAAAATGGTAATCCCCTTGTTCATTTCCACCATCTTCCTCAGTGTTTCTATGCTGCCGGCTTCATATTCAAAATGACTTTGTTCAAAATTTTGCTTTTTCAACTCACATAAATTGAGCGCCTGCGACCGGAAACAATGGCCTTCTTCCAGCAACCACAATTCTTTAAGATCTATATCATCTGCCAGTACATAATTTTTTTTAAATGCGGCATTCGACTTTGATACATACGCCACCAGTTCTTCATAAAATAATGGATACTCTATAATGCTGTTATCCTGCAGCGGCGTTACCAGCAAGCCTGCATCTATCTTACCTGCTTTTAGTTTTTCAATGATTACATCCGTGGTCATTTCTTTCACCCTGATCTTTACATCAGGATATTTTTTCAGGAAAGATTGTAAAAACATGGGCAACAGGTAAGGTGCCAGTGTAGGTATTATGCCGATCCGTAATTCGCCCTGCAGCAGCCCCTGCTTGTCTTTTACCAACTGGTGAAACATTTTTACCTCATGCAGAATGATCCGTGCATGACGGATGATCTCCTCCCCTGTTTCCGTTGGTATCACAGGCTGTTTGCTGCGGTCAAAAATTTTTGTTCCAAGCTCCTCTTCCAGTTTTTGTATCTGCATACTCAAGGTTGGTTGCGTCACAAAACACTGCTCCGCTGCGGTAGAAAAATGGCGGTAAGTATCTACCGCAATAATGTATTCCAACTGTGTAATTGTCATACCGTAAAAATAGATATTATTGATATGATTATAATAAATATCAATATAAATTATGAAACTATTGAAGTACTTTTGATAGGAAACACAAACTCACCCTTCAAAAAAAAATTTATGAGCGACAAACTTCAAAACAAAAAACTAACCACCGCTTCCGGCAGACCATTCGCCGAGAATGAAAATTCTATGAGTATCGGGGCCAGGGGGCCGCTATTGCTGCAGGATTATATTTTGCATGAAAAGATGGCCCACTTTAACAGGGAGCGTATTCCGGAAAGAGTAGTGCATGCCAAAGGCAGTGGTGCATTTGGAACCTTCACTTTAACACACGACATTACCAAATACACAAAAGCAAAAATCTTCAGTGCTATTGGTAAGCAAACAAAAATGTTGGCCAGGTTCAGCACAGTGGGTGGTGAAAAAGGAAGTGCTGATACTGAAAGAGACCCAAGGGGTTTTGCATTAAAATTTTATACAGAAGATGGCAACTGGGATTTAGTGGGTAACAATACGCCGGTATTTTTTGTAAAAGACCCAAAGAAATTTGGCGACTTCATCCATACCCAAAAACGTGACCCACGTACCAATTGCAAAAGCCCGACAATGATGTGGGATTACTGGAGCCTGAACCCTGAAAGCCTGCACCAGGTAATGATCTTAATGAGCGACAGGGGAACACCGCATGGCTATCGCCACATGAATGGTTATGGCAGTCATACTTTTTCTTTAATTAATGCAGCCAATGAAAGAGTGTGGGTAAAATTTCATTTCAAAACTGCACAGGGTATTAAAAACTTTATAAATGATGAAGCAGCTGCAATGAAAGGGATTGATCCTGATTTTGCACAAAGGGATTTGGTAGAAGCCATTGACAGCAAAAATTTTCCAAAGTGGAATGTAAAGATACAGGTGATGACAGATGAGCAGGCAAAATCATTCCGCTTTAATCCATTCGACCTTACCAAGATATGGCCTCATGCAGATTTTCCATTAATTGATGTGGGTGTGATGGAACTGAACCAGGTGCCAAAAAATTATTTTGCAGAAATTGAACAGAGTGCTTTTGCACCGGCGCATGTGGTAGAT
>JANMJU010000071.1:0-12005 GCA_031371545.1 Chitinophagaceae bacterium
ACATGAGCATGGATGCTGCAGCTCCGTTTGATGTGGAGACACCGCCGGTAAATAAAATACCACTTGAAAAAATGGAGACACTGTTGCCGGAAGCGGTGTATGCTTCGGCACTGGTAAACCTGCCACAGCAACGGTACAACGAAATGAAATTAAAAGCAGCAACAAAAAATATACAGGCAACTAAAGGCGCTATGTACCCCACCATTTCTTTGTTTGCTAATTTGAATACCGGCTTTAATGATAAACTTTTCAGGTGAGTGGTTACAAAACTGTAGCTGCAACTCCATACCAAATTGGCAATGTAACAGTGGCTACCATTCCTTACATTGTTTATTCTCCCGACGTTGCCCTATCACCTGTTGTTTCTAAAAGAAGTTTCTTTCCCCAGTTTTCTGATAATTTTCGCCAGGGTTATGGCGTCAATTTAAGTGTGCCGATTTTTAACGGGGCTTCTTTAAAAACAAATTATCAGCGGAGCCAGTTAACGATGAAAAGCCTGGAGATTCAGAAAGATATTGACAACCAAAAAATAAAACAGGACATCTACCAGGCTTATAACAGCGCAATTGTGGCGCTGGAAAAATTTAATGCCAGCGAAAAAAATGTAGCAGCATCACAACGCACTTTTGATTTTTCAAAAAAAAGATATGATGTGGGCATGCTGGGCACATTTGAATTGATCACCAATCAAAATAATTTGCTGAGGGCAAAGCTGCAAAATGTGCTGAACCAGTTTGACTATGTTTTTAAAATGAAAGTGCTGGAATTTTATAAGGGGCAGGGGTTGAAGTTATAACCCCCATCCCCTACAGGGGAAATTAATCAAGAGTTCAACAAGTTGAAGGGCATGCTGAATAGCTGAGTGTTGGAATAATTGATGATTAAAGTAAAATAGTTGATGTGTAAGAATAAATGGCTGATAAGGTTTTGAAGCACCGCTTCTTCCCTTTTGGGGAAGGGGAAGGAGGATGAGGCGGGGGATGGGCTTCGATGATGTGGGCAAAGTTCAGCAATGCTAAAATAGTACAAGAGTGCGACGCCACTGTAGTTGAAAAATGATGAAATGCCGGTGACAAAAAAATAAAAATAACTTTCTTCATTTTCCATTCAGGTGGTGAGGTAAAAAAATACAACATGAGTAAGACAGTAAAATGGATTTTAATAAGCCTGGTAATATTAATTGTAGCTTTAGTGGGATTGAAGGCTGCCGGTGTGTTTGGCAAAGATGAAGGCACTAAAGTAACGGCTGAAAAAGTGCAGCGACGTACCATTACAGAGATAGTGAATGCCAGCGGAAAAATTTATCCGGAGATAGAAGTAAAAGTTAGTCCGGATATTAGCGGAGAGATTACAGAACTGACGGTGAAGGAAGGCGACAGTGTAAAAAAAGGGCAGGTAGTGGCCCGAATTTTTGCAGACATTTATGCGATACAGGCCAACCAGGCTGCCAGTGGTGTGGCACAAAGCCAGGCACAGGTGGCTAACTCACAGGCATCATTAGCCGCTTTGCAGGCAACCCTTGACCAGGCTGGGAAAACTTACAACATGCAAAAACAATTGTATGATGAAAAAGTAATTAGCCGCAATGAATTTAATGTGGCAGAAGCAGCATATAAAAGTGCACAGGCCAATTACAATGCCGCCAGGCAAACCATCCGTGGTGGACAGGCGGCAGTACAAAGTGCCCAATCAAACCTTGCAAAAGCTAATAAAGATTTAAGCAGAACCGCAGTGCTGGCGCCAATGGATGGTGTGGTAAGCTTGTTGAGTGTAAAAAAAGGCGAAAGAGTAGTGGGCAGTAATATGATGGCAGGAACAGAAATGTTGCGTATTGCCGACATGGCTAAAATAGAAATCAGGGTAGACGTTGGCGAAAGTGATGTGCCTAAACTGCACTTAGGTGATAGCGCCATCATTACAGTAGATGCTTACAACGACCGGAAATTTAAAGGTGTTGTAACACAAATTGCCAGCAGCAATAACGGCGCTGCCACACAGGCAGCACTTGCCAATACCAGTACCGATGTTACCAATTATAAAGTGTATGTACGCCTGCAGCCAGAAAGCTATGCCGACCTGTTAGGCAAAGGTAGTTTTCCATTCAGGCCGGGTATGAGCGCCAGTGCAGATATACAAACAAGAACACATGCTAACGCAATCAGTGTACCTATCAATGCAGTAACAACCAGGGAAATTAAAGACAGTACCAAAGCAGATAAAAAGCATGTAGAATCAAGTGATGCAAAAGCAAAAGAAGCCAAGCCTGCGGAAGACCTGGAAGTAGTGGTGTTTGTGGTGAACAGTAAAGATGGCACAGTAAAAAAGGTGAAAGTGAAAACGGCTATTCAGGATATCAACTACATAGAAATTACCGAAGGATTGAAAGGAGATGAAACGGTAGTGAGTGGCCCGTATGATGTGGTGAGCAAGCAGCTGAAAGAAAAAGACAAAGTGAAAGTGGTGGATAAAAAAGAATTGTTTGAGAAGAAAGAATAACCTTTTTCTGTAAGCTCATTTTTAAAAATCGTTGCTGAAATTTTCTGCTGCCAGCTTTGCCGGAACGGAAAGGGGATGGCCGCTACAATCTAAAATCAAACTTCATTGGTAAAATAAACCGAAAAAAAGCTACATTTACAGTACTCAATATTTTTCCATTTATATCAAATGGTATTGTAGTATTTCAATCCAGCATTTCCTCTGAAAGCCGCCTCCCCTTCGAACAGCATATTTTTCTACACTTATAAAGTGATATAATGAAAACAAAATTTACACTGCAGGTTTGCCGGATTATCATTGCAGGATTGCTTCTTTGTCAATATGCCGCTGCACAAAATTCTGTGCTGGTAAACTTTGGAGGCATTGCCTGCAACACTTCCACCACTCCTTACTTTTCTTTGATCAAGGAGCCATTGACAGCTTCTTCTTCGTTGCTTACCAATTGCAGCCTGGCGGCTCAAATGCCCAATGTGTACAGTGTATTCATTGCTTACAATCCAAAAAATAATAAGCTTTATGTAGCAGACATTCGTGATGGATTGCAAACAAAAATCTGGTTGCTGGATATTGGCTTGCCTGCAAACATTTCCTGTCCTCCTTCCATTCCGGTGGCACCAACTTATTCTTACAGCTACATCTCCAACAATTTTGAATTTGATAATAACGGTGACCTCTGGTCTTTTTCCAATTACAATATTGCCACAGGTACCTGCAATATGGATAAGTTTGATGTAAATACCGGCAATGTAATCAGCACCAGGATACTGCAGTTTCCCACCGGTAATTATCCCACCACCATTCAAAGTGGCGACCTCACTATTTTGCCAAACGGAAGAATGTTTGCCAGTCTTGGAAACAGTACCTGCAGGTTGTATGAAATTACAGACTACAGCAGTACTACCGGCAATGCTTCAGCTGCTTATTTAAAAACATTGCCCAAAGATTGTTATGGCATTGCATACATCAATGGTATTTTAGAATTGGCCGGTTCTGATTTTAATGGCAGTTGTTATTACTTTGATTATAATATTGCCACCGGTATTTTGGGAACAGAAAAAGTTTTTCAAAATGGGCAGGCACCCATTGATAACACCAGCTTTACTCCATCCGTTGGTGCTACCAAACGCTTACTCAGTGCTACAAAAGTTAACAGCAATACTGCAGACCTTACTTACGAAGTGTACACAGAAAACTTGGGCAATGTGATACTGAATAATGTGAATGTGACAGATGATCTTGCTGCTGCATTTGGTGCCGGCAATGTATCAAATGTAAGTGCAAGTTTCGTTACAGGGTCCAATGCTGCGGTACTTATTTTAAATCCTGCATACAATGGCACTACGGTTACCAATATTTTAAATCCCGGGCAAAACCTGCCTAACAAAGTGCTTGGTAACAGGGATTATTTTTTTAAAATACAGGTGAGTTTCCGGGCTACTAATTTGAATGCTGCTACCACTTATTTAAACTCTGCTATTGCAAAAGCTGATATTGGCGCTGCCAATGCTTTGTCACAGGTGAGTGTTGCAGACTCTTCTAACAATGGTGATTCCACCGTGATGGATCCTAACAAAAATGGCAATGCCGGTGATGTGGGTGAAAATGTACCGACTCCTTTTTTGTGCAGTTCACTACCGGTAAAATTTTTAACTATTGATGCCTCCTTACTGAACAAAACTACGGCCTTGGTAAAATGGCAGGTAGCCACACCATTGGTAAATGCTGATAAATTTGAAGTGCAATACAGCATTGATGGAAGGGCATGGCAAACAGCAGGTACATTGTTTATTGATAATAACACAAGGGGCAACTACCAGTTCTCTCACCTCAATATTCCTGTTGGCAATTTGTATTACCGCATTAAGCAAACGGATAATGACGCAACATTTACTTACAGTAAAATTCTGTTCCTGCATAATAAAAATAATTTCAACGATTATATTATTTATCCCAATCCGGCCAATAATTATATTGCTGTTAGTGCCGGTTACAATGCTGCAGGCAAAGCAACAATAGAATTGTATGATGCCACCGGCAGAAAATTAATGAGTAAAACAATGACGGCTTCCACAGAAGAAATAAATACTGCTGCTTATCCACGGGGTACTTATTTGCTGAAGATATTAAATGATGGAAATACTGTTACACACAAAGTGATTATTCAGCATTGATATTTTTATTTTATGAATTGATCATGTTCAAAATCAAATTGGCATCCGGGCAATTGTGTAAATATTTTTCTCTTTCGCTAATGCTGCACACCCCGGGATAATCTCCCAGCTGTATCCTCATGTCTTCAACTATTTGAAAATGCAGGTGTGGCGGCCAGCCGCCGTTCTCTTTTGGTTCGCCCAAATGCCCCAGTAATTCTCCACGGCTGATGTATTTGCCCTGCTGCAAAGGCACTAAATCTTTCAGGCTTAAGTGGCCGTATAAAGTGTGAAAGTTAATTGTATCCAACTGATGTTGTAAAATAATGGTAGCTCCATAATCACCAAAATTATTATTGAATGCAAAGCTGTGTATAGTACCGCCGATAGGTACAAAAACTTTTGTGCCTGCATTGGCCCAGATGTCTATGCCCAGGTGAATACTTCGAGCCCCCTCTAAATCTCCCCCCAAGGGGGAGGCTTTGGAAGACTCTGATACTTTAAAGTGGTTGCTGTGTTTGTAAAGTATCCTGTCTTCGTTGTATCCACCGATTCCGTATTTGCAATTGTTGCTTTGTAATTTATTGTTGACGTATGCTGAGAATTTTTGTGTGTCGGTAATGAGGTCGTCTGTTAATTCTTTATTGGCTGCTGTAAAATCAAAGTGAAAGAGTTTATCTTTTGCTGCATAAAACTCCACTACTTTTTGAAATTCTGACTGGTGCCTCCGTAAAACATTTTGCAAATTGCTTTTCATAGAGTGAAGTTAATGAATTGCCCTAAGCTTAAGCCCAGGGCAATTGATGGCAATTTATTTAGCTCTTCACTTTTATCCTGTTAGCATCCTCGTTGGTTTCCCTTTCTCTTGCTTTGTAATTGCTCTTTCCAAAGCTCCAGCTTAGTTGCAATCTCAATCCTCGGCTTTCCCATTTGCGGCGGTAAGTAAAATCCTGATTGGCGAACTGCACTTTTTGTTCCCAGCGCTGTGTGTTGAAAATATCCAGCATGGTGAGGCGGATGGAAGCTTTGTTATTTAAGATAGTTTTCTTAATACCAAAATCAACACTGCCCAACCAACTGGTTTTGAAAATAGCTTCTTTAGTGGCGGCATTGTACCAACTACTCAATTGCATGTTCCAGCCCTTTCCAAGTTTAAAATTTTGCTGGATGTAATAGTTCATCCCCACTACATTTACATTCAACTTGCCATCGGGCAAAATTCCTTTGTAATGATTCATAAAGCCGGTAATATTTATATAACCATCCCACCATTTTGTAAAAGGTAATGGGCTGCTGATGTTTAAATAAGCATTGTCTAATGTGCCGATATTATCATTAGTTGCTGTTGTTAACTGGCCAATTTGTCTTGATATGGTTTGGCTGTAATCTTTAGTGTGATTGTATCCCAGCGCTACATTCAAGGCATATTTATAAGTGTATTTCAATTCAAAATTATTGGTGTACTGCGGACGGAGATAAGGATTTCCTTTTTCGCTGGTGTAAATATCATAGATGGTTTCAAATGGATTGAGCGATTGATAATCGGGACGGTTGATGCGTTTGCTGTAGCTAAATGCAAACATACTTTTATCATTCAATTTATAACTTACAAAAGCCGTTGGAAAAATATTTACATAATTCGTATCAGGATTTTTGATTTCAATATTTCTTAAATCAACTGACCTGCCGTTCACCACCGCATTCTCCAAACGAAGGCCTATTTGGTACTCAAACTTTTTTATCTGCTGACCAAAATTTACATAAGCTGCATACACATTTTCTTTGTAGTTGAACATATTGCTCCTTCCGGTATCTGCCTTCATAGCAATCCCATTCAGTGAGCTGGCAAATAAATTATTGCTGGTGCTTACGCTGCTCACCTTTACACCCGTTTCCAGTTTTGCATTTATCTTTTTTATTTGTTTGATGTAATCTGCTTTAACGGCGTAGATATTTATTTTGGTGGCCACATCCAAATCATTGGCTGTATAATTATACTTGCTGAAATTATTGTCGAGATAAGTGGTAGACAAATTGGTGAGGTTGGTATTTTTAAAATACGTGTAATCAGCATCAATGTTTAGTTCGTTGCCAACAGTATCTTCATAGCGGTAATTAAGATTCGTATTATAGCGGCCATTTTTATACAGGTTGTCGTTGGTGGTGGACAATGAAGAATCAACCACAGCATTGCTGCTGATAAGTGTATTGCCCGGCGTATTGAATGGGCTGCGGTTGGTGTTCATGTTGAATAAAAAACCAAACGTACTTTTTTTGTTGAGATAAAAATCAACACCTGTTCTTGCGGTATAAGCCGTGTTCCTGTCTTTATCAATAGTATTATTTAAAAAGTTTTTAGTGCTGCCATTCACAATTACATTACGATTGATGAAACCAGTGGTATGCTGCAGATTATTATCCACACTTGCGTTGGCAAATACATTTGCTTTTCCCCGGCGGTGATTGATATTGAAAGATGCATTGCTGGCATAATGGTCACGGAGTGTATAACCTGCGGTGATATTCCCGTTGGTGCCTTTAATTTTATTTTTCTTCAGGCGGATGTTGATGATGCCTGCATTGCCCTGTGCATCAAACCGGGAAGATGGATTGGTAATCAGTTCAATTTTTTCGATGCTGCTGCCGGCCATACTGCGGAGATAATTCGCCAGTTCTCTGCTGCCCATTTGTGTGGGTCTGCCGTCAATCATCACATTCACACCAGCCTTGCCGCTCATGTTGATGACATCATCGCCTGTTATGCTGATGCCTGGTGCTTTTTGTAAAATTTCAAAAGCATTGCTGCCAATGGCATTTATATCGGCCTGCACATTTACCACCGTTTTGTCTATCAGCTGTTCTATGAATGGCTTCCTGGAAGTTACTACAACTGTGCCCAGATTTTTTGATTGCATCAGTTTGCTGCTTGTGTCAGTTGTTGTTTGTCCACAAGCCACCAGGCTGATGAATGCCAGGCAGAAAATGATTATTGATTTCATGGCTATAATTTTTTGTTGTGATTGATACCGCAAAACTATTGTGGTGGCAAGGGCTGGTCGCTGCAAATCAATTTTTGATACCAGTATAGTTGGCCTCAAAACATGTTGGAGATGATTTGAGGCGGCACTTGTGATATTCCATGCATGGCCTCAACCAAAACCACTCCCCGTTATCTGCTGTTCTTTATTCTTCCACTTTATATTGAATCTTCAAAATATTTTCATTGAAATTTTTTAAAAAGAGATGGCCATTTGCCGGAACAGAAATAGTCAATGATTTGCCTGCCTGCAAGGAAGGGTCTATCCATTTTTCACTGCCGCTTTCTTTTACCTTGTATACTTCGCAGGATTGTTTTTCAGCAGAATTTGTAAGGGTTACTATAAATCCCGGATGGATGATGTCTTTCCAAATCCTCAACTCTCCTTTTGCAGGTAATTCAATGGTTCCTGTTTTTGGCTGAATGGCTGCCATTGAGCCAGTAGATTTGCAGGAATAAGTAAGTGTGGCGAGTGTCAGTAATGTAAATAGTACTTGTTTCATTTTTTTAGTTTTTTTTGTTAGTGATGATTCAATTGGCTTTTGTTCGTACAATTTTATTTGATGTCAAAAGATTTTCCTTCATCTTCTTTTTTCACAACAAGGAATGGCGTTTGGTCATTAATTTTTGCACCGCTCATTACAGCATCAACCTGATTTTGATTTGCCAGATATACGCTGGTTTCCGCAGGAAAACTATAAGACTTTGATGCATAAGGCAGCAGCCAGTAAGCAGTTGTTCCATTTCCTTTTTCATCGGGGCGGTAAGAAATTACAATTACTTTGACTGGCAACAGGCTATTATTTTTTAATTTAAAATGGATGAATTCTTTTTTGCTGACAGTGTTTTCATCTTCACTCACCACTTCCTTTTTTGTTTTGTAAAAAAAATTACTGATGTCATTATTTCCCTTCACTGATTTTTCAATCAGCTCTTTTGTATTCACTTCTATGTCGGAATTGCCATCGGCGCTGAGGATGATTTTTTCCGTCAGCAGGTTGCCTGCTTTTATTGCAGCATTACCGGAGGATTGCAAATTGAGTATTGCGATTTTCCCGGTGAGGATAATATTGGGATTACCTTCTGTTACCAGGTTAAAAGAAGACTGGTTCTCCAAATTCATTTCCAGCTGGCTGTTGCCGTTGTTTGTAAGGTTTTCTACGGAAGGCGCTTTGATGGTAACCACTGTATTGCTGGAGGATAGCCAGCGTGGATATTTGCCACCGCTGTAATCCATAGAGAGTTTTATTGTTTTGCCATCCTGATTAAAACGAAAAAAATCTTTTAGGTTGTCATCAATAGAAACATGGAGGGAATATTCTTCTGCACCGGTCTCTACCTTCACTTTTACATTCATATTACTGACTTCGATGTTGCTGAAAGCTGCAACGGAAGGATTAAGCTTTACCAGCTTGCCGCTGCCACTAAGTTGCTCCCAGGTTTTTCCGTTCCATCGGGAATAATTGCTTTGTGAGCAGGCGATAAACTGGATGCCCAGGATCAGGCTGAGGGAGAAAATAATTTTCTTCATGACGTTGATTTTGTTATTTAAAAATTTGTTTCAACAAAGATGAGGTCATTATGGAGTGGCAGTCGCTGCAAATGATGATGTGAGACGGAGTAAAGCCGTCTCAAATAAAAAAAGCCGTCTCAAATCATATTTGATCTTGTTTAAAAATACCGGCGGCGGCTTTTAACCCGGCCAGCGGCTTGCGGAGATTTAAATTTTAAAGGAAGTATCCTGTTCAATCGTCGTCAGGGTTTACAAACGCTGACGGGGTGGTAAACGGAGATAAGAGGCCAGGGAAATATTTTCAATCAATTGTATCTATTGATTGGGTCAATGTTTTCTCCATCCATTCTTTAGGGCTTTGTCCGGTTGACTTTTTGAATGCCCGGTTAAAAGTTGCTTTTGAATTAAAGCCGCAATCATAAGCGATGCCCAGCAGTGTTTGTATTTTTTGTTCACCTGCTTTCAGCTTTTCTTTCACTGCTTCAATGCGGTAGTGATTGATAAAATCATTGAAGTTGAGTGCAAAGCCCTGGTTGATTACTTTGGAAACGATGGTGGGGTTTGTCTTTAACTGTTTGGCCACCTCGGTGAGTGAGAGTTCTGCATCTTCATACGCTTTTTCAGTTTGAATGAGCTGCAGGATCCTTGGTTTCCATTCTGCCAGCAGGCTTTCATCTTCTTTTGTGGCGGCAGGTTGCGCTGTTTCTATTTCGATGAATGCTGCATCTTCTGTAAAATTATTTTCATTGCTTGCGGCATCCATGGCTGAAGACATCAGCAGCAGCGATGATCTATAGCCAAGCAAATTTAATCTGAACGGGATTTTCGTTTCAATTGAATTGGAATAGCCTGTGATGGCAATATAATAAAACACAATGGCGAAAGAAAAATATTCCCACCAGGGGCCAACATAATCCAGCCTGGAAAAAGCCGGGATAAATGAGCCGAGATAAAAAAATAATTTGATGACAAGCATGATTAAAAAAGCATAAAGAAAGTTCCTGACCCAGCGGAACAGCAGCACATCTGCATAGCTCACCACCTGCGCCATCAGTTTTTTATACAGATTGAAGTACCGGATGGAAAAAAGAAAATAAACAAACATGGAAATAAATCCTGCTACCTGGTACCACAAATCAAAATCCCTGTCGGTGCCATCTGCCAGGAAATAATAATCATGCAAAATGAGTTTGTCTGTCACCAGAATTACAAGACAATAGAGTAGGTACAGGATGCCCGGCAGCAGATGAATCCATTCTTTTTTTCCAAACTTAAAAGAAGGATTGAGCAAACTCTGCACATAAAAAAAGATGATGGGGCCGATAAAAAAAAGATGCAGGAAGGGTGTGTAAAACATGATATCACGGTAGGGCTGGTTGTCGTACCAGCCTGCAAAACCAAGCATCCATGGAGCGATGTAGAGAATGCAGAGCAGAAGAAAAGCACTCAGCCATTTGTCAGAAATACTTTCATTGAGTACACCCTTGCGAAAGAGCAGAATGGCATACACCAATCCATGCACAAAAAATATCAGTAAGAGGGAACTGTAAACGCCAAAATCAAAATGCATAAGTGTAAAATAAACAAAGCCGGTGAATTGTTTACCGACTTTATAATAAAAATGATAAAAGGTTATCAGGCCAATACAGCGGTTTATTTAATTTCACACAACGAAAAAAAGGATCCGGCGAACACAAATTTTTCCCTTTAGTATCCGCTGTTTCTTTGTGTGAAACTAAATCACCACATTTACCATCTTATTCTTTACATAAATAATTTTCTTCGGTGCTTTGCCTTCCAGCCATTTTTGTACGGTCTCATTTTCCAGCACCAGCTTTTCTACTGCCGACTGATCCAGGTCAAGCGCAAGGTTGATGTTGGTTCTTAATTTTCCATTGATGGAAACTGGATATTCTTTGCTGCTCTCCACCAGCAGGGCAGCATTGAATGTCGGATAAGCTGCATCTAAAATGGTTCCGCTATTTCCTAATTGGCTCCACAGTTCTTCTGCAATATGCGGTGCATAAGGCGTAAGCAATATCAATACTTTTTCCAGTATTTCTTTTTTGTGGCATTTGATATCTGCCAGTTCATTTACACAAATCATGAACGTACTAACGGCAGTATTGAAACTGAAACGCTCTGGATCGTCTTCAATTCTTTTAATGGTTTTGTGCAGCACTTTCAATTCTGCATCCGTAGCTTTTTCATCCTTCCATACTTTACCTTTCAGTTCATCAAAAAACAAACGCCACAGCTTGCGTAAAAAACGGTGAACACCTTCAATACCCTTGGTATCCCAGGGTTTGCTGGCTTCTACCGGGCCAAGAAACATTTCATACATGCGGAAAGTATCGGCGCCGTATTTTAAAACTAAATCATCAGGGTTGATTGCATTTAGTTTTGATTTAGACATTTTTTCAACTTCTACTCCGCAGATGTATTTGCCATCTTCTAAAATAAATTCTGAATTTGCAAATTCATATTCAGGTTTCTTTTTTCTAAACTCTTCCTTAATCAATTCAACTCCATCAACAATATTTACATCAACATGAATTGGAACTATCCTTATATTTTTAATTTCTGCATCCTTAATTCCTTCTTTTTCTCCAATGGCATTCTTAACCAAATCGAATATTTCTATGTTCTTTTGAAATTCTTTCTTATCAATATTTTCTATATATCTAGTATAGTAACCAGCAGAGATAAATAAGGGAGGAACATTGTAATTTACCAGAGGCCAATTTGCTTCTTCCGAAAACAATTCAACAATTCGATACACAAATCTCGAACTTCCCTGTATCATCCC
>JANMJU010000088.1:0-67560 GCA_031371545.1 Chitinophagaceae bacterium
AATGGGCAAGCCGCTGCTGAAGTTCAACACCGGGGGCACGGTCGGTACCTCGACGACCATGGGCGCCTACTATCTGCTCAAGGCCGGATTCTACGGTCGTATCCTCGCGGTTGGCTTCGAGAAGCAGCTGTTGCTATCTAACCTTGACATATTTACTTATTGGTTGTTAAAATTAAGAAACACATCCCAATTGATATACTAATTGCTAAAAATATCCGATATTTAGCCGCATTATATTAACCATTTCCCCATGCAACAAAGGTTTTTTTTAACGGCGCTATCTTTATTCCTGGCATTTACTTTTTTTAATATTGTAAATGCACAGCCACCGGTTTGGACACTTAACCTGATTGATTCATCAAAAAGGTCGGAAAAATTCGTAGAAAGAAAACTGGGATCGGAGAAAATGGCGGAGAAGAAATTCAATCTTTACAGGAGGGTGGTGCAAAATAATTTTACCCATTACAATTATGTTTTTAATGCCAATAATAAAATAAATGCTGTACTGGAAAGGGCTAAGGCTGCACAAAAAGATGACTACACAAGACTTATTTCTTACTACCCTTACAGCCTAGAAAATACTGCCAGTCAAAAAACAGAATTAGACTCTGTTATTTACAAAGCCACTGCCGGTATTTTATTGCATGATTTAAGAAATGACTGGATAGATAATATGTACCTGCTGATGGGTAAAGCATTTTTTTTAAAAAAAGATTTTGACACTGCAGCAGCCACCTTTCAGTTTATCAACTACAATCTTTTTCCACGAAAAAAGAATGAAGATGGTGACAGGATAGTGGGTACCACAGAAGATGCCAGCAGCAGCAGGATCAGTATTGCCAATAAAGAAAAACAAAATATTCTGCAAAAGTTTACTGCACAGCCTCCCAGCAGGAATGATGCACTGATATGGTTGGCACGAACTTTAACAGAGCAGGATGAACTGGGTGAAGCCGCCGGCCTGATACATACTTTGCAAAATGATCCCAACCTTCCCAAGCGGCTGATGGATGACCTGAATGACGTAAACGGTTACTGGTTTTTTAAACAGGCTATTTATGACAGTGCTGCGGTGTATTTAGAAATGGGGCTCAGCACTGCTGTAACCAAACAGGATAAAGCCAGGTCAGAATTTTTACTGGCACAATTGTATGAACTCACTAATCATTTTGATAAAGCAACTGAATATTACAATATCGCTTCGACCCACACCACCGACCCTTTGCTGGATATTTATGCCCAGATGAACAATGCAAAAATGAGGAAAGGCAACAACCTGAAAGAATTAGAAAAAGGTATTGATAATTTAGTGAAACTTAGCAAAAAAGATAAGTTTGAATCGTACCGGGACATCCTCTATTTATCGGCAGGTGACCTGGCTTTGCAAAAACCTGATACCAACCAGGCAGTATCGTTCTACAGCAAAAGCCTTAGCTACAATGAAAACAACATTGTTTACAAAAACAAAGCTTTTTTACAATTAGCTGATATTGCTTACAGCCGCAAAAAGTATAAAGATGCATTCAGGTTTTACGACAGCCTGCAATCTGGTGATACTACCTTAAAAGAAACATTGGATAAAATTCAAAACAGGAGAAATGCGCTTTCTAAAATAGTAGAAAAAATTATTATTATTGAAAGAGAAGACAGTCTGCAAATGGTGGCTGCAATGGAGCCTGCAGTAAGAGCAGCTTTTGTAAAAAAAATATCCAAGAAGCTACGCAAAGCCCAGGGCCTGAAAGAAGAGGACAGTAATGCCAGTGTTTCCGGAACCGACCTGATAAGTTTTGATAAAGACAAAGACAAACCGGCTGATCTGTTTCCTACCAGTTCCAAAAGTGGCGACTGGTATTTTTACAATGCATCGGTAAGATCAAAAGGCTTTAGTGATTTCAAAAAAAAGTGGGGCACCCGTACCAACACAGATAACTGGCGGAGAAAAAGCGCTGCGGCCGATGCTGCACCAAGAAACCTGGATAATGTTGGCATGGGAAACATGAACCCGGATGATGATACACCTATACCGGTTGCTGATGATAAAGACAACAAAAAAGCCGGGGATAAAAAAGATGCTTTCAAAAATTTAAAAAGCAAAGATGAAATTGCCCAACCAGAAGACCTGAGCTTTGAAGGGCTGATGTCGAATTTGCCACTGACTCCCGAAAAATTAACTGCCAGCAATAATTTACTTGCAGTCAATTTATTTGAATTAGGAAAATTATTTCAACAGGAACTGGAAGATTACCAGGAAGCAATTAATACTTACGATCAGTCACTCAAACGTTTTCCTGATTCTGTTTATGGTGGCGAAATATATCTTAACCTGGCTTATTGCTACAGTAAGTTAGGCAACACTGCAAAAGCAGATCATTACAAAAAAATTGTTACCCAACAGTACGGTCAAACCAATGCGGCGAAAATGCTTACGGACATCAATGCCCCAAAAAAAGGAGAGAAAAATGCTGAAGGCACCAAACGGTATGAAGCCATTTATAATTTATTTATTGAAGGTAAATTTGAAGATGCTTTATCTGAAAAAAACAAAGCTGACAGCCTATATGGAAAAAATTACTGGACACCGCAACTGTTGTACATTGAAGCAGTGTATCATATAAAACAAAAAAATGACAGTACTGCCATTAAGGTGCTGAACAACATTGTAAGCCTCTATCCAAAGTCGCCGCTAAAGCCAAAGGCTGTACGCATGATAGATGTATTGGGCAGAAGAAAAGAAATTGAAAAATACCTTACCGACCTGCAGGTAACCAGGATGAAAGAGGATTCAACTATTCAAACAAATGACCGGGTGGCGATGGTACGCAATGACTCCAATCTTATCAAATCGCCCAACCGCTTTGACAGCAGCAAAGCCATTATAACGGCCGCAGATTCAGCACGGGTAAAAAAAGACAGTTCAATGAAAGCGGCGCCACCATTGGCCGTTGGCCCTTATGCTTTTAATGCCGCAGCACAACACAATGTGATTATGCTGATGGATAAAGTGGACGGCACTTATGTGAATGAATCTAAAAATGCTTTCATCAGGTATGTGGGTGATTATTTTAGGGATGTGCAGATTACTATTACCAAAGATGCGATTGATAAAGATTATGCATTGCTGGTATTCAGTTCTTTTGCAAATGCTGATGAAGCCCTGCAGTTTTTGAGTAAAATAAAAAAAGCTGCTCCAGATGAAGTATCCTGGCTGCCGGCAAATAAATATTCCTTCCTGCTGATAGATAATGATAACCTGCAAAGGCTGAAAGCCACCAAGGATATTGCAGGCTATAAAAAATTACTGAACGGGCTATATCCCGGCATTGTAAAATAACCAACCAGCCTGAATATTTTTTAATTTAAAAAGAACAAAAACGGGTACATGAAAAAATCAGTAAAAATTTTGTGGAAAGTATTTTTTTGGGGCTTGCTGGCAGTAGTACTCATTTTTACCTGTGCCAATTTTGGCCTGTTTGGTAAAATGCCTTCTTTAAAAGAACTGGAAAATCCGGAAGCGGATCTTGCCAGTGAAGTATATACCGCCGATGGAAAACTGATGGGGAAATATTATTCAGAAAACCGCAGCGAAGTAAAGTACAATGAAATTTCTCCGAATATTATTAATGCTTTGATTGCCACAGAAGATCAAAATTTTTATGATCATTCAGGTATCGACCCAAGGGCTGTTGCAAGAGCAGTTTTAAAATTAGGTACTGATGGCGGAGGCAGCCCCATTACACAGCAGCTGGCAAAAATGATGCTGGGTCAAGGTAGAAGCAATATAGTAAAAAGAGGATTAGAAAAAATAAAAGAATGGATCATAGCGGTCAAACTGGAAAGAAATTTTACCAAAGAAGAAATCATTACACTTTACCTCAACAGGGCTCCCTGGGGCAGCAACTATGGTATCCGCAATGCCTCCAGGACTTACTTTCAAAAAGACCCTGCTGAATTATCAATAGAAGAATCTGCTGTATTGGTAGGCATGTTGAAAGGATTTATTTATGACCCTATCCGGCACCCTTCTGCTTCGCTTAACAGGCGCAATACGGTAATAGAAAGAATGGTGGATTGCAAACAACATTACCTTACTGATGCACAGGCAATCAAATTAAAAGCGAAACCATTAATCACCAATTATAAAAGACCGGATGAATCGGTAGGTATTGCTCCTTATTTCAGAATGGTGCTGGCAGATAAATTAAAAGACTGGTGCAAGAATCACAAGAATTTAAAAACCGGGGAGAACTATGACCTATACAGAGATGGCTTAAAAATTTATACCACTATCAATTCTAAAATGCAGCAGTATGCAGAAGAATCGGTGGTGCAGCATATGCCGGTAATACAACGCAAACTAAACAGTCTTATAAAAAGTAACGGCGATAAGTTGTGGAAAGACAAAGAAAATATCATTGAGAATGCAATGAAAATCAGCGAACGCTGGAAGGCATTAAAAGAAGATGAAGTAAAAGAAGAAGACATCCGTAAATCTTTTTTGAACCCGGTACACATGAAAGTATTTGCCTGGAATGCTAAAAGGGAATTGGATACAATAATGACCCCAAGGGACTCCATCAAATACCACAAACAATTATTACAAACTTCTTTTGTGGCAGCAGACCCTAAAACCGGCGAAGTAAAATGCTGGGTTGGCGGGATTGATTTCAGGTGGTTCAAATACGACCATGTCACCGCCTCCAGGCAGGTAGGCTCTACAATTAAACCATTGATTTATACTTTAGCCGTGCAGGATGCAGGCTACACTCCTGCTACAATTATCGATGGTGGACCGGTGAAATATGGCAACGAAATGAAAACTTTCCGTGGCGGTGGCGGCACATTGGCCAACTGCCTGGCTTTTTCAAAAAATACTGCTTCTGTAAGATTGACAAATTTGGTTGGGGTAAACCGTGTAATAGAATTTGCAAAAAGTGTGGGCATCAAAGCAAAGCTTCCTCCTTATACATCTATTGCATTGGGTGCTGCAGAAATACCGATGCTGCAGATGCTGCAGGCCTACAGCATGTTTCCCAACAAGGGATTTAATAGTGAGCCGCTTTTCATTAACCGGATAGAAGATAAAAATGGTAATTTATTAGAGGAGTTTATCACCGAAACAAAACAGGTGATCAATGAACAGGACGCATTTACGATGGTGAAATTAATGGAAGGTGTAGTAGAAATTGGAACTGGTAAATCATTGAATGGCTACAATATTCCGGTACAAAAAGCTGGGAAAACAGGAACTACTGATGACAATACTGATGGCTGGTTTATCGGTTATACACCAGAATTGATTGCAGGTACCTGGGTTGGTTGCGATGATCCTTTTATCAGGATCTATTCCGGTACATCCGGCGGTAATGAAATGGCATTGCCCAAGTGGGGATTTTTTATGAATAAGGTATATGCTGATAAATCATTGCCGTTTGGAAACCTGCTGAAATTTGAAGAACCTGCCGCTTATGCCAAAGACCCAATTTCGGCAGAAGCATTTATGAATATTGTAAATAAAGGCGACACCAGTAAGTATGAGGACCAGGGCAATGGCGGTGCAGGTGATTTTATTGAAGAACCACTAAAGAATAATCCTGCTGGAGACATAGTTCCTATTGAAAGTGAAATTGAAAAGCCTAAAAAAGATACTGGTATAAAAACAAAACCAAAAACTGAACTGCCTGCAAAACCGGCAGACAAGAAAGATATGAAGCCAGCCGGCACCCTGCCGCTTGCAAAACCAGATGATAAAAACAAAAAGCCAGCAAAAAATGCCGGCAACAATGATTATTAAACGGTAATAATTTGTTGTTTAATCCGGACTAAAAAGTACTTGGAGAATTATTGGAAGAAGATTTCTGTCCTGAGTTTTTCTACAACGTCCTGGGTTACTTTTTGGCCGGGATGTTCTTTTTTATATTTCTCTATCTGCCGGTTCAGTTCCTCTATTTTTGAATCGTAGTCAAGATTGTGCAGTTGCTCCGGCAATACTTTATTTACAAACCTGTATAAATATATTTTTATTTCAAAAAAAGCTACCCCACATACTAAACAGGCAAAATAAATAGTAACATAATCAGTTAATGAAACCCCATAAGTGTACCAGTACCAAAAACAGAAAAGCAATGGTATCGGTAAAAATATCCATTGCCTGAATTTTGAAATCAACAGTCCTGTGAAATAGAATAGTATCCCAAACAATGCAAACCACCTGTCTGTTTTCAATACAAACAAAGGAATGATGATGGCAGGCACCAGTATATAAAGAAGAAAATAATTAATCCATTTCATAGTTCATTTCATTTCATAACTGCTGCATACAAAAACGGATCCTATTCATATAGTAATAACGTCTGCAATTCTGAGTTTATTTTAATCTGCAAAAGTAAGTGTTTCAGCTTTTCAAAAAAGCAATAAATTTACACTGTCTGTTTTAATTATTCCTGTGTTTATCCCCTCTTTCTGCTTTTATTTACGATTTTTTTTACTTTATGTATTTAGTATGGTTAATTATTTTTTAATATATCAATAATTCAATCAAGACAAAGACGGTAATTATATAATAATGGTTGCGGTAAATGCCTTTGAGAAGGGGAATTTTTTATAAATATGGTTCAGCAGCGGATGTACTGTTCAATAAAATTGCCCGGTGATTTACTGTCATTATTCCAGGGTTGGGTTATAACTAAACTGATTTTTTAAAACCTGTTTAAAAGTATTTATAACAGTCATCGAGTCATTAAACCCAGCATAGTTTTTGGCAGGGAGATAAGCAGCGTTTAAAGTGCCATATCTCACCGCATCAGGAAAACGGTTACTAAATTCCCGGTAGCCATGGTCTCCCTGTATGATGATGATTACATTTTTTCCTGCCTTTTCAAATATCTTATTCACCATTTTTTTTATCTCCAGGTTAGCATATTTAATGTACCCAGTAAAGTTTTTATTTGCTTTGTCAAAGCCGCCGTAAGCATACATATCTTTAACAGGAAGTTCATGTCCACTGCTGTCGTAAATGATTGGTGGGTGTGGCATCATAAAATGAAAATAGTTGAAGGAAGGCTCATTAAGATTAGGGAAGCTATCCAGTAACCGGTAGAAGTTGCTATTAAGAAAAGAAAGATCATTTTTCACATTGCTGCTCCATGATTTTTTTATAAAACCAAGATCAACACCTCTGCCTGCTAAAAAAAAATCCGGTTCAAATGTTTCATACCACCTGTTGAAAAATGTAGTGGAAGTAAGGGCATTATCCAGGTGATAATTCAAATTAAATTGCAGGGGCGATTGCTGCCCCTGCAAATTAAAAACAGAATAATTCCTGAGCAGGTAGCCAGAACTTTTAAATATATCAGGTACACTGGCATATTCAACGTTTTTTAGCGCAATTAATTTTTTCTTGTAATCATCTAAAGTACTGTCACTAAAATAAGCTAGCGGCTGCAGGCCGAGTGTAGATGAAAGTGAATAATAGGTTTCGCTGTATAAAGTATGTGCATTGCCCGTAACAAAAAACTCCTTCTCTTTTAAAAAAGAACCCAATGCAGCATTGTCGTAACCGAGGTATTTTTTAAGTACTGTATCAGATGGGTACATATCAAACAACAAAAAAAATACGGCTGGCTTTTCTGAAGGTATAAAACTGTTGGTTTCTTTTACTGCTGTTAAATATTTTTCTTCCTTTTTTGTTGACAACATGAAAGTACCGCTGTCATACACAATCAATACTACACAATAGATAAGCCAAAAACGTAGCAATTTTTTAATCATGCCCTGACTTAACCGAAAGCAAATAAATGCAATCACTATGCATACTATTGCAAAGCAACATATCATTGCAATGCCCACCCCTGCTGGCTGCTGAAGCAATCCAATAGATACGGCTGTATCTATCAAAGAACCAAAAAATAAAAAAATAAAGAGCGTTGTTGAAAACGACAATGTAAAATGTTCTTTGTTTTTAAATAGCTTGTACCCGGCAAAAAATAACAGCCCGGTAATGATAAGGTATTTAATAAATTGAAAGAAGCTTTTCCAGAAGTCAATAAAATAATAAAGATCTGCCGTGTAATGAATAAAATAATACACAACTATCAGCAATGGTATAATTAGAAGTTGTTTATTGTTCATTTTTATTAAGCATGAAGTGCAGCAGGACTCTGTTATTTGAAAACCGGTACTCTTTATTTAGGCTAAATTTTTCTTTGAATGAATCAACAAAATTACCGTAGCTGTACCAGTCTAAAATATCTTCCCGGCCTGCTAATAGCAGTTGAACTTTTGCATCTTCTTTCGGAACAAATTCAATGAACAATTCGTTACATGCGCCTGCAAAAAAACTGGCCATCATATCAAATTGAATATGGTTAGTGAAAGCAAGATGATGTATCAATGCCAATGCCAAACCAATATCCCCTTTCATTCTTTCCAGTAAGGACTGCCTTTCCATATTGTTCCATCCAACTGCAGGCGTTGGCTGACTAAGATTAGCAGTAAAGCAGGAAATATTATTGATTTTATTTTCTTTGCACTCAACATACAGTTCATCCACCGACCGCACATCTTCATCAAATGCAATCACAGCCTTTACATCCGCAGCCAGCAGTTTTGAAAAATTACCAGTGTTGCATCCAAAATCAATCAATGTTTTATCTTGATAGTTTGCTCCAATCCATTTTTTTATTACCAGCTCTTTTTCCTGCAGGTAAACGGCTTCAATATTTTTGTCGTAATAATCATTCCATTTTGTCTGCAGTTTTTTTTGCCTGAGTTTATCAATATTGGAAAATAATTGCTGTGCAAACTGCATTGAGTTTTTTAAAGTAATGCTGCCCGAAGAATTTTCTGTCTGCTTACCATCCAGCTGTTTGCGTATCCTTCCGGGCAATGCCAAAAAGAAAAGGGTATTAAAATTAAAATATGCTTTTACAGGTAATAAAGAAAGGCCCTTAGCTACAGAAATTCCATTTATATTATTCAGATAAATTTCGTTGGCGGTAGCATCAAAATATTTCAGCAGCAGGATGGGGATATAAAAATTTTCACTGAATTGTTTGAAGGCCAGCCAGGGTTGTCCTTCTTTATAAATCTCGAAGGAAGACAGGTCAATAAAAAAAGGTTTGCTCCCATCAAATACCACATTAAAAGGCGTTGCATCTTTCAATACCATTCCATACTTCAATGCCTGGTACTGTATTTTTAAAGTAAGCAATGCCGCGTCTTTCCATTGATTGAACGTCCACTCGTAAGGATAAGAAACAAAATTTATTTTCCTGGCTTTTAAAACAGTTGTATCATTCTCTCCTGCAATTTCTTCAAAAGGTATTAGCCAGTTTTTATTGATCAATTCATTTGCCAGCCCCGATGATTTGAAATGATGGTAATGAGAAAGATAGGGAGTGCTCAACTCCCGGTAAATGTATTTACTGTCTTCTTCAATAAAGAAAACTTTAGCCGCCGGATCTTTAAAGGATGCGTAATGATCAGTTCTCCTTTTCAATGGCAGATGATTTTTCTTTTTTATTAAACAGGTGTAAAAAGAAGAATTTAATTTTTCTGAAGAAAACACCGGCAGCCACTGCCACCCCTATCAGCATTTGAATAATCATGCTGCCCGAGCCAGGATCTATGTATAACAAAAAGAATTGCATTTTGTACTTTATATTAAAAGACTAAGTTATGATTTTTTTATCAGCACCATAAAAGTCATTGAGCAGAGCATTACTTATTTATTCTTTTAAAAAATTATGCCATATTTACGTCTCAATAGAAACAGGATAATACAATTACGACAGCATGATCAACTCCAAAAGTATAAGCCATACTAATCTATTGATCACACCCCCTTCTTATTTTAAAAACCTGGATGCACTGAGATTTTTTTCTTTTTTCAGTGTTTTTTTATCTCACACCCTGTTGCTTCCCGGTACAGATAACAGTTTCACCGAAGTATTGCGGAATGTTGTGCTCATGAATTATCTTGGAGTGCCATTCTTTTTTTCTCTTTCCAGCTTTTTAATAACATACCGGTTATTGAAAGAAAGAGAAAAAACCGGCAGTATCCGTTTATTAAACTTTTATAAAAACCGTATACTGAGAATTTGGCCTGCTTATTATATCATCATCATTATTTGTTTTGCCTTATTGCCCTTTACTGCTTTTTTATTGCATGCTGATGGGCCAACCCTGCCTCCCCTTTTTCCTTTTATATTTTTTTATGTAAATTTTTATATTTTAGAAAACGGAGGTTTTTTTACTTTCGCACTGACTATACTCTGGTCAATATCTGTTGAAGAACAATTTTATATTGTGTGGGGGATTATCATGAAAATAATTTCAAAAAAAATAATTGGGATTGTAATTTTATTACTTTTTTTACTAAGTATTGTTTTCAGTTACTATTATGTGAGTACTCACCCCAAGACATCAGGCAAACTCCCCATACACAGTTTGTTTATCCTGCAAAATTTTTGCACCGGTGCATGGGCGGCTTTTTTTTTCATACAAAAAAAGAATTTTGTTTTGCCAAGCGGCATAAAAAGAATTGTCTTTGCTTCGGCTTATTTTATATTACCGCTCTGCTACCTTTTCACCAAAGACTTTATACTGCTCAATATTATTAAAAGCTCCTGTTACGGACTTATTATTTATGATCAGAGTTTTAATGAAAACCGTCTTTTTAATGCCGGCAATTTGAGTATTATAAATTACCTGGGGAAAATATCTTATGGCCTCTATTTATACCATGCAATAATAAAAGTATTACTGCAAACCCAGTTGCATTTTTTTGACCCTGCAACACATGCTTCAGTATGGCAAAATCTTCAGCAAAGCTTTATTGCACTGATGATAACCATTCTTGTTTCGCATATCAGTTACAAATATATCGAATCAAGATTTCTTGCAATGAAGTCAGCCTGAAAAAATTGAATTGATTAAGCAACCAGGGGTGATGAAGAAATAAAAAAGGGATGCTTTATTGAGCATCCCTTTTTTATTTTCACTAATTATGATTACCGCATCAAATACATTTTTCCATAACCAGCTTTAAAGAATTTATCTGTGTTATCGCCTTCAGCTTTGTATTTATCAAGCGACTTCCCATTCATATTTGTTATTACCCTGTAGAGGTAAACACCATTCGCCAGTTTGGATCCATAGTGATCTGTACCATCCCATTTAAAGTCGGTAATGTTGCGGCCAATATGCAGATCGCCCAATTCGGCTTTTGTTATTTCCCTCACTACCTTTCCTGTAATGGTTAAGATTTGTATCCTGATATTTTGCGGCACTTCACTACCCGTGATGGTAAACACAAATGCAGTAGAAGTTGTGAACGGGTTAGGATAGTTCAGCATGTTGCTGATCATCGGTGTATTGATAACGTTGAATGTTACCCTGTAATCAAGATTGCCCGCCTTGTTACCCACTTCATCCCTGCCGTCTGAAACGATCAGTTCATACGGTTCATCTTTACTGTCTTCAGGAAAGTAAGGAGTAAAATCAATGGTAGCTGTATTATCACCGCCAGTTAATGTAGCTGGTGTAAACCTTAATGAATCTCCAAAATAAAACCTGCGTAAGCTGCCATTAGAATTAGGATAACGGACGCTTACTTTTAATAAGGCAGTATCCGATAAAGCAATAAAACGGTTTTCGTCTTTTAACTTGATGAGGATATGCGGTTTGGATGCCACAATATCCCTGTTCAAAATATGTACCCCGTCAAAACTTACATCCAGCAATGGATTGGTTTTATCTTCATTCACAAAGAAATCTTTGTAAATAAAATTATTGTATAGGTATTGTTCGGGCTGATCATTATCAGGATTCACCATTACATACAATGTATTGAGGCCGGGATAATTCCTGGTATCAATTGTATAACTTACTACCAGCGTGTCGCCAGATAACAACGGTTTCTTTTTTGGCAGTGCAATGATGTGTGGCACATTGTTGCGGTCGGTAATAACAAACTTAATTTTTAAACTGTCAAAAGCCACCGGGCTGATATTTTTAAATGCCAGTGCAAAATCAATTTTTTCTCCCTGCTCCACCGTGTCTTTCATTTTAAATAAAAGATTAGGAGCTACTGCGCCTTCAGGTATATAATCTGCATTGATCCTCCAATATTTTAATTGTACCGGGGTGGCATTTACATTATCTGTATTTTGCATTTTCAGTTTTAAATAAGGATAAGTAACAGCACTGATAAATGCCAGTGAAGTATCAGTAGCCGGCCTTACAGTAGCCAGTAAACTCTGGGTGCCGCTTGTATTGATACCATACACCTGTATATTAGCAGAATCTCCCGGCAAAACATCTATTGATTTTCCCCGCCAGTGCAGTGAGGTCCATTTTTTTGCAGGCCCAAAAGCAGGCGATTCTATTATGCCGGATTTATATTTTGAAATAACCGGAAAATTACCTTCCAGTTGATCATTAGCAGTAGTTGCCACAATTTGACGTGGGGTATAGGTACTATTATTTTTACGGTAGAAATATATAAAGGCAAGGTTCCGGGTAAAACTGTCAATCTTTGTGAAACCAATTGATTGTAATTTGTGATACAAAGATTTACCAGAACCCAGGGTAGCAGTGTCTGCCTTCCAGTTATTGATAAAGGAATTATTAGATGTCCATCCCAGGTTGGTAATGGATACATACATACCATCAGGGATACTGTCTAAAAAGTCCATTGCCCTTTTTCTGTACAAAGGATCACCATAAGGAAATTCAAAAATTTTCCTTGGAGAGCCACATACTTTCCAGCTTCCAAATCGTCCATTGGTCGGCGTTACGTTGTAATTAACCCATGGCTGAAAGGTAATGGTATCGTACACCAAAAACTGCAGGGAACCATATTTACAACCATATTGTTCAAATTGGTCAAAATCTAGTATCACACTGATCCTGTCATATAAAATAGCAGGATACAGCCCTGTTTTTATCTGCAGGTTACGGGTGGTTTGTTTAAAACGGAACACGCCGTCATTATCCAATCCAATGGTATTGCCGTAAGTACTTTTTGTATGCTGATAATAATGCGATTGATTAAAACCGGTACTGCTGTTGGCAAGATAAATAAAAGAATAACTGTTCCATACCTGCGGTGCATTGTTCAAAGGCACCATGGAAGTTCTCCAGTAATAAACGGTACTGTCAGTAAATGTAATGTTGTTAGGAACAAATTGTATCACACCTCCTGCACCGGCAGTATTGTATTGCTTTTTAAAAGGAGAATTGAATAATTCTGTAGTATCAATCTCCATCAGGTATTGCCGTTGGCCTGCCAGTGGATTGGCAGTCGATGCTGTGTAAGTAATATTTTGCTGTGTAACGATGGAAAAATTATACGGTGATACCGGACGTACTTCATCTTCTAAAATATAAAAATCCCTGTTGATTGAATTATTGGTTTCGCATGATTCATTTACCCTGTTGTCGGCATCTAAAATAATGCTGAGTTTATTCAAACCTTTATCAGTAGTGGGATTGATAGGTACTGTTAAAATCATTGAATCTGCATTTACCGGGGCTGGCACCAACTGGTTATAAATAACCTGGATAGAATCATTCGGCAATCTCCTGGTGATGGTTACCCTTATGGAATCTTTGGTGGCCCTTCCTATATTCATCAGTTTTACACTTAATGAAAAACTGTTATCCGCTACTGTTGGCTGTGCAGGACTGATTTTTACAAGGGGCTCTTCAATAACATAATCCGGCTGGGTGAAAGAATTTAACTTTATAGCCGGGTCGCCATGAAGGTTCAATTCTTCGAGGTGTATCCTGGTATAAAAGTCAAGAGATGAAGGATTGCTGCCCAAATCCTGCAATACTTTTTTTATCTGGTTGCCAATGCTGTTGCCATACAAATCTTTGGATACCGCATGATATAATTGATTATTGTAAAAATTTAAAAACGGTGGAATGCCAAGATGCGTAGAAGCTAAAAATCCGATACTGCCCCTTTTTTCTGCCAGTACATATTTTTCCGAAATAGACATGATGCCATTGGCCCTTAATGGATCGAATGTAAAAAAGTTACCGGCACTGCATCCACTAATATTAAAGAATGGATACTTACCCTGATTGTTAAACAACTCTGGGGTGGTCAGGTTAAATGCTAATGTGTTGGCGGAAGAATGTCCAAAATAACCAATCAAGCTTACCCCCTCATTAATCAGTTGCTGGATGCGTTCTCCATTTGCCTGCTCTACCGCAGAGGCAGATGTTTTCTTAAATGTTTCTACCCGTGCACCAAAAAGGCTGTCTTCAATAATCTGTTTATAATTATTCATGTAGCCTTCAAACTGTGCGTCCTCCAGGCTATCGGCACCACCTACTACGTGAATTACACTTTTCATCCATGCCTTGTCGGAAATATTGCAACTGAGGCTCGCCTGCACCTGCTCATATTCTATCACTTTATCCAGGTAATGTTTAATTTCTGTACCATTGATAGCAGACAACCTGCCGATAGGTATCAACGGTACATTGGTACCAGGTTCACAACTCAATAAAACATCCGATGCCGGCCATCCAAAAGTAGGTACCATATCCAGTAGATTTACCAAAGGGTTGCTTTCATTTTGTTTGTATTCAATAGACGTAACTCCCCTGCCTATCATAAAAACATAGGATGGTTTGGGGCTAAACTGCTGGAAAGCAAAACGAATAAAATCCCTGATTGCTGATGGATGCTGACGGATACCAAAAGCAAACTGATCCGTTAGTTCTTCTATCGAAATTACTTTAGTATTATAGCCTCCTCCTGCTGCAGAAGACCTGTATTGCCTGTACTGATCTACATAATTATTTCCATTGCCATCATTGTATAATGCAGGATTGCTGATGATTAAATAATTTCCTTGGTTAGCAGGCTGGTTGTAGTTAACAAAAGTTCGGCTGGTGGCATTGGTAACAGATGCAAAATTATCCACCTCCTCATTTACCAGCGTAAACCTGCGTACAGCATCAGTAGAAGCTGGCAGGGCAAATTTTACTTTCCCTGCTTCTGAAATATCACCGGTATATTTTTTACCATCATTTTCACTGTACAGTGCTGGTGCTGTAGTACCATAATTAAAATTATCGATCACCAAAAAATTGCCTGCTGTAGATGGTTTTAATTCGAAGTAAAAATTTTTCTGCCCGTTAAAATTAAATTTTGCAGGAAAGGTAACGGCCAGCGTAGATACCACCACCCTGTCATTAATATTACCGGAAGTCCCGTTCATGGCTACCTGCAGGTAACTGGGGCTTTGCAAAAGCGTTAGTGGTAAATTATCGATCTGCCTTTTTACAGTATCAAAATAATTCATGGGGGTATTTAAAATAACGTTGTCAAAAAATTTCACCCTCAGGTTTCTTGTGTTAAGTGCATTACCCACTGCGGCAATATAAAAGGATACACTGTTTGCAGGGCCGGCTGTGTACACATTCATATTTTCGAATAGTTTGAACAAATCAAGACCAGGCCCGGGAGCAATATCATAACTTGCCCAGCCTTCGCCTACATCATAAGAAGAAGAATATACATACTCCCCCACCTGCACTGCATAGCCACGGTTGTACTGGTTGCGATAGGCCGAAGCCATGGTACGAAAGAAATAATTATCTGCCGGCAATGTATTACCGGCTACATCATTAGTAGTATTCTCATACCGGAGATTGCCCGGAAAAGGATTGACCGTAAGAAAATAAGCGGCTGTATCAGTATGCAAACTAAAACTGTCGCACAATTGGTAGCCAGGTTTTATATACAACTGTTTATCCGGAACGCCATCATTCCTTTTACCCAAAAATTCAATGTAATCATTGTTGCTAAAAGGCCCCGAAGGAACAGAAGTGTACAATCTTACCTGCTCGCCATTGCGCCACAACTGAAAATATTCTGCAGGTGTATTGCTTAACCCCAATGAAGAAAGGAGTGACTGGTTGATGTGCTGCAACCCATTTTTGGATACTTTGAATTTGTAATAGGTTTTGTTGTAATCAATCCAGCTGTTATTAAGCTGTGCTTTTGCAACAGTACCGGCGAGTATAAAAAGGGCGATAATTATTTTTCTCATTAGATGATATGATTGAGCTGTTATAATATTAGTTTTCTTTTTTAGCCAGGTTGAACCTTAATGAAAATACATGTGTGTATAATGGGTTACTCTGGTTTGCCAGGTTTGAATAAGCATAGTCAAGTGTTACGTTTTTTATTTTTACACCTGCTCCAAGACTTGGCTGGTATATCCATACTTTCTTTTGGTTTAAGGTGTCACCATCTGCCAATGCTTTTTGAAAATTGGTAACTCCTGCCCTTACATAAAACACATCACTGATGTTGGCTTCCAGGCCAATACTTGGGTCGGCACTTACTGCACTGCTGCTTAATATGGTATTTCTTTTTCCGTCAAAAGTGAGGTTCAGGTTAGCCTCTGCCAACAGTTTTACTGAATTGCTGATATCAAAATTGTAACCTCCGCCAATTACCAAACGGGGAGCTGTAAGCTCTGTTGACTTTACAGGAATATCATTTTTTGTAAGGTACAGTGCTTCTTTTTCTTTGTCGGTAAACTTAAAAGACCAGGCATTGAAAGTGGTGGTAATATCTCTGGCAACTATTCCAAAACGCCAGTTGTTGCTGTGCATTTGCAGTCCGGCATCAATACCAAATCCCCAGGCACTGGCGAATTTCCCCACCACCCGGCGAATCACTTTAGCATTTACACCAAAGCTCCAGCGTTGATCTTCTGTTTCTTTTAGAGTCTGTGCAAAAGACAATAACAAAGCATAATCAGCCGAAGAAAAAGTTTGAATATTATCGAAATTGATACTTCCATCGGGAGCTACTAAAAACAAGGTATTGGGAATATCATCCACGGCAAACCTTAATAAAGAAATACCAAGTGTACGCCTGTTATCCTGAACCGGCACAGCAACAGCGGCATAATCAAACTTGCCTATGCCGGCAAAATATTCCGCATGCATGATGTTGATGGACGGGTGGTCTTTTACTCCTGAAAGCCCGGCCGGGTTCCAGTAACCTGAAGTGCCATCATCTACCGATGCTACCTGTGCACTGCCCATTGCAAGGCCACGGGCGCCTGCGCCGATGTTTAAAAATTCGTTGGAATATTTTCTGAATTGGGCCGAAACGGCTGCAGGAACAAGCAGTATGCCCAATAGAAAAGCAGCAAGTTTATGATTCATATTTTGTTTTCTCTGGTTGATTTGTAATTGGAATTGGATAATAATAACCCGTAAAACGCTTTTTTACAAAGTAAATTGTGCCAAGTTTCCATTATCTGGAAGGCTGGACAAAGATTACAAATTTAACGGTATTGGGTTTAAAAAGGTTTGAACAGTTTTTCATAAAAAATGGTTGGTTGAATATAAAGACCCGTCGTAAAATGAAAAGGCTGCATGTTTTTTTCTTTTAAGTACGTTGTATTTATTAACCAGGTTGATTCTTTTGTAAAAAAACGATTAAATTATTTGTGGATACCAATCGCCATTTCTCAATTTTTGTAAGCACATTTGCAAAAACTACGCTTCAATATTTTAAATAACGGTATGACAAATTTAATAGCAGAGCTGCAATGGCGGGGAATGGTGCAGGACATAATGCCCGGCACAGAAGAACAACTGAATAAAGAGATGACCACTGGCTATATTGGTTTTGATCCTACTGCCGACAGCCTGCATATTGGCAACCTGGTTCCCATCATACTTTTAATCCATCTTCAAAAATGTGGGCATAAACCCATTGCCCTTGTAGGCGGCGCCACGGGCATGGTAGGCGACCCCAGCGGCAAAAGTGAAGAAAGAAATTTACTGAGCGAAGAAACATTGAACCATAATATAGCCTGCGTAAAAAAACAATTGGAAAAATTTTTGGACTTTAAAAGCGGCGAAGCCAATGCGGCTGAAATGGCCAACAATTACGACTGGTTCAAAAATTTTACTTTCTTAAATTTTATCCGTGATGTAGGCAAGCATATTACTGTAAACTACATGATGAGTAAAGACAGTGTAAAGAAAAGGCTGGAAGGTGACAATGGAATGAGCTTTACTGAATTTACTTACCAGCTGGTACAGGGCTACGATTTTTATTACCTGCATAAAAACAAAAACTGCAAACTGCAAATGGGCGGCAGCGACCAATGGGGCAATATTGTAACCGGCACCGAACTGATAAGAAGAAAAAGTGGTGGAGAAGGTTTTGCTTTTACCTGTCCATTAATTACCAAAGCAGATGGTGGCAAGTTTGGCAAAAGTGAAAAAGGAAATGTATGGCTGGATGCTGACAAAACTTCTCCTTACCAGTTTTACCAGTTTTGGTTAAATGCTGCAGATGCAGATGCAGAAAAGTACATCAAGATATTTACGTTTTTACAAAAAAATGAAATTGATACCTTGCTGGAAGCTCACAAAGGAAATGAACACCAGCGCCTGTTGCAGAAAAAATTAGCAGAAGAAGTTACCTGCCTTGTACACAGCCGGGCCGATTATGAATTTGCAGTAAAGGCTTCTGATATTTTATTTAATAATGATACTGCAGAAATTTTACAACAGCTGAACGAAGAACAATTGCTGCAGGTACTGGATGCTGTGCCTACAGTAAATATTGCTAAAACAACATTGGATGAAGGCATCGATATAGTGAGTTTTTTAGTTGATACAAAGATTTTCCCCAGTAAAGGCCAGGCAAGGGAAATGGTGCAGGGCGGCGGCGTTAGTATCAATAAAGTAAAAGTAACAACTGTTGAGCATTTAGTGAAAAGTGAAAACTTGCTGAACGAAAAATATTTGCTGATACAAAAAGGTAAAAAAAATTATTACCTGTTGGTGAGTGAGTGATGCGTTCTGCCTTATAATTCAAACCCAACTCCAGCCTGTATCAATATAGAAGAAAGGCTTACTTTTTTTTCTACATTAATAACATTTGTACTGATATTACCATTGTTGTATATTACCTGCGAATATGAGAATTTATACACAGGTGTGCTGTTAAAGTAGCTGCATTCAGAGAGCAAATAAAGTTTTTGTTTCAGTTTATATTTTATCCCTGCACTTACATTATAACAAAAAGCCCAGCGCAAATTGATTTTGCTAAATGATGCACTACCAACCCGCTGATTAATCCCCGATCCTATTGAATAACCATAATTATACTCTGGAATAGTTGTTTTGCAAACACCTCCCTGCAAACTCCCCCTGAAAGAAAGTTTGGATGCAGCGTCAAAAGAGGTATTAAATTGTCCGCCAACCATTATTTTAAAAATATTCCATGCATTGGTATTTATATTGGTAGTTGTATTACTGCCCAATGAATTTTTAAGGTAAGTATCAAATGAATTTTCATCCTGTTTATTATGGCTGTAAGCAAATGAAAGAATTGCAGCGATTGATTTTTTAAACTGGTAGCCGCCAGTGGCACCTGCTGCAAGGCCAGTTTTAGCCAACCCGTCCGCATTAGTAAGAAAAGCTCCGGTAAAATTTTTATTGGCAAATCCTCCAACCGGAAATGACAATCCTCCTTTTGCTTCAACAAAAAAAGATGTATGTTTTTGTGCATTTGAAACAAGCCCAAATAAAATAAGTGATAAAAGTAAAGATGATTTATTCATTACTATAGAAATCATAAACAAGCATTTTAAGATGTAATGTTACTTATTTTTTTGCTCCGGTCAAGTATGATTATGAAAACAAATCAAACGACACCAAAATAACCGTTAGCGCAATACAGCTTAAGCCGATTATAAAAATTATATCTGCTATTCTCTCTAATTTGTTAGCCCTCTTTTCATTTTCTGACCTGATGGAGAGGAAAGATAAAATGCAACTCACCACTAAAAAAATAGCTGTCACCCCTGTAATCTCATCAATGATGGTAGCCTGTGCAAATTTGGATATTTTAATAGAGGTCAGCACCACCAAACAAAAGCCCAGCAGGTTTGACGATGTGTTTAATATATGAGAGGATTTATTCGTTGACATACATGCTGCATTTTATTCTCAATTGGTTTTTATTTGCCGTTGCTAAAATTTGCAGGCAGATAAAAGTATTTCTCTGACCTTCAAAAAAACAACTGGTTTATTTTCTAATGTCAACCAAAAGTTAATGGCTTATTTAAAGTTAATCATCTTTACTTCCGCCCCGTTACTGGACAGGATGGATAATTTATTTGCTGTGGCGCCAAAATAAAATGGCAGCAAAATGTAGCTCCCCTGCGGAAGTTCTTTTGCATAATTTGCTGGCTGCTCCATCAATCCTTCGTTGGTAACAGTAACCGATACTGGCACTTTGTAATAAGAAGATGCACCGGATTTATATTTAGATAATGCATCATTATAGATCAATGTAAACTTGCCATTCACCACTGCATAAGCAGGCTCAATATCAGCAATAATATTTCTTGCCGTAAATGCCCGTGGCAGTTGCAGGTCGAACTTAGTATCACTGGCTGCATCGTAACCGGTAACAACAATATTTCCAAACTTATAATTGTAATTATCATCGAATGAGGCACTCATAGTGGCAGCCGTCCTTGCTTCTCTTTCTTCCAGCATTTGTTCACCGGTAAGAAAAAGCATGTTGCCATTAAATACAATTCCTCTTGGCACCATATCAGTGATAGACTTATCAAATAATTGTGTACTGATAGCAGCAGGCTTTTCTGTATTGTAAAACCAAACACCTTTTGCAGGCACTCCCCCTACGGTCATAAATTTCTTTTCCCGGAAGTAACCACCCAGCACCAGGTTGCCATCAGGAGCAATGGCAGCAGCATAACCAATATTTTTATTTGGATCGGGAAGCATTACAGCAAATTCACTAAAAGCCTTATCAGCAGCAGGTTTTCTGTACACCACCGGATACAGGTACGACTGATCAAATTCATTGTTTATCAAATAAAAATCACCTTTATCAGAAGCCAGCATTTTAAAACTGTACCTTTTTTTCTTTTCAGAGCCAATGGTAAAATCACCGGAAAATAATACCGCTAAAGAAGCATCCAGAAAATAATATTTACCTTTTAACGGCTGCTCCTTTTCTGTTGGGTTAATGGAAATAATTGCCATGTGCTGCCTGTCTGCGGTACTGTACACAAACCAGTCGCCGGGGTTCATCATCTTTTCATAATCCATACTGCCTATTTCTTTATCATCCGCTTTTAAATTGCCATCGCCGGAAAGTGTTCTTACCACCAGCCTGTTCTTTCCTTCCGATTTATTGCGGCACTCAAGCACTGCAATCATCCTGTTGCCCAGCTGATGAAAAGAGTGAATAATTTTTGAATTATTAAAAACACCTTTATCATATTCTATTTCTGATTTGTCTTTCAACTGGCCTGCATTGTCCACCACAAAAAGATTGTAGCCGGGGTTCACCACATCAGGATAAGTCAATAAAAAATAATCCTTATCAGTAAAATGAAAATACTGGCTGGTGGGCTTCTTTACCAAAGGATAATCCACCGCATTTGTTTCAGACACGGTAAACTGTGCTGACAACTGCAGCACAAAAAAAACAGCAACAAGAGTTAAAATATTTTTTTTCATACACATAAAATTAATTGATAGCTAAACGTTTTTTTAAGTCTGCAAAATCCATTTCATATTTTGTTTTAATACTTCTTTCTTTGTTAGAAATAGAGATGCTGTTCAATTGCTGTATCAGCTGCATACCGGCAGTATAATTCCTGGTGGCCAAATTTACTTCCAGCAAATTAAAAATAATAACAATCGTAAGGTCTTTATCAATTCTTGCTTTTTTGTTAGCAAGATCCGATTCTTTCAGTGCATTGTTCCAGGTGTCGATGGCATGAGTAAGCTGCGGCTTGGCAGTGGCACTGTCATCTGCCAGCACACGAAGCCCGGAAGAAGCCTCATTAAAAGCCGTCAGCAAATCAGTGTATTCATCACTCTTGGATTTCACAAAATACAAAACTGATTTTCTTGTTTCCCTGAAAAAACCAAATTTTTCATTCACCAGCTTATTAATGTACTGAAGGTTTTCCTGCAGCAATTTTTCCTCAGTAGTTCTTACAAGTGATTCATTATTTACCTGCGGCATCTTTTCTGTTTCACCCGATTTATAAGTTTTGTAAACATTCAAAGGTTGCGGCGTTACACTCAGCAATTCTTTACCATCCGGCGCAATCACTTTTACCGACATCGGCTGTCGGCAAGAATATTCAACATAATAATAATTGGCATTGTAAGTAGAAGTACTGCCACCACTGATACTCAGCATATTTTTTTGTGTACTCAATACCCTTGGCTGTGTAAAGTCGTAACCGTACAGGGTAACATTTATTTTCACGGCATTGGCAGGATTATTTTCAAAATTATCCAGGTGGATATAAGTGCTGGCCAGCACAGGATAATCGTAAGACCTTTGCAGCACTGGCTTTTCCACATATCCAAGGTAAGGCTTCGATGGAATATTTTTTACCGGTTTATTATTTTCTCCCAACAGATTTCTCTCTACTATTTTGGTACCGAGGCTTTTCTTGTTATACACTTCCAGCTCCTTTGCATATTTATCTTCCGCTGCTTTTACCAGCGCAGGATATTCAGCCATTGCCTTATCGTATACATCCTGTGCAATCATTTTATTTTTTTCATACTCGGCTAAAAGCAGTTTATTTTTTTCTTCATACGCAGGTATAATTGCAGACTGGTAATTTTTTATGCTGGCAGGCAAAGGCAGCAGCGGCAATTTCACATTCACATACTCAATGTCGGCATCCTTAATATTTTGTGCATTGGCCGACAGGCAAAAAAGAATTGACACGGCTAATGCTAAATGTTTTTTCATTGTATAAAACTGGTGGTTATTTTTTATCAGGCTAAAACAAATATAACTGGTTTTAAAACAAATATTTTTGACACCAGCCAGATTTCTTTATTCTACATTGTTGTGTCACTCCCTTGTGCCACATACCGCTTGGCAGCTTTGTTCACAACATTTACTTTAGCACGGGCATCCCAATTTATCTTCCCAAAAACTAACAATCATTAGTATCAATTCCTTATTTTTGCTGCTCAATATTAAAACACAGCACAATGGATTTTCAACTGTCGGAAGAACACATAATGATTCAAAAAGCAGCCCGTGATTTTGCAGTAAACGAATGCCTGCCCGGTGTAATTGAAAGAGACGAACTGCAAAAATTTCCAAAAGAACAAATTGAAAAATTAGCCGATCTCGGCTTTATGGGCATGATGGTAAAACCGGAATATGGCGGCAGCGGCATGGACACCATCAGCTACGTGCTGGCAATGGAAGAGATCAGCAAAGTAGATGCAAGTGTGAGTGTTTGTGTAAGTGTAAATAACAGTTTGGTTTGTTACGGCCTGCAGGAATATGCCAATGAAGAACAAAAACAAAAGTATTTAATTCCACTTGCACAGGGAAAGAAGAACGGTGAATTACACATCGGTGCTTTTTTATTAAGTGAGCCAGAAGCTGGCAGTGACGCCACTTCACAGCAAACCACTGCGGAAGACAAAGGCGATTACTATTTACTGAACGGCACTAAAAACTGGATCACCAATGGCAACAGTGCATCTGTATATTTGGTGATTGCACAAACAGATGTAAGCAAAGGCAGCCACGGCATCAATGCTTTTATTGTAGAAAAAAACTGGCCCGGCGTAGTGGTGGGTGCCAAAGAAAATAAACTCGGTATTCGTGGAAGTGATACCCACACTATTTTATTCAATGATGTAAAAGTGCCAAAAGAAAACCGCATTGGCGAAGATGGTTTTGGCTTTAAGTTTGCCATGAAGACATTGGCTGGTGGCCGTATCGGCATTGCATCACAGGCTTTGGGTATTGCCAGCGGTGCTTACGAAAGAGCGCTTGCCTACAGCAAACAGCGCAAAGCATTTGGCAAAGAAATTATGCATCACCAAGCCATACAATTTAAACTGGCCGACATGGCAACAAAAATTGAATGTGCCAGGTTACTTTGTTTAAAAGCAGCGTATGAAAAAGATCAGCATTTAGATTATACGCTCAGCAGCAGCATGGCAAAAGTATTTGCCAGCGAAACAGCCATGTGGACTGCAACCGAAGCGGTACAGATTCACGGCGGTTATGGTTTTGTAAAAGAATACCATGTAGAACGGATGATGAGGGATGCAAAAATTACTCAAATTTATGAAGGCACCAGCGAAGTGCAGCGGATTGTTATTAGCAGGAGTATATTGAAATAAAAAAGCCCATAGTCAATGGTCAATAGTCCATGGCAGCGTTTGCTTATCATGGATTTTTATTTTAGCAATAGTGCTTATCCTACTAAACTAATGTCTATGGTCTATCGACTATCGACTATTATCCTCATTTATATTTATTTTTACTCATGCCATTTAAGTTTGAATCATTAAACATTTGGAATAAAGCGCTGGACTTATCAGTAGAGATTGATGAGCTTGCTAAAATTTTTCCAAAACATGAAATGTTCAATCTTTGCAGTCAAATAAGAAGAGCCTCCGACTCTGTAGTTTTAAATATTGCAGAAGGTTCTACTGGCCAGACAAATCCTGAATTCAAAAGGTTTCTGAATTTTTCTTTACGCTCAGGCATTGAAGTTGTGAGTTGTTTGTTTATTGCAAAGAAAAAAAATTACATTATTGAAGAAGACTTCAAAAAAAATTACGACCAGTATGAGATATTAATAAAAATGATTACCAGCTTTCGGGATAAAGTGAATTAATAAAAACTTTGAAACAGGTGAACCAACCATGGACTATCGACCATGGACTATTGACTAAATCATGAGCATTAATAAAGAAAAATATAAAGAGATCATTGCGGAGTTGAATGACGAAGTAACGCTTGTTGCCGTAAGCAAAACAAAACCTGTTGAAGATATAAAAGCACTCTATGACTTAGGCCAACGTGATTTTGGCGAAAACTATGTGCAGGAATTAGTTGATAAAGAAGCTGTATTACCGAAAGATATACGCTGGCATTTTATCGGGCACCTGCAAAGCAATAAAGTAAAATTCATTGCGCCATTTGTTTATTTAATTCATGGTGTGGACAGTGTTTCATTGCTGCAGGAAATAAACAAACAGGCTGCAAAAAATAACCGGGTAATTGATTGCCTGCTGCAGATATACATCGCTACAGAAGAAACCAAGTTTGGTTTTGATGAGAAAGAATTATTTGATTTGAAAATTAGTCAATTTGAAAATTTGAAAATTAAAGGCCTGATGGGCATGGCAAGTTTTAGTGATGATATGAATCTGGTAAGAAGTGAATTTAAAAAACTACAGCAACTATACAACCAACTCTCAACTCTCAACTCTCAACTCTCAACTCTCTCCATCGGCATGAGCGGCGACTACAAAATAGCCATTGAAGAAGGCAGTAATATGGTACGCATTGGCAGCTTATTATTTGGCGAAAGAAACTACAGCAAATAATGAGCACCGAAATAGTCATCCTTTGTATCGCCGCATTTGCCGGAGGTTTCATTGATGCGATTGTTGGCGGCGGAGGTTTGATACAAACTCCTGCTACCTTAATTACACTACCGCAATATCCAGTAGCCACTTTGCTTGGCACAACAAAAATCCCTTCTTTTACTGGCACTTCCATTGCTGCTTTTCAATACAGTAAAAAAGTTTCGCTGCAATGGAAGCTGCTGGGATTAATGTGCATCATAGCCTTGCTGGCTGCTGCCACAGGCTCCTACACTGTAACAATGGTGAGCAACAGGTTTATGAAACCGGTGATATTTTGTGTGCTGATTGCAGTAGCAATTTATACTTACACCAAAAAGAATTTTGGCACTGCCATTACAAAATCTTTAGCCAAAAAAAAAGAATTGCTCTATGGAATTTTATTTGCACTCATCATTGGTTTTTATGATGGTTTTATCGGGCCGGGTGCAGGAAGTTTTTTGGTGTTGTTCTTCATTGGTACATTAGGATTTGATTTTTTAAAAGCCAGCGCCCACGCTAAGTTTGTAAACCTGGCCACCAATATGGGCTCTATCATTTTTTTTGCAGGCAGCGGACATATTCTTTTTCAATTTGCCATACCAATGGCCATCTTCAATTTTATTGGTTCTTTTTTTGGTGCAAGGATTGCTATTTTAAAAGGCAATAAATTTATACGGATATTTTTTCTGCTGGTGATAGCCGGCACTATCATCAGATTTGGGTATGATATTTTTATAAAAAAATAAGAAGAGGAATACTGCCCAACATTTTGTTAAACCTTTAAAAGGCAATATGTAATTTAGCATGGTATTACATCATTTAATTTTTATCAAATATCTTTACTGTATGTACAATGCGGCAATCATAGAAGCAAATTTTGAAGCAGAGAAAAATAAGAAGGCGTTTACCTACACGTTGATTATTTGTGCTACACTTTTGCTCTTGTTCTTTTTTATTCACTGGCAAATACTGCCACTTGCACCACCACCACCGCAGGAACTGATAGAAATCAACCTCGGCAATAATGCAGAAGGTTTTGGTGAAGAACAACCGTTGATAAAAGGTGAAATGGCTCCTGCACAGGAACCTGCACCACAACAACAGCAAACTGCCGAAGCAGATAACACGCCAGCCCAAGACCTGCAACCAGACGACAATGCAGAAGCCGATGCAGCTGCAGTAACAAAGCCAGAAAAGAAAATTACTAAACCAACTATTACTCCAAAAGAAAATACAACCAAGCCTGTAAAAACAAATAATCCTGCACCGGTTACAATTCCTGCACCGCCTAAACCACAGAAGCCAAAATTTACTTACAATGGACCGGGCAATGGAAACGGCAATGGAGCTGCACAGGATAATGGTTTTCAAAACCAGGGCAATAATAAAGGAGGAAAAGGAGATGCAGGTGACCCTTCGGGCAAGCCTGATAGTTATGGAAATAATCCGGGAGGAAAAAGCGGCGGACCAAAAGTGTTCGGCAACAGGAAAATTATTAAATATTATTCTTTTACCGGCGACCTGGAAAAAGCAACTGTGTATGCTACTGTAAAAGTATCTCCCTCCGGCATAGGTACATTCACAGGCTTTGGTAAAAATTCAACCACCCGTGCACAGGCTTATGCCAATGCCATTATTCAATATCTTAAGAATGTACAGTTTGATAAATCAACGGAAGAATCAACTGTAACGGTACAGTTTAATTTTAATGTGCATTAATTAAAAGAAAGGCTCCACCCGTTTTATATTTGCATCAATGACTTACCAGCAAACGATCGACTATCTGTATGCACAGCTCCCTCTCTTCAGCCGCATTGGTATTGCTGCTTATAAAGAAGACCTTCACAATACCATTGCCCTATGCAAAGCACTGGATGATCCTCATACAAAATTTAAGATCATACATGTTGCCGGTACCAATGGCAAAGGCAGTACCAGCCACATGCTGGCAGCTATGCTGCAACAAGCCGGGTATAAAACAGGGCTCTACACTTCGCCACACTTAACCGATTTCAGGGAACGGATAAAGATCAACGGTGAGATGGTGAGTGAAGATTTTGTGATTGAATTTGTGCAGTGTACAAAAGAAATATCGGATACAGTACAACCTTCTTTTTTTGAACTGACAGTGGCAATGGCCTTTGATTATTTTGCCAAAGAAAAAGTGGACATCGCTGTGATTGAAACCGGCCTTGGCGGCAGGCTGGACAGTACCAATATTATTACTCCTCTCCTTTCCATCATTACCAATATCGGCTACGACCACATGAACATACTGGGGGATACACTGGAGAAAATTGCTTATGAAAAAGCAGGTATCATCAAGCCCAACGTGCCGGTGGTGATTGGTGAATGGCTGGATGAAACAAAACCAATTTTTGTTGACAAAGCAGCACAAACTAATTCACCCATTTACTTTGCACAGGAAGAATATGCCGTGTCAAATATCAGTTCCAGCACTTATCAACTGCAATGCGATGTCACCAGTATGGAACATCATATCACAGAACATTTTACGCTGGATCTAAATGGCATCTACCAAACAAAAAATTTACGAACCGTTTTATGTGCAGAAGGATTGCTGATGCAGTTGGGATTTACTATCCCCAATAAAACAGAAAAATTTGCATTGGCCAATACAAAAAAACTCACCGGTCTGCATGGCAGATGGGATGTGATTGCAGAGCAGCCAACCATTGTGCTGGATGTGGCGCACAATGAAGACGGCATCCGGCAGTTGCTGGTGCAGTTATCTGTAATCAGTGATCAGTTTGAGCATTTACATATCGTTACCGGCATGGTGAAAGACAAAGATGTTGACAAAGTATTATCGCTGTTGCCCAAAGAAGCGGTTTATTATTTTACCAATGCCCACATACCAAGAGCCCTGCCTGCAGCAGATTTACAGACAACAGCAAAAGAACATGGCCTGCATGGAAAAAGTTACGATGATGTAAACATTGCTATTGCTGCAGCAAAGCAACAGGCTGGCATAAACGATTTAATCCTTGTTTGCGGCAGTGTTTTTTTAGTGGGAGAAGTAGTGATGGCTGATAAATAAATATTTCTTCGCTAAGGTGCATCAAACATTTCCTTCAGCACTGCATACAGCTCAGGATGTTTGTTTTGCAGCAATGCAGGACGTTCGAAAAAATATTCTGCCGCCACTGCTAAAAACTCAGCTTTGTTCATCGTTGCATAAGGATTGATATCTGACTTCCCTTTTGCAATTGCCTGTATCTGTACATGTATCAGGTTGATCCAGGGTAACACATATTTTTTATCAAGCAACACGTTGGGGATGCCATCTGTATCTCCATCCGACTTATCGATCAGGTGTACAAATTCATGAATGGCAGTATTGCTTTTATCAGTTGTATTATCAAAACCCTGGTGCAGGGCATGTTTTGACAGCAGCATCATTCCATTATAGGCACCCGATCCCACCATACCCAAAATATTCCTTTCCGCATTTCCGGTGCTTTCAAAATCCATATTGATGGCATCAGAATACAACAGTACTTCCTGGAGGTTGCGGTATTTCCATTGCTTAAAATAAAAGATAGGGATAATGGCAGCAGCAGCAACCAGCAACTGATCCAACTCTTCCACACTGGTATCCACACCGGTTATCTTTACTTCTTCCAAAAATTCCCTCACAGTATTTTCAAACTGCTTTTTTTCTTCCACAGATAATTTTGTGTAGAATAAAACATGCTGTTCCAGTAATGCAGCATTTAAATGTATTGGCTCATTTGTGCTTTGCTTCTTTTTACTTTGGCCTGAAAAAAACCAGGCAGCAGAAACCGCAATCGCTAACAGCAGTATAAAAGGAATCATATTTGACTATTGATTTTTATTGAACCTTATCAAACATACAAGATTGAAAAGCTCCGGCAAAAACAAAGGCGTTCAAAACAGAACGCCTTTGCAATTAAATATTTTTTTCTTTTCGATTACCTCAAATCAACCACTTCTGCACCCGGAAACTGTCTTGCATCAAATACAAACTGAGCATCGCTTACAGGTGATTTTGTATTGAGGCTGGTAACAGAATAAGTATATTTATTACCTGCCTTTTCAAATAATTTAGTACTGCTGATAGTGCTGGATGCTTTGTCAACATAAAGCAGCACTTTAAAAAAAGGTTTGGTTTTATCTGTTGGTGTCAGCTCAATTTCCTGCAGGTTTTTACCGGCTATTTTTTTATCGCCATTGAGTTTATATAAAAAATCTTTATCGTAAAAATTGGTAAATATTTTTTGAGGGGTAATGGTATTTACTGTAGGATCCATTTTAGTAATCGTTACTTCATTACTCGATTTGTCGTAGGTAGATACATTGCTGCCGTCGCTAAAAATTTCCTGGCCGGTAACACTGATGCGGTACTTGTTGCCTTTCATGTACACGGTACCGTTTTTATTACCCAGTGCTTTGCCTGCAGCATTTTCTATTTTCAGTGAAAATTTTGCCTGCACCGCTTTGAAGGATTTAAATTTTGCACTTACGGCATCCAATACTTTTTTTGCTTCCGGGTCATTCTTTCCCAAACCGCCTGGCTGGGCAATGGCCCCTGCAGCAGTGATCATCAATAATAACAGGCTTGTAATAATTTTCTTCATTGTATGGTTGTTTAGTTCCTTATTGCTCCAAAATAGCGGCGCAAAGATAAGAGAATAGATGTGCTTATTCACCCGGGGTTTAATGGATGATTTTAAAGAACTGTTAATGTGTTTGTAATTAGTAATAAAATACCCGGCCATTGCAACAATCATAAAAAGCATTGTGTACTTTGCAACCACTTCAACACTCAACTTTTCTATTGATTCAGCTTTACCCAATCGGCTAAATTTATTTTAATGGAAAAGAATATCCCAATTGCTCAAAGGGAAGGTCACACGCCTTCTCAGTTTACTGAATTTTTGTGGTGGCTGTCCACGGCAGAAAAAGAATTACTGGCAGATGCCGTAGTGGACAGGAACCGCTACAAAATTGTGGGCATGACTGTGCTCGCCACTTGGGTATTTGCCTCCCTGGCCTGGACTTATTTTTTTAGCACCGTTACCGGCAATAGCTGGCTGGCATTTCCGCTGGGGATTTTTATGGGCTTCATCATCCTAACCATTGACCGGGCTTTGATAAAAGGCATCAGCAGGCAAAACAAAAACCGGCTGCTGCCACTTTTATTCAGGAGTTTGCTGGCGATCACCATTGGTACTTTTATGGCACAGCCTGCTTTGCTCTACATGTTTAAAAAAGAGATCAGGCTGCAGACCACTGTAGACAATGAAAAAAAGAAAATAGCCAACGGGCACTTATTGGATTCAATGTATAAAAGCCAGCAAAATGAATTGCTTGCACAAAAAACAACCCTTCAAAATGAAGCCGCCACTAAATATGCCGGCGTAGCAAAAGCAAGAGAAAATTTTTTATCAGAAACTGATGGCAGCGGCGGCACCGGCAAAGTGGGCATTAAAGATATTGCCATTGCCAAAAGAAATGAATACCAAAAATTAGATGGCGAGTACCAGCAACTCATCAGGATCAATCAACCAAAAATTGATTTGCTGGATGCTGCGATAAAAGACCTTGCTGATAAAACAGCAAAAGAACAACTGGCCTACTCACACAATTTTAATGACGGATTTTTAACTCAGATAGAAGCACTGAATAATTTGATAAAAGAAAACAGTGCTTTGCAAATAAGGTATTATTTATTAGTAGCTATTTTATTGCTGATAGAGCTGATGCCGGTGATTGCCAAAACCCTGTTGCCTTCCGGCACATACGATGAAAGGGTAATGCTGAGAGAAGAACTGGAAAAGGAAATGGCCAACAGCAATATCAAAAGAGAACAGGAACTGAAGGAACTGTACAACAGCATTGCCCTGCAAACAGACAAAGAAACCATCCAGGCATTTTTTACTTTAACAAAACCAGACCGGGATGAAAAAATGAAAAGCTTCAGCAGCAAATGGAAAGAACAAAACCACCAAACCTTTGACGGGCTATGGGAGAAAATGAAAAAGGAGATATTGACGAAGCAGGAGAATTAATACCGTCTCTTGTTACCCGTTGGTCGTTTCTCGTTTTAATTTTTATAAATCTCAAAGAGGTAATTACGCTTCACTAACTCATAACTCATCATTCATAACTCATAACTATTTAAATCATCTCACTCTGCAGCAAAGGATTATTCACTGTCATATTTTTTCTCTCCGTAAATTCTTTGGCAGCTTTTACAAACGCAGTAAAAATGGGTTGCGGATTTTCTACCGTACTCTTTAGTTCGGGGTGATATTGTACACCAATAAAAAACGGGTGATCTTTCAGTTCTACAATTTCGACCAAACCGGTACCGGGATTTTTTCCACTGGCAATCATGCCGGCGTTTTCAAAATCTTTCAGGTAGCTGTTATTAAATTCCCAGCGGTGGCGGTGCCTTTCGCTGATCAGAGATTGTTCGTAAATTTCAAAAGCCAGTGTATCTTTTTTAATTTCACAAGGATAACTGCCCAGCCTCATCGTGCCGCCTTTGGCCGTTACTTTCTTTTGCTCTTCCATTAAATCAATCACCGGATTTTTAGTATCGGCATCCATCTCTGTAGAGTGGGCATCTTTTAAACCAAGTACATTTCTTGCAAATTCAATTGCTGCCATTTGCATACCAAGACAAATACCAAAGAAAGGCATTTTGTTTTCCCTTGCATATTTAACCGCAATGATTTTTCCTTCCACCCCACGCAGGCCAAAGCCCGGAGCTACCAGCAATCCATCCAAACCGCCAAACTTTTCTGCTACATTATCTTCGGTAATAAATTCGCTGTGAATATTTACTATCTGCACTTTACATTCATTGATGGCACCGGCATGTACAAATGCTTCCAGGATAGATTTGTAAGCATCCTGCAGCTCAATGTATTTTCCAATCAACCCAATGCTGATCTTACTCGTTGGGTTTTTTAATTTATCTAAAAAGCCTTTCCATTTATTTAATTGCGGAGCAGAATAACCATTGATGTGGAGCTTCTTCAGCACTATCACATCCAACCCTTCCTGCAGCATTTTTAAGGGTACTTCATAAATTGAATTGGCATCTATTGCTTCTATTACCGCTTCGGTTTTTACATTACAAAACAGGGCGATCTTTTTTCGCAGATCCATGTTCAACGGACGCTCTGTACGGCAAACAATAATATCCGGATGCACCCCGTTCTCACTCATCATTTTTACACTGTGCTGGGTGGGTTTTGTTTTTAATTCTTTAGCAGCTTTTAAATAAGGTATCAAGGTTAAATGCACCACTAAGCAATCCTCCTCTTCCATCTCCCACTGCAGCTGGCGCACTGCTTCTACAAATGGAAGGCTTTCAATATCACCTACCGTTCCACCAATTTCAGTGATCACAATATCATATTCACCACTCTGCCCAATCAACAGCATCCTGCGTTTTATTTCATCTGTAATGTGCGGCACCACCTGAACTGTTTTACCAAGGTAAGCTCCTTCTCTTTCCCGGTTGATGACGGTTTGATAAATGCGTCCGGTAGTAACATTGTTTGCCTGTGAAGTATAAATATTTAAGAACCTTTCGTAGTGGCCCAAATCAAGATCTGTTTCAGCGCCATCCTCTGTTACATAACATTCTCCATGTTCGTAAGGATTGAGGGTTCCGGGGTCAACATTAATGTAGGGGTCAAATTTTTGGATCGTCACTTTCAATCCCCTTGATTGTAACAATTTGGCCAGCGAAGCGGCAATAATACCTTTTCCTAACGAGGATGTAACACCACCGGTTACGAAAATATACTTAGTCATGATGCAGATTTATACAAGTTTAATAACAACATTGAAAAGCCATCCAAAAAATACCGTTGCATAAATTGTTCTTCATAACAATTCATTACATACAACTAATGTTTGCCACAAAATATCAACGATGACTTTAGAAATAAAAGGTGACCAATGGAAAGAAATATCCGGGAGGTCATGCAAACATACTGCGAAAATTTGGGAGCATAAAATTTTAGGCAAAAGTTTGTAGAAAAAAATACAGCGCTCTGCTGCTGATATTTTCATTTTAACCAGTAAAATAAGGCATCACAAGATGTAAATATTATTAAAAATATTTTTGAGACCGGCTGAATTTCTTTGGTCATCATCCTTGTGTCACTCACTTTTACGGCATACCAATTGTCATCTTTTACCCACAAAAGCAACTACTGCTAAAAATTTGTATTAATCAGTTCCAGCCATGGCAAAATAAAAAACACCCAAACTTTACCCCAATACTTTTGTTTCACAAAAAGTTCCAACGTAATTTCATGAACTTTTTAGTTATAACCAGCCAAATCTAAACTCAATCTTGTTATGGGTGTAATCAAAACCAATTTCAAAGCCAAGGCCGACGCAACCAGTGCAGAAATAAAGGAAATGCTAAAGGAGCATGGAAATAAAAAAATCGGTGAAGTTACACTCAGCCAGGTGTACCAGGGCATGAGAGGCATTACAGGATTGGTAACCGAAACCTCTTTGCTGGATGCACAGGAAGGTATCCGTTTTCGTGGTTACACCATTCCTGAACTGCAGCAAAAACTACCCAAGGCTCCCGGTGGCACCGAGCCATTACCAGAGGGATTGTTTCACCTGATGCTGCTGGGCAATTTACCAACAGAAGAAGATGTAAACCACATCACGTCTGTATTACAGCGCCGCAGCCATGTACCCAATCATGTGTTTGCCACCATTGAAGCGCTGCCATTAAACACACATCCCATGACACAGTTTGTAATTGCCATCATGGCATTGCAAACAGAAAGTTCTTTTTCCAAACGCTATGCCGCAGGCATGAACAAGAAAGATTACTGGGAAGCTACTTTTGATGATACCATGGATCTGATTGCCCGCCTGCCAAGAGTGGCTGCATATATTTATCGCCGCAAATATAAATTTGGCGAACACATTCAACCCAATGGTTTATTAGACTGGGCAGGCAACTTTGCCCACATGATGGGTTTTGAAGATGAAGGTTTTAAAGAACTGATGCGTTTATATATGGTGATACATGCCGATCATGAAGGCGGCAATGTATCTGCACATACCACTCACCTGGTAGGTTCTGCATTAAGCGATCCTTATCTTTCTTTTGCTGCCGGAATGAACGGCCTTGCCGGGCCGCTGCACGGGCTGGCCAACCAGGAAGTGATTAAATGGATTTTTGATATGAGGGAAGACCTTGGCGTAGAAACACCTTCCAAAACACAGATAGAAGAGTACGTAAAGAAAACCCTCAGCGAAGGTAAAGTGGTGCCGGGCTATGGCCATGCAGTGCTGCGTAAAACAGACCCCCGCTTTACTGCACAGATGGAATTTGGGAAAAAACATTTACCCGATGATCCACTGGTAAACACCGTTTGGAATATTTATGAAACAGTGCCGCCAATTTTAAAATCGTTGGGCAAAATAAAAAACCCATGGCCTAACGTGGATGCACACAGTGGTGCATTACTTGTTCATTACGGCATGGTGGAATATGAATTTTACACCGTGCTGTTTGGTGTGTCAAGAGCATTGGGTGTGCTCGCCAGCCTTTGCTGGGACAGGGCTTTAGGTTTACCGTTGGAACGGCCTAAATCTGTAACTACCGATTTGGTAAAACTCTGGCTGGATGGTAAAGATGAAATCTGGGGAGACTAAATTTTAATTATGAGTTAGGAATTATGAATTATTAGTTTGTGTCTTTTGTAACTTACACTCCTCACATTCATAACTCATAACTCATAACTCATAACTCATAACTCATAACTCATAACTCATAACTCAAACAACTGCTGTGATAAAAAAGAACTTTGTTTTATTTGCTGCCCTTGCACTGACTGTTGTGGTAAATGCACAGGTAAAGAAACCAACTGCTGCTTTTAAAGCAAACCCACACCTGAAAGTTTTTAACCTTGCCATTGCAAGCGGCGATGGTACTGCTGCCGCCACAGCACTCAATTATTACCTGAGTGAAACCGGCAGCAACAGCTCTTATGCTGATACACTGGCCATGCTGTACATGCAGCAGGGTGCTTTTACTCAATGTTATTACTGGGCCAATAAAAGACTGGAAGCAAATCCAGGCGACAATACTTTACTGGAACTAAAAGGCATCTGCTTAGATAAACTGCAGCAGCCTAAAGAAGCCATTGATATTTTTGAAAAACTGTTTGCTAAAACAAAGAGTCCCTATCATGCTTACAAGCTGATGGAATTACAATACGGCATCAAGCGGCTGGCAGAATGTTTGGCCACCGCAGAAACGGCAGAAAAATTAGTTTTCAAACCGGAATATGTTATGACCTACAATGTGGGCCAGCAAACGGGCAGAACTTACCTGCAGGCGGGTGTATATAATATTCATGCACTGGCATTGTACGACCTGGATAAAAAGCCAGAAGCTAAAATTTATTTTGAAAAAGCACTGGCATTGGATTCTACTTTTGCATTGGCAAAACAAAATTTAGATGCCATGAAATCTATTGAAACCGGTGGCGGAAAAAATATGCAGCCGGTAAATAACCAGGCACCTGCATCACCTGCCAACAAACAAAACTAAAAATGATTTTGACCGGATGGCAGATGCCTATATATTTGCAATCCGGTTTTAAAAAACCTAAGTTCATATTTTCATCATTGGGGGGTTAGCTCAGTTGGCTAGAGCGCTTGCATGGCATGCAAGAGGTCGTCGGTTCGACCCCGATACTCTCCACATCAGTAACTATAAGGCTTCTACTAAATCAGTAGAAGCTTTTTTTATTTTAAGTGCATTCGATAGTGCACATTTTACCTTTTGATTGCATTAATTAGAACACTTCCTTAATGTTGATATAAGAAAGAACCATGTAGGCAGTACTGGTTAGATTATTGATAAGTGTCAATCCAACCACAGTCATTTAATAACTTAGGTTAAGGTTGTGGAAATAAATGGTCAAAAAAAATCAGCAAATGAAAATTAATACTATTTTTTAAACGGCACGGTTGGTGTGGTCATAACCACCAAACAAATTATAATGGCTAAAATTTTAGTAGCTGAAGATGATGAATATCTAAAGGAATTGTATAGTATTTTCCTCAAGGCAGTAAATCATGAAATAGTAATTGCAAGTTCTGGCAATGAAGTGAGAAAAACGCTTTTTTCATTTACTCCTGATGTTGTCCTTTTAGATGTTATGCTTGGAAATGATGATGGAAGAAAGATTTGCAAAGAAATTAAGCAGAAAAAAAAAGATGTTAAAATTATTTTATTATCCGCCGATGATAAGCTATTAGCAGATTATAAGGCGTATGAAGCTGATGCTGTTATACCTAAACCTTTCAGATTGCATGAAGTTTTGCAAATGATTGATAATTTATTAAGGAATGACGCTGCGTAAAGTTATAAAACCCCTTACTTCTGGGTCGGTGTCCCCAACACAAATACCGTTGCGGAGCCTATCAACAAAACTGACGGTACAGTAAATCACTTTTGGATGGTATCAACAAAATTGACGGCACAGTAAAATATCACCCGGGATGCCATCCACAAAATCATCAGTACAATTAACATTTCCCTGTGAACTGGCGGAATACAAATTGCGTTTATAAGTATGGTTTTGAAATTCGTTTTTAGAGGTTTATAAGGGGAAGTCGGTCTTATCTGCTTCCCCTTTCTTATTTTTAAAAATCCCCACTGTGGAAACAGCAGGGAGGAAAGTTTAAATAAATTCTATCCCTTCTAAATCATCCAGAATAAGAATCCCATGTTTTGCAAAATTGTTCAAATCCTTTCTTTCAAAGCAAGTTCCCCATCCACTAATGTTCACAGGTAAGTCGCTGCAATGGCATTGCGTTTGGGCAGCCGACTCACCGCAATCAAAAAATATTCCACCAACAAAATAAATTACCGTTGCGGAGCCTATAAACAAAATTGATGATAAGGTAAGAATCAGTTCGGAGCCTATAAACAAAATTGACGATAGGGTAAGAATCGGTTCGGAGCCTATAAACAAAACTGACGATAGGGTAAGAATCGGTTCGGAGCCTATAAGCAAAATAGTTGGTACAGTAATCCGCTTTTGGATGGCATCAACAAAATTGACGGCACAGTAAAATATCACTCGGGATGGCATTGATAAAATCATCAGTACAGTAAATACTTCTACCATGCTTAATAACAAACCACAGCAAAGGTTGATGCTCAAATTTTAGCGGAATATTAAAATAAGCAGAAATACTTCCATTTGCCGGAATTTTCCACCTGTATTTTCTTCCTTATGGAAAATAAAATATGGTTTAAAATAGTAAAGCACCTGATTTTAAGAACTTTACACAATTGGCACGGCTACTGCAAGTATCTATTTAACAAAAAATAATTTTAAAACCCCCTAAATTAAAAATTATGAAAACGACAATCTTTTCTTTCGCAGTATTAATGATTACATTAGTTTCCTGCCAAAAAGAATCTGTAAGCAAAAAAATTACAGACGAAACAAACACCACAACATCAGCTAAACTCAGCAATATCAAGGCAAGAGGGTATTGCAGTAATGGATGCCCTATTCAAGAAATAGCATTCATTGCCGGACAGCATATTGATGCAGGTACTATTACAGTTTATAATGATGCTGATTATATTTATGTGACTTATAATACCGCTAATGGCTATGTGCTTACACAAACACATTTATATGTAGGTAATTGCGAAGCAATTCCGGTAAACAAAAAAGGCAATCCGGTTCCGGGGCAGTTCCCTTACAAAAACACTCATAATAATATTACAAGCTTTACTTACCAGGTGCCTATTTCAGCAATTGGTATGGATAACTGTGGTTGTGTGGCTGCTCATGCTGCTGTGGTAAAACTGGATAGTAACGGAAACGTAATAGATTCTCAAACAGCCTGGGGTGCAGGAACAAGTATTACACCCGGCAACGGGAGCTGGGGTACTAAGTTTGAATACTGTACCTGCAGCGGTGGTCAATAATTATTAGCTTAAATTTTCAGCATACCTAAACCGGCTTTATGCCGGTTTTTTTTATTTATGCTATTTGCAGTCTTTAATAAAAGATAAACTGATTTTGTAATCAAAAAGATGGTTATGAATTCTAAACAATTCGCTTTTCCTTGCCAGCATTTGACAAAGAACTGTTGTATAATAAATTTGATAATGGTTATAGTCGGACAAAATAGTAATATCTACCTCCACAGTATCCAGAATATTTTTGCAGTTTTATAAGTTGTTTGAGTTATTAAAATATTTACCTGTAAACCCTGCCAGAGGTTGGATAAAATTTTTCAAAACCCCTGCTCTACAATCACCGACAGGGTTTGCAACCGCTGTCGGGGGTGCAAAATCAATTAACTCAAACAGCTTCTTAAAATAACTGAAAAATAATATTGGCATAACATTCAGTTGCCAACTTCGTAAAAATTTATCTTAAAGAACCATGCTTACACATCAGCAGTTTGGAAATGATTTTTTGTGGGGTGTTGCCATGGCTGCACAGCAAAACGAAGGTGCCCATGATATTGATGGCCGCAGTGCCTCTATCTGGGATGTGTTTTCAAAACGTGCCGGCAAAATAAAAGGTGGTGCCAAACCTTATCCTGCCTGCGATTTTTATTACCGCTATAAAGATGACCTGCTGCTGACTAAAGCGCTTGGCTTTAAAGTATTCCGTTTCTCTATCTCCTGGAGCCGCATTCTTCCAGATGGCATTGGACGGGTAAATAAAGAGGGCATCGCATTTTATCATAAAGTAATTGATGAATGTTTGTTGCTGGGGCTTACACCTTACATTACTTTATATCATTGGGATCTTCCGCAGGCATTGGAAAAAGAAGGTGGATGGGCCAGTTACCAGATGGTGAAATGGTTCACCCGTTTTGCAACTGTATGTGCAGAAGAATATGGTGGTAAAGTAAAGGATTGGATCATACTAAATGAACCGATGGGTTTTACAAGCCTGGGTTACATGGTAGGTAAACATGCACCCGGTAAAAAAAGCCTTCCTCTTTTTTTATCAGCTGTTCACAATGCAGCATTGGTGCAGGCCGAAGGAGGAAGGATTGTAAGAAATATTGTGAAGAGGGCTCATATTGGCACTACTTTTTCCTGCAGTGAAGTGATTCCTTATACCGACAGTGATGCAGATATTGCTGCCGCAAAAAGACTGGATGCCTGGCTTAACCGCATGTTTATAGAACCAGCTTTGGGAAGAGGTTATCCGCAGGAAGATGGTTTTGTATTACTGGAAAAACTGCACATGCACAACAAGGCATGGAAATACACAGACCGCCTCAGTTTTGACTTTGATTTCATTGGCATACAAAATTATTTCTCACTAACAGTGCGGCACAACCCAATCATTCCCTACCTGCATGCAAGTGAAGTAAAAGCCAGCACACGAAAAGTTCCTCACACGGCGTTGGGCTGGGAAATAAATGCAGAAAGTTTTTACCGGATGCTGAAACGGTTTTGGCTGTATGGTGCTGTTAAGGAAATTATTGTAACAGAAGGTGGTGCCTGTTTTATAGATACACTTGTAAATGGCGTAGTGAATGATACACAACGCATAGAATATTTTCAGCAATACCTGCAGGCAATACATAAGGCGCAAAAAAAGGGGATAAAAATAAGCGGCTATTTTGCTTGGACACTGATGGATAATTTTGAATGGAACCTGGGTTATAATGCCAGGTTCGGCCTGGTACATGTAGATTTTAAAACACAGTTAAGAACGATCAAGAATTCAGGATATTGGTGGCGGAATTTTTTGTAATATCCTTTACTTCCAAACAAGTCTCCCATATTCCACAAAATGATTTGGCTCAGTAACACAAAGACACAGGCAGGAGACCTGCGCCTAAATAAATAAAAAATTACTTGCCATTTATCAACAACCCTTTATTTTTATCAAATATAAAAAACAAGAAATCATTTACCTTCATCACATGAGAGTAATCACCGGCATTATTTTATCACTGCTTTGCCTTACTGCTGCGGCACAAAAAAAATCGGCCTATGTAAGTGGTAAAGTAATTGATGAAAATGAAAATCCCATTTCGGCTGTTTCAGTTAGTGTGTTAGGGAAGGCTTCCGGCATTGTCAGCAACGACAGTGGCAGCTTCCGCATAAAAGTGGCTGCAGAAAAATCTTTTGCATTGGTATTTTCTCACACCGGCTATGCAGAAAAACAACAGGGTTTTTTCCTGAGTGATAAAGAAGAAGAAAAAGTAACCATCAAATTACAGCGTTCCGGCAAAACCCTTACCACCGTTGTAGTTGGCGATCAAAGAGAAAGAACAGAACTGGGGCTTACCAAAATAAATCCTAAGAGTGCCCTTGCAATACCTGTACCCGGCGGAGGCATTGAAAAGCTGATTCAGTCATTGGTTGGAAGCAACAATGAACTCACATCGCAGTACAGTGTTCGTGGCGGCAACTACGATGAAAATTTAATTTATATCAACGACTTTGAAATTTTCAGGCCTTACTTAGTAAGAAGCGGCCAGCAGGAAGGACTGAGTTTTATCAATCCGGAAATGGCGAGGAATGTGAGTTTTTACAACGGCGGTTTCCAGGCAAAATACGGCGACAAGATGAGCAGTGTGCTGGACATTCAATACAAGAAACCCAAACAATTTGGCGGCTCTGTGTATGTAAGTTTGCTGGAGCAGGGTTTTCATTTAGAAGGATCTGCCAAAAAAGAAAGGCTTACTTATTTAGTGGGTGTAAGAACAAAGAGCAACCGCAACTTACTCAGCAGCCAGGAAACGAAAGGTGCCTACACGCCCACTTCTACTGATGCACAGGCGTACATTACTTACAAACTCAACGACAAATGGCAACTGGAAATGCTGGGCAATTTTTCCAGCACCAAATTTACACTGATACCGGAAAGTGCACAGAAAACCACTTCTGTTTTTTCTCCGCTGTTTACTGCCAACCTAGGACTGGATATTTATTTTGAAGGACAGGAAAAAGATGGGTACAAAACAAATTTTATCGGTCTCAGTGCGGTGAACCAGCCAAACAAAAAACTAAAACTAAAGTGGATGCTTAGCCGCTTTCAAAATAAAGAAAACGAAAACTTTGATATTGCTGGCGCCTACTTATTTGGCGACCGGGATTTTGATCACAGCAGCAGCAGCTTTGGGCAAATTGTAAATCCGCTGGGTGCAGGTTATTATCAAAACTATGGCCGCAATTCGCTGAACATTGAAGTATGGAATGCCGCCCTCAAAGGCACACTGGACAAGGGAAAACATTTTATTCAATTTGGCAACAGCATTGAGCAAACCAATATTGCCGATAAATTATACGAATGGGAATACCAGGACAGCGCCAATTATTCGTTGCCGCTGAACTCCGGAAGATTGAATACTTTTTTAAACAGCACCGCCGATTTATCCATCAAAAAATACAGTGGCTATGTGCAGGACAATATCAACTTCAGCAGCAATAAAAGAGACATCACTTTGCAGGCTGGCATACGGTATAATTACAACAGCCTGAACAAAGAATTTTTAATTAGTCCGAGGGCACAGGTAAGCATTAAGCCCAACTGGAAAAAAGATGTGGTGTTTAAACTGGCCGCCGGCATTTACAATCAGCCGCCCTTTTACCGGGAGCTGAGAAAATTTGATGGCACTGTAAACACTGCAGTAAAATCACAAAAAAGTTACCAGGTAGTTGCAGGTTTTGATTATAATTTCAAAACAGAGAACAGGCCATTCCGTATCACCACTGAAGCGTATTATAAAAACATCCGTGATTTAATTCCTTATGATGTGGACAATGTAAGGATCCGTTATTTTGGCAACAACAACGCCAAAGGATATGCGTATGGACTGGAAACAAGGTTCTATACCGAACTGGTGAAAGATGCAGAAAGCTGGCTGAGTATAGGGCTGATGAAGACAAAAGAAAATATTGATGGTGATCATTATTACCAGTATAAAAATGCAGCTGGTGAAATCATCAATTCAAATTCACCAGACCCGGTGGTGGTGGACAGTGTGCGCCAGGACGTAGGCTGGGTAAGGCGCCCAACTGACAGGATGCTGACCGTGGGTTTGTTTTTACAGGATTATTTATCTACCAATAAAAATTTTAGGGTGCATCTGAATATGATTTATGGCAGCAATATGCCGTTCAATATTCCTAACAGTGTCAAGTACCGCAATGCACTGATTATTGATCCTTATATCCGGGTAGACATTGGTTTCAGTGCTTTGCTGCTGGATGAAAAAAGCAGCCGCCGCAGCCACAGCCCTTTCCGCAATTTTGAAAATATCTGGCTCAGCTTTGAAGTGTTTAATTTAATCGACCGGCCCAACACTATCTCTTACCAGTTGATAAAAGATTTTTCCAATGCGGTGTACAGCATACCGAACAGGCTTACACCAAGACTAATCAATTTTAAAATTGTAGGAAGATTTTAACGGCAGCCAATGCGGTCTCATTCTTTTTTGCGGCCATCATCTTATTTTACAAAATAAAATACTGAGGGAGATAGTATAGAAAATTTAGAAAACCAGTAGGCTTCGTATTTACAAATTAGAAAAACTAAACTCCTAAACTTCTAAACAAAAGCTTTGAAAAAATAAGCCCCGAATCTAAACTAAACTAATTCACAATACCAGCAAACTGCAGCCCCTGATATCAGTATTATCTAACCGGCCGAGTATTTCAAAACTGCCGTCTGCATACAATCTGCCAGCATCCTCTGCTGCAATAAAACTGCAGGAATAAATATTTGCCTGGTCAATTACATTTACTGCCCCGGCAATTGCCGGCTTGTCTCCTGCTTTGTAAATGGTTAATGGATCGTCTTCTTCCCGGATCAATATTTTCATCCATGGCGGAGTATTAAAAATCCCATTGTCTTTTGAATAAGCCTGGCTCAGCAGTTCCGTCATGCCATACTCGGAGTGAATATTTTTTTGCTGAAAAGCAGTGCATAAAATTTCATGTACCTGTTGCCTGGTCATTTCTTTTCTTCGGCCTTTCATACCACCAGTTTCCATGATAACAGTATGGTGTAAAGGCATGGGGAATTGTTCTGCAAAATCGAGCAGGGCAAAGGTAACGCCAATCAGTAGCACCTTTTGCTGCTGCTGTTCCATCAACGATAATACCTCTTGTAATTTCTCCAGCTCATTCAGATAAAAACCACTTTGCGGATGCTGGCTTTGTGCAATCAACCTGTCCGCCATCATCACCAGCGAAGAACGTTGCCTTTCTAAATAAGATGGCAGTAAGGCAATGATGCACCAGTCTGTTGTGGCACCATAAAATAAATTAAACGCAGTAATAAAACTTTTTTCATACAAGCCGATATCTTTTACCAAATGTTTACTGTTGACAGTTTGTGTGGTACCGCTGCTTTCAAAAATGGCTGCTGCTTCAAAGTTGGTTGTGGTGATGGTATGTGACTTAAAAAACGAGATGGGCAAAAAAGGAATTTTATTTAAAGCATCCACTTTGCTGGGATCTACTTTTAATGCTTTGCAAAACCGGTTGTAGACAGCATTGTTTTCATATTGAAAACGAAAAATGGCTAAAGCGGTATCAGTAAAAGTTTCTGCTGTCACAGAAAATATTTTATCCCCCAGTTCCCTATCTTTAACAGCAGTATTCAATTTCTATTACTAAATTTGATGATTAAAATACAAAGATGCGTAACACAATTTTAATAGCAGTGATTTGTTTGGCAATTTGCGGTTGCACTAAAAATAAATTTTCAACCATTCCACAATTAAAATATAAGTCTGTAAACACAAACGAGCTTTCAAATGGACAGATAATACAATTTAAATTGTCTTATTCAGATGCAGAAGGTGATTTGCAGGACTCTATTTATGTAGAAAAATATGGCACCAACTGCCCTGACAGCAGGTTCAAACAATATTACAACATGCCGAATTTCCCCGTCGTAAAAAACAGCGAAGGTGAAATTATTGTTTCTTATGGTTATGGAGTTTCCAATTATCCTTTGATACAATCCCCTCAATGCCCCGGCAAAAACGACACCTGTTATTTTCGTTTCATGATACAGGATAAAGCTAAAAATAAAAGCGACACTGTCAATTCAGAAACTATAGTAATTATTCATAATTAAACTACACCTGCAACAGAAGGTTTTATATTTCATCATCACCCATGCACTATGGGTAGCTTTATGTGCAGCGGCACTTGTTTTTCAAACCACCCTGCTGGTTCATCTCCCGGTTAATTACCACCTGATGGCATTTGTTTTTTTTGCCACCCTATGCAGTTACAACTTTCATTATCTACTGGCAAATATTTCTGCCTCACCATCATTTTCACTCCGCTTATTTTCCAGCCGCTATACCAGTATTTTCTTTTTACTGGCCGGTGCTGTTGGTATGCTCTTGCTTTTTTCTGCCACCCATATACGTCTGCAAAATGTAGCCATTGCCTTCCTGCTCACCTTAGTTTATTCGGTTCCTTTACTGCCATTTAAACAACTTGCCTTTACAAGAAAAATAGGATTTATAAAAACAATCTTACTGGCTTTTACCTGGATGTTTGTAACAGCTTATCTGCCGCTGTCGCAATACCACCAACATCTTACTACACTGGATTTATTATTGCTGGTAAAACGTTTTTTATTCATGCTCATGCTCTGTATTTTATTTGATAACAGGGATGCTGCAATAGACCAGGTACGTGGGCTGCACAGCCTTGCAACTGATCTGTCGCCGGCTGTGATGAAAGGGCTCATCTATGGATTATTTATTTTATTATTTGTTCTCAATTTTTTGCTGGGGCAGCATGGTATCACTGTAAAGCAAAGAATCGCATTGCAACTGGCCAGCATTGCAACACTCACCGTTTATTTTTTTTCTACAAAAAAGCAGGGCTATTTTTTTTATTATTTCCTGGTAGATGGGCTGATGTTATTATCAGCATTGTTGGTAACTGTCGCAAGTATTTAGTTAATTTGTAAAAATCAATTTTAATATGGCAAAAGTAAAAGCAAAGGCAAAAGCCAAAATAACCAAACCTGTTTTAACGGACGAATCGTATTCCTTTTTAAAAAATTATATCAACAACCCCTCACCCACCGGCTTTGAAAGCAGCGGACAGAAAATGTGGTTGGAATATATCAAACCATTTACTGACAGTTTTTTTACTGATCCTTACGGTACTGCGGTGGCAGTTATCAATCCTACTGCTGCTTTTAAAGTAGTGATAGAAGCACATGCAGATGAGATCAGCTGGTTTGTAAATTATATCACCCCCGAGGGATTGATTTATTTAAAACGCAATGGCGGGGTGGATCACCAGATAGCTCCTTCCATGAGGGTATTGATACATGGAAAAAAAGGTGCTGTAAAAGCAGTGTTCGGATGGCCTGCCATTCATACCCGGATGGGTAACGGCGACAAAGAAACACAACCTAAAGTGGAGAATTTATTTTTAGACTGCGGTGCCTCCAACAAAAAAGAAGTAGAAGCGCTGGGCATTCATATCGGTGCCGTAGCCACTTACGAAAATGGATACGATGAACTGGCGTATGATTATTTAATAGGCAGGGCATTCGACAACCGCATTGGTGGTTTTATGATTGCAGAAGTAGCCAGGCTACTGCAACTTAACAAGAAGAAACTGCCTTTTGGATTGTACATTGTAAATGCGGTGCAGGAAGAAATTGGCCTTCGTGGTGCCGAGATGATTGCCCGGAGAATCAAGCCCAATGTGGCCATTATCACAGATGTAACACATGATACCACCACGCCGATGATCAGCAAAATTGTTCAGGGCGATACCGCCTGTGGCAAAGGCCCTTCATTAACTTTTGGCCCGGCGGTACACAATAAATTATTAGATGTAGTACAGGCTGTGGCAGAAAAAAATAAGATCCCCGTACAGCTGCATACGGTAAGCAGGAGCACCGGCACCGACACTGATTCTTTTGCGTACGCCAATGATGGCTGCCCTTCGGTATTAATTTCTATCCCACTCCGCTACATGCACACCACAGTGGAGATGCTGCATAAAAATGATGTGGAGAATACCATTAAGCTGATGTATGAAACATTGCTTACGCTTACACCAAAAACAAACCTCAGTTATTTTTAAATTTAAAAACCGTCATACTAAAAGTTGATCTCTTTAGCAGGAGGTCAATTTTTTTTTGTCTTAACTTTATTATTCCTGCATACCATCAACAATCTTCTACAAATAAATCATCAGCCATGAAAAATTTATCCCGCCGCTCTTTTTTACACAATTTTGGATTGAGTGTTGGCTCAACCGCCATTGCTGCAACATTGCCATCATTTATTAGAATTCCTGGTTCAACTGATGCCCCGTATAATGGCAAAAAACTAAACATTGCATTGTGTGGATTGGGCCGTTATGCAGGTTACCTGGCAGAGGGATTAGAAGTATCACAATATTGCCGCCTTGCAGGTATCATTACCGGTACTCCATCTAAAGCTGCAGATTGGAAACAAAAATATAATATCCCTGAAAAAAATATTTACAACTATCAAAACTTTGATGACATCATCAATAATAAAGACATTGACCTGGTATATGTAGTGCTGCCCAATTCGATGCACAAAGAATATACTATCCGGGCAGCTAAAGCTGGCAAACATGTGATTGTTGAAAAGCCAATGGCGCTCTCTGAAAAGGATTGCAGGGAAATGACAGCGGCCTGCAAAGCTGCCGGGGTACAGTTAGCCGTTGGCTACCGTTTGCATTATGAACCTTACCACCTGGAGATAAAAAGATTGGGACAGAAAAAAATTTTCGGGCAGGTGCGTTTGATGGAAATATCGCTGGGTTACAAAACCAGCAACCCCGATGAATGGCGCTTAAAGAAAGCAATGGCAGGTGGCGGACCGCTAATGAATATTGGCATTTACTGCGTTCAATGCAGCCGCTATGTATCAGGAGAAGAACCCATTTCGGTAACGGCACAGTTTGGCCCGGTTACCAATACAACATTATTTTCAGAAGTGGAAGAATCCATCACCTGGCAATTGGTATTTCCCAGCGGTGCTGTTTGCACTTCTTCTACTTCTTACAATTGCAGCGTTGACCGTTTTTTTGCAGGTGCTGATGAAGGATTTTTTGAACTGAGCCCGGCTGTTAGTTATGGCCCCTTTAAAGGAAGAACAAGCAAAGGCGAATTGAATTTTCCCACCATCAACCAGCAAGCCACACAAATGGATGCTATTGGCAAACTGGTACTTGAAAACAAACCATTGCCCAGCCATATTACCGGCGAAGAAGGAATGAAGGATATGAAAATTATAGAAGCCATTTATAAATCAGCAGCAGAAGGAAAAAGGATAGCAATCATGTAAGCAGATAATCTTTACAACAGCAAAACAAAAAAGAGGCGGTCTTTTTCAAGACAGCCTCTTTAATAAACTGGAAAATATTCAATGCAGCAATTTATTATCCGTTTGATCCCCTGCCTTTTCCGGCTCCTGTTATCAGGGCAATTGCACCTCCTGCAATGGCACACATAACAGTAGTGGCTGCTATATCAGCAACCATTGAATTTTTGCTGAGCATAAGCGTAGTGGCATACATCATGGCATCTACCGAAGCAGCCATCAGCAAACCAACAACAGCACCTGTAACCACTCCGTCAATTAATGAACTGACATTGCTTTTTACCAAAATATAAGACAGGAGTGCACCCAGCAAAAGATTACCAACAACAAGGTAGAGATACAGCATTTCACGGCGGTCTGCATGGTGCCCGATCTCACCGGTGTGGTGACGCATAAAAGTCATTAGCAGGTTACCATAAATAAGCCAGCCAAGGAAAAAAAGCACGATGCCCCCAACAACGGCACCGATCAGCAGTTTAGAGATGTTCATAATAAATTGTTTTAGGTTTTAGAAAGATTATTTAACAACAAGGTAATATTAAGTTTCTCAATTTGCAAGTACCCTCCATGGTTGGTGACAAAATAATGAATACCGGCAATCGACTATTGATGAAATAAAAAATGCACCCCTGTTGAGAGGTGCACCTGTAATATAAATTTATAAATAATTATATGGAACCGATGGGAATAGTTTTTACTGCAAACTTTTTTCTCACCACTATAAATGCAAACACAATACCGGCAGCTAAAAAACCAAGGTTCATGTTATCATCAAAAGGTACATCCGGGTTACCGCCTGGATCCCTGCCATCTAAAGATGGACCTGCAGAAGGCCTGGCTGATGTGCCCGGTCTTGCACTTTGCCTGGCGGCACCGTTAGGGTTGCTAATATCCCTGGTGCCAACAGAGGAACCGGCGCTGTTTTGCCAAGGACTTGAACTACCCGTTGCAGGTACCCTCACCTCTCGATCCTCCTGTGCCCTGCTGCTTTGCTCCTCCTGGTCATCTTGCTGCTGCTCCTGGCAGAAAGCCGCTACTGGCAACATCAACATACCAGCTAACACAAGCCTGGCTATTTTGCTTTTTATAAATTTAGAAGATCCCATCAATACCATTTTCATTGGATTCATTTTTTTTATTTATTAATTGGCAGCAGTAATAATCAATTTTTGAACCTGTTTAGTATTATCCGGTGCAATTACTTCTAACTGGTAAACACCCCTGATAATGGACGAAGGTAAGTCAAAACTTTGAGATGAACTACCTCCTGCATGTTGTGTTACATTACTGTACATCAACTGGCCTGCCACATTGATCAACCGGATGCTGTATTTACCAGCCGGTTGGTTTACAAACTGCAGGTTCATCAGGTTGCCCTGTACAGGGTTTGGTGAAACTGAGAAAGCAGGGCTGCCTTTGCCGATTATTACTTTTACAATTTCTGTGTATTTTAACTGTCCGCTATTATCAACGGATTTAATGCGGAAATAGTTTGCCCCGGTTACCACATTTTCATCGAGCCAGTTATAAGTGATGCTGCTGCTGTTGATATTTCTTGCCGCCAAAGTAGCCACGCTGGTAAAGTTGCGGCCATCAGTTGATTTCATTACTTCGTAAGAAGCAATATTTATTTGGTTGGCTACTTTCCACTCTACTGCAATGTTGTTGCCGGCCTGTACTGCTTTAATAGCAGTAAAAGTTACCGGTACTACAACTATTGGCCTGAACACAATACGGAAACGGTCACCAGCTTTTGACCCTGCATTGGCATCCACCACAAAAACATATTGTGTTGGGCTTACCAGGCTAACTTCCGAAGAGGTACCGAGGTATTTATCTTCTAAGAATGCAGCAAGGTCGAGAGTTGTGATGGCAGTCGGTAAAATTTCTATTTTGTAGGATTGTACTCTCATTCCACTCATGTGGTAAAAAATAGTATCCGTTACAGTAAACAAAGCCCTTCTTTCCACCACCAGGTCAATACCGGCAGTACGAAGGCCAAAGTTTTCACCAAAGTTGGGGCTTTTCCTTACATCATTAATATCAACAGCATTGCTGTTGGCAGCATCCAGCAAAATCAAATTTGCATCCACCAGATCAGTACTGCCTGCATTGACGGCATAAAGACTGCTATTAAAACGCTGATTTTCCGCAGCAGGGCTTGATGGCCTGAAAGATACATTGCTGCTGGAAGAAGCTTTACAGTTTTCTGTTACCTGTGCAGTACCTGCACCGCCACTGCTCTGTATAAAGAAGGCCGCACCACTTTCAATAAAGTTTTGTATAGAGCCTGATATGCCATAACTTCCGCCACCAGGTGTTATAAAATAATCTGCACCGCTCTTGGTAAATGTTTGATAACCGCCCACACCAAAACTACCACCCAATTTAGAATCCCATACCTGGTAGGCATCTGTCAATAAAGGAGACCGTACAATATTCCTCATATCAATCCTGGAAGGATAAGGGTTACGTACCAAACCCCAGTTAAGTGCACCAGTTGATACGGCAGACTGATTACCAAGAAACAGTGTACCCTTGCTGCGTAAAACAGCACTGGTAACAGGCGCTGTAGCTGTACCCAGGTCAATAGATCCTGCAGCACGGTTGCCACGGATAAATATAAAATAGCCCTGCTCCGAAGCTAAACTGGTGCTGTTGGTATTGGGCACTAGGTCGAGATTGTCGGTAGTAGGATTGTATTTATACAAACCGGCACCTGCTGCAATTGCATCATAACCGGCAGCCTGGGCAGCAGCCAATGAGCCAAATGTAGTGGCACGGCCTGTAATGATGGTACCAAAGCCTGCATTAGGATTCACGCCATCGCCAACACTGCTTTCCTGCCAGGACTGGTTGATGGTTTGTCCGGTTGTATTGGATGCCAGTAATCTCCATGCTTTATTACTGTTCTGGCGGATATATCTTTCAACTGAAACATCACCGGTAATATAACCACCTGATGTATTACCTGCAGCAATTCTTGCTGTACCATTGATGTCTGATTTTATTGCAAGGAAACCTGCACTCGCTAATGTTCCGCCTGATGTTACAGTCAACACACCTTCGGTGCTTACGCCATCATAAGCAGTAATGTTTAAGGCATTGCCCAATGTAGCCGAACCGGCTGCACCAATGGTAAGTGTTTTAAGATAATTATTAGTAGTGCCGCTTGTAAAGAACAGGCTGCCTGCAGTACCATTTACAGCAAGATTAGAAGTATTGCTACCTGTAAGATTGCCACTCGTTCTTGTTACTGCACTGCTTAAGGTTAATGTATTGGAACCAATACTAAGGTTGCCGACATTTAGGTTAAGCCCTGCTCCTACCGTTACATCGCCTGCCATCGTTACACCGTTGCTGTTATTGATCTTCAATCCGCCAAAAGTATTGGCCAGCATGCCTTGTGCACCTGCACCGGCAAATTCAATAATGATGTTAGTTAAAGTCTTATTCAGTGAATACTGAGTAGTAAAGTCTGCAGTACCTGTAGCCCTCGTAACCTTTGCCACGCTGGAAGTAACATCAAGGCCGGTTAAAGTTCCTGCGCCACTGATAATTGCCGCCGCCGCCGGGATGAAAACACCACTGGCAAATACCTGTAGGGCATTACTGATGGCCATACTACCTGTAAAATTAACCCCTGCCGGGTTAGCAATGTTGATGGTATAAGCAGTGTTACCGGTAAATAAAGATCCTGACGGGATACTCTGTGCTATAGTACCGTTAAACAATACTGCTGCAGAAGTGCCTACAGTAATAGTACCACCACCGGCAGTGACTGTACCGCCTAAACGCAGCGTATTACCCGTAATATCAAATACACCACTGTTAAAGGCTGCGGCAGTAAATACATAGAGGCTGTTGCCAAGGGTTGCTGTACCTGTGGTACCAATAGTTAGATTTTGTAAAACGTTGGTTACCGCTCCTGTTGTTTGATCAAAACGTATGGTACCAAATGCGCCTGTGCCTAAAACAGTTAAGCTTGATGCCGCACTGCCTTTGAATACACCTGTTCCACTTATTGTTGAAGCTACACCTGCTTTACCTAAAGTAAGTGCACGTCCGTTCAAGTCCAATATATCTGTTGCACTGCTAAGTGTTATTGCATTGCCCCCATTAGGCCCTTCCGTTAAAAGATTGGTCAGCATTTGCACACTGCCAGATGCTTTTGTAACTACGATGTAATCAATATTGAACGGTGCTGTTGCAGTACCACCGATAGTTTGTATTCCTGTACCTGTAAAAAATACTGCCCTTGTATTGGCATTAAATACGGCATTGTCCAAATAGTTGCCTGTTAGTTCAATATCTCCACCAACTGCACCGGAAAGATTTACAATAGCTGTTGTATTGCTGTTGCCGTTGGAAAGATTAACCCCTTTAAGGCGCTGGCTGGTTGTATTAGTACCTGTATTAAGACTTATAGTACCATCATTAATAATATTCCCCAGAAACTCAACACCTATCCCGGTAACACCATTACCCACTGTCTGGTCAGGAATGGAAAAAGTACTGCCTGTACTTACAGTTAAATTGCCAGCTGCTTTTTTATAGGTGTTGCCCCCGTTAATTACATCTAAGGTGGTATTTACACCGTTACCTATTTGTACATTATTAGGATAACCTGCTCCACTTGTTGAATTCCATTCTACACTACGGCCATAAGTACCGCCGCTATTATATATTAAGGTAGAACTGCCACCATAAGTAACTGCATTGGTGTTTACAAAACCACCGGCATTAATTTGTAAGCTGGTACCAATAGTGCTGGTTGTTCCGAAATTAACACCTGCAGAAATAATTACATTTCCGAAAGTAGAAGTACCCGAAACAGTTCCTGTACCTGCAAAAGTGATAGTGCCTGATGCACCCAATGAAGGGTTAGAACTTGAGTTGGTAAATGTTTTGCCTGTGTTGATCGTTACAGTACGGCCGGAAGCAATGGTTAATGAGGCAGAAGCTCCAGAACCAATGGTAAGGTTGTTTACAGCCGATGGATCAACCGAATTAACTGTTACAAGATGATTGATGGTGATATCTATATTGGCAGGAGGCACTGCACCACCGGCCCAGGTACTACCTGTATTCCAATCGCCATCTGCCGCTGTTTGGTATCCGCTGGTATTAACCGCAGTCCAGAAAGTAGGAGTGGCTGATATACTTGCTGAGGCGCCAAATGTAACTGTATTGGCTGTTGCGTCCACCGAAGTAGCACCAATAAAACCATAACCGGTGCTTTCGCTTATGGAATTAAACAATACCAATGTTGGGGCTGTTTCAGAATTACTGTTCAATTCAGCATCAAAGTAAGAGAAAGTAAGGGTTGCGCCAGTTCCTGCACTTGTTGGTGCAATGGAATAATGGCGTGCAATACTGCCCGAAGCTCCTGAACCAACACCCGCAATTGCTTTAGGGAAACGCTTGATAAAAGTAGTTCCTAAGTTTGAAACAGTAGTAAGCGTTGCACCTAAGTTAGCTACATTTAAAGCGGATGGTGCATTTACTGTTCTGTTGGTTCCTATCCAACCATTACCCGCTGTTGGCGTGCCTGAGTTTTTAATTAGTTTAGTACTTGTCTCAGTTTGTAAAGTAGAAGTTGCACCAAGTGTAATGTTAAAACTACCATTTAAATCTAAGTTACCAGCTGTTAAAGTAAGATCACCATTAACAGCAATGCTTTGGTTGATTTTTACATCGGCAGCACTGTTATTAATGATTAAATTATTCATGGCGGCTACTGCTGCCGGGAAGTTGGTGTTTTGTGCAGCACTGCCATTAAAAGTGTAGTTGGCAGCAGCATTGTAATTTGTTAAGGCAGCAGTTACAGATGTGGTAACACCTGCAGTGTTTGAAGTAATTAAAGTAGCTCCTGATGCAAGAGTAAAACCTAAATTTGATGTGGCAACAGTTACATTACCACCACTTATTACAAAGCCCTGAACATCTAATGTACCACCATTAACTGCGAAAGTATTGTAAGGATTTGTACCAGTACCAAGTGCCACGCTGGTAAGCAACTTAACTACTGTTCCTGCACTTACTGCGAATATACCTCCAAAAGTTATAGCTGAACCACTGTAAGTTAAAGTTTGTGGCGAAGCAGTTGTACCAGTTCCATTGAACACAAAGCCTGTTGCCGAACCACTACCAGAAGTATATGGTCTGCCCGTAGTATTAGACCAGTTAAAATTACCCTTAATGCCAAAGGTAATATTATATGCTGTTCCAGACGTTCCTCCAGCCATCCAGTCAAATGCAGTAGTCGTTGAAGAACCAGTAAATGTCGCATTTCCATTGGCTTGAAACAAAACTGTTGAAGCGGTATTAGCGCTATTAGCCTCCATTAGCATTGAGAAAATAGAAGTTGCACCGGTAACAGTAACAGTTGCGCCAGCAGTAGCCGCACTTCCTGTAACATTAAATGTACCTGCTGATTGGATGAACGTACCACCAACAGTTAAAGATAAGGCAGAGGCTGCACTTGTGAGGGTAACGGTACCTGCTGTTTGGCTATAATTACCAGTTAGTGTAGAATTACCATTAAAAGCAAATGTAGTACTTGAACCAGAAACAGTTAGATTGGCATAATCTAAACGACCTGTAATTACAGGGCTTGCGCCAGTTGAAGTGTAATCTACAGTAGAAGCAGAACCTAATGTAACAGTAGGTGTATTTGTAACAGTATTTAAAGCCGTTGTGGTACTTCCTGAGAAACCAATTAAGTTACCAGTTTTAAATGTTCCATTAATAACAAATCCTCCTGAAACACCGGATGCCACAACAGAAGAAACAACAGTTGTACCGGCATTTAATGTTGAACCAGCATCAACGGTTAAGCTTGTTGTGCCCAACCCGTTTATTGTTAATGTATTCGAAAGCGTTAGTGTAGTATTGTTAGATACCTGTACACCAAAGAAAGAGAAGCCAGAAGTTAAGCCTGAATAAGTTGTAGCTCCACCACCTGTGAATTGTATTTTATCTGTACCATTTGTACTTGTATTCGTAACAGTACCTGACGTATGGTTCCATGCAGTTGTTACCTGTAATGTTGTAGATAAACCAGTAATAACTGCCCTGTCATCTAAAGTACCACCATTAATATTGATGGTTCCTACTGCTACTGTATTTGTCAAAGTACTTGTTGCAGGGTTTAATACAAATGTACCTGCGGTTACATTTAAGGTAGTAGCAAGGTTTTGTGTGCTTGCTGAATAAGGCATATTAAATATACCGCCAGTTCCATTTATAGTTAAAATATTGAAGCTGTTGCCACTACCTACTGTAGGTAAGATAAGGTTAAAGCCTGTAGTGGAAGTTAATGCTACTGTACTTCCTGTATTGGTATAAGTGTTTGATCCAGGTGCAAATGTACCGGCTACGGTAATTGTACCACCATTTGGTAAAGTTCTTGCACCAGTTGAAGATGAACTTAAATTATTAAAGTTGGTGGCTGGTATTGTTTGAGTGCCTGAACCATTAAAGTTAACCGTACTACCCGTTGTAGTAATGGTACCGGCACCAGGTGTATAAACACCGCAGATACCAATTGTACCTGAAGAAGCCAATGTTCTTGCACCACCCGTTAAATTAAGATTGCCATAATTTAGTGCAGGGATAGTTTGAGCAACTGCACTTGTAATATTTAATGTACTTGCACAATCAAAAGCAGCAGTTGCACTGCCACCGTAGGTAACTGTACCGCTTATAGTAAGCGTAGTACCTGAAGCCATATTAAATGCACCTGTTCCGTTTAAAGTAAAATTAGCTACAGAAAAACTGCCACTATTGATAGAGCAATTAGTGGAAATGCCCGGTACATTAATAGTAACATTATCTATTGCTGCCGGTACGCCAGCTGGGGTCCAGTTAGCTGCAGTGTTCCAGTCGTTTGATGTTAAACCATTCCATACATAACTAACTGCAGCAACGTTTGCCCTGCCTGTATAATCTAAGCTAAGTGGACCTGAAGTTTCTGTTAAACTTCCTGAACTTAACACAGGGCTTGCAACAGATGAACCTGCATACTCTGTCCATGCAGACCCATTATATCGGCTCAGTTTTAAACTAGCTTCAACTCCTGTAACATCTCCCGGAGAAATATACTTGAATGTACCTGAGTAAGTATAAGTAGTCAATGCTGTATTACTAAATGTCCAATATCTGGCAATGCTGGCAACAGGAGTAGAACCTACATTGATACTTGGATGGGTGGATGCTACTGTTTTAACACCTACTGTACCGCCTACGGCATTAGCACTAAATGTTAGCACCACAGGTGTATAATTAGTACCATCGCCTATTGGCCATGTTTGAGCAATAAAACCAGTAATAGGTATGGTGTTAAATGCCTGTCCTGTTCCTGTAGCCACAAGCATCGAAGTAGTACTTCCTGCCCCAAGCTGTCCGGTTGCGGAAGTTGATGTCAAGTTGAATGCCCCTAATGTAACGTTACCGGCTGTAAGAGACAGACCCGTAGCACCTGAAATAGTAACATTACTTCCTAAAGATAGGTTAGCGCCACTTCGATTCATAGTTAACGCAGATAATGTTAATGGACTTGCTGTACCAGTTAAGTTTCCTGTAATAGCACCCGACCCGCCTATTGTCAATGGACCAGTAGAAGTTAAGGTACCTGCTCCCAAAGCTATAGGACCGTTTAGTGTTAGCGTGTTTGTACTCATTGAAACAACTCCCGCAGTTAAACTAAATGTACCACTGACAATTAGCGGTACTCCAGCTAATATTGTTTGTCCAGTACGATTCATTGTGAAGTTATTCAGTGCACCTCCGCCAGTTGCAAATAAACTAGACGCCCCAATTGTTCCAGTACCTCCTATTATTAAATTGGAAGTCGCAGTACCAATAAGTTTTGCAACATTTGTATAAGTAATTGCACCATTTAATGTTAGTGTATTACTACCTCCAATTGAAACCAATCCTAGTACACCTGTTCCTCCTGCAAAAGTTGTTGTTCCATTTGCAGTAACCGACGACGATAAAGTAACTGATGGCGTTGCCAAAGCACCACTAAAAGTATTTAAAAAACTTAAATTACTTACAATGGCTGGCATCAAAGCACCTGTTGTTTGTGCAACCGAACCATTAAAAGTGAAGTTGGTATTATTATTAGCGCCGTTGGTTAAGCTAAAGGTACCTGTACCTGGGAATGTTCCATTTACACCATTTGCATGGGCAGTTGTTAATGAAGAACCCGATGTGGCACCATTACCAAGAAATGTAATATTACCGCTGCCATTAATGATGGAAGTTGCAGGAGCTATCAGCAAGGCTGCAGATGTATTTGTACCCAATGTAAAAGAACCAGGTGTATTAATTGTAATGGTTGTTCCTGCATTCAGCGTTAAACCGCTTGGGTTACCACTTACAATTACATTACCTGTAATAACCCCAGTTTTACCCGTACCGCCTGCAGCATCTAATACATCTCCAATTGCCTGCAAAGTAGTACTGTTAAAAGTATAATTTCCACCACCACTGAAAGTTCTTGTTCCAGTTACCTGAACAGCACCTGTAGCAGCAGTTGTAGAAAGACCAGATGTATGTCCTGTACTAAAACTACCACCTGACTGAACGGTAAAAATACCAGCACCCAACACCCTGTTTCCGGTTGTTGTATTATCAGTATAGAATGCCCCGTTAGCAATAATTAATCCACCAGTAGAAGTTGTATAAATATCTGGCACACTTGAAGCAGCTAATGAAAAAGTACCATTTATGGTAACTACAGATGATAAACCTACAGTACTGCTTGAACCAAAAGAGCTGGTGGGAACAGACCAGTTAAATAATGATGCAGCACCACTTGTAAACCCTACAGAGGTGCTGGCACCACCTGTGTTAATTAAGTTACTGGTAGCTGAACCAGTTATGGTACCTGTAACTGCTGATAATGCACCTGTCATTGTTACAAGGTTACTAACCCCTGTTGGCAATACCAATGCACCAGCAGTTAATGTAGTAGTACCTGATATAACCAATGTATTGTTTGATATAGTAGTACCTGTTGCAGCAGTTGGATTATTAATAGTTAAAGCAGCAATAGTCGCTGGCAGAAATGTACCTGTTACTTGCGATGCTGTGGCATTATTAAATACAAAACTTGTAGTAGTTGGTAAAGTAACAGCACCACTTGTAGTAAGTGTCCCATTAATACCACCTGTATTAGCTGTTGTAAATGTACCAGAAGCAGTGTGTGTGTAAGTGCCTGTACCACTAATGGTAGCACCAGCACCAGCAGTGGTATTCAATACAGTTAAGTTTGGTGTACCCGTACCTGTAAGGCTTACGTTTTGCCCGGCAGCTACTGTTAGTGTGCCAGTAAGTGTACGGGCTGTAATATTGTTAGTACCAAACGAAATACCCGTGCCGCCATTGGCATTTACTGTAACACTCGTTGGGCCAGAAGCAGCTGGCCACTCCAATGCCTGTACACCGTAAACACCAGTGGTAGCATTGTGATTATAAATAAGTGTACCAGGTGATGTATATAATAATGGATTTGTGCCTCCTATAAAACCGCCTTGATTAATTTGAAAGTTACCAACTACAAATTTACCGGCATTGGTGACAGTTAAACCTGCGTTTATTTGTGTGCCTACTGTGGCAGCCACTGTAAGTACTGCCGTAGAACCAATTGTAGCAGTACCAGCAAAACTTAAAATACTGGTAGTCGCTGATGCACCGGTTATTGATGCAGTGCTGCCGGCAATTACTGTACAGCCAGCACCGATGGTTAATGTGTTTGTACCAGCCATTACTATACCACTTCCTGCCGATGTACCAAATTGTACACAACCTGCAGCGGTTGTGTTTGTAAGGTTTAAATTGGTATTATTAGCTAATGTCAAAGTTGGATTGGTACCGAAAATAATGATGTCAATATTGTCGGTTCCTCCAGTGGTTCCATTTTTAGTATAGGTACCACTTCCCGGAACAAAAATCGCCCTTCCGTTAGTATTTATACCAACACCTGCACCGGCATTGCTATTGGTTAGTCCGGCATTGATTTTTAAATCGCCGAATGCCGCAGATGAAAGTGTAAGGGAGGAACCTGAGGCAATTGTTACCAGGGCGTTTGCCTGGCGGTAAGCACCGGACGAACCGAAGTTGAGTAATGTATTGTTTTGAATGGTAACTGCCTGTGGCACTCCTTTGGCAGAAGTTGAAGCTGTTGTCCACTCTGCTCCTGCGGTGTACGTTGTTCCTGTATTATAAATTAATGTTGAACCTGAATTATATGTTGGTGGGTTGGTATTAACTGAACCGCCTGTGTTAATTTGCAAAGTGCCTGCAAGACCTGATGGAGTTGTTGCACCAACGTTGCCAAAATCTACAGCGCCATTTATAATTACAGCTGATGCCGCCGGGAAAGCAACAAAGCTTGTTGCTGCCGTGGTACCACCCAGCAATCCTGCTCCCAGAAAATTGACTGTCCCTCCTGCACTGGCTGTGAAAGGTGCTCCACTTGTGCCATTTATTAGTATTTGACCGGCAGTTCCTCCAAATCCTCTGCCTCCAACATACAGGGTAAACGTAGATAAACCAACTCTTTGAGCAACTGCTGAGGTAGCAACGTTCAAAGTTCCGGAAAAAGATGTGTTGCCACCAAGTGTATTGGTAGTAGCTGCATTTAGAGTGATATCACCATAATCACCTGCTGTTATTGTTCCAGAACCAGAAAGTGATATATCAGTAATTGGAGTAGTAGTTGTTGTAAATAAGCTTACCCCTGATTTATAAACCGGTACTTTACCAAAATAATTATTGACTGTAAAGGTGCCTCCAGCCCCTGAGGTAATAGTACCTGTACCGGGAGCAAAAAATCCTGTATTAGCAGTATTGAAAGTAGAGAACAATGAAAAATAAACTGAGGCAGGATTTCCAAAATCGGATAATGGCACACGTATTTCCATTGCGCCATTGCTGCTTCCATTTACTCCTACAACAGCAAATTGAGTATAGCCTTTCGCATTGGCAGCAGTTGTTGCTGACCAGTTTGCAGTACCACTCGTTGTGTTATTACTGTGATAGAAACTTTCTCCACTATTATTCACCCTCATAGCAACACGGTAGTCTGCTCTAAAAGGAAGTGTTGGTGTATTGGCATCCCATAACACCCCGGCAGTAGAACCATTGCCTGCAGTAGTTGGCGCACTTCTGGGATCAGCATCTACATAGATAGTAAAATGGTCGTTTGCACCCCAGGCATTATTCCCAGTTCTAAAGGCACCAAAGTACATGTAGGTAGCATCAAATGTTGCATAGTAATCCACAGCACCTGAACCTGCCGATATTTTTTCAGTAGCAGCAGTAAAATCAGTAGCATTTCCGGTAAAAGTTACCGTATGATTCGACTGTGCACTTACTGAATTACCTGCCAATAATCCACACAGCAGCAAAGCAGCAAATAAAAACGGGGATGATAGTTTCATCATGTTCATTTTTTTAATAGAAAATAATAGTGTAAAATTTTTCATAATGGCAGTATTAAAAATGGTGAAAATTAATGGTGGTTATTTATTTCTGAATGGATGGCATTACTGCTGTACACATCACTGGTACAGCCATCAGGTGGTTGCGTTGGGCAACAATAAAACTTGAACCGGTAAAGGATGGAACCATTTTACGGCAGAGTGTATTCAGCAACAAAGTAAAGGAACTTTGTACGGCAGCAATGTAAATTTTTATCATAGTTATCTGTTGATACAAATGCCACGCTGCCCTTTACCAGGGCGGCATCAAAGCAATTTGCTTGTCATAAAAAAACAATCAGGAAAGGCTTTAAAAGGTATGCTTTGCAGGGGATGTGGATTATACAGGTATGCAAAATAGGATAAAGTAAGTATATTATGTGTTTTAGCCACCTGTTTTTTTAAACATAATTTACTGCCGCCGGCAACTGCCGCAAAAGCCGGCTAACAACAAGTTGCTGAAACCCCTTTACCTGCAACATTGTTACCAGCTAAGGGCAGCAACATTTGCCCCAATCAACCGGCCGCAGGCCACACCGTTGGCATTGTCAAACCGGTAATGAATGCCTCCGTATAAACGGGATATGGCTGCTTCTTCGGCCGCCTCATCAAAACTGTTGAACTGGCGTGGTGCAAAGCCATAAGCCATCTTGGTACTGTCTGTAAAAGAAAAATGATCTCCAAATTTATCAGTAAGCAAACTGGCGGTAACACCCGAAAAGCTGGCATGCCCCGATGTATAAGCAGGAAACGGCGGTGTTGGTATAAAAGATGTCCATACCGGGCTGATATTATCCCTGATGTAAGACACCGGCCTCAGCAGGTTTACTTTAAACTTTGAGCGCCAGCAAACAATAGCTGCATCATTGAGCCCGATACCTGTTTTAGCCAGGAGGGTGGCCGCCTGCAAAAGGTTTACATTTTTATTGCGTATCATTTGGAGTACAATAGCAATATTATGCCCCGGAGGGGTAATACTGCCACCACCATCTGCCCAATAAGTGGCTATTTCTTTTTGTGCAGGGGTGAGGTTGTTAACCGTATTGTATACTATCATGGCCTCGGCATAAAACACCGAACTGGTGGAAGTGGAAAACACCGGTGGTGCCGGCGGATCAATAGGCCCTGCGCCATTGGCCGCAACAAAAGTGCGGTTGCTGCCCCAGTAAGGAAGCATCGGCAATGGAAAGGCGGGTGAAGTGGGCACCCATAAACCAGGCCCAACGGGTGCTGCATACGAACTTGGAAAACTATTAAGGTATGCCTGGTAGCCGCCATCCGTCATTGACCAGGCAAACACTGCATCGGCTACGGAGCGGCCATAATTGCCGGATACCGTTACAACAGCCGGGGATAAATTGCCGGAGTATGCCAGCTTTACAGCTGCTTCTAATGAATCTATTCTTGAAAGATTGGAAACGGCTGCATTGGCAAAAAGGCTTTTAATAATTTTTGCCATCGCTGCATTTACAGTGATGGATTCAGCATATTGTTCTCCCCGTTGCTTTGTTGGAAGAGTGGTTAATCCATTTAACTGGCCCACCAGCGAATGTTGAGCACTGCTTTCGCCGGGTAAAACAGATTGATACAAGGTGATACCCATATACCCTAAACTCCGTGCTGTTACTGCAGGGTTGTGGCCGGGGGTTTCTTTTACCAGCTGCAGGGCAAGAGCATACCATTTTTGTACAATATCTGTGTTGTTATTGCCCTGGTTATAATTACCGGAAGGCGTGATAAGAGGGCTGACAATAAAATCAGCGTCTTTCCGGCAGCTCATTTGAATCATTACCATCACAAAGGCCATTAAAACAGCGATTTTTTTAGTTGTTGTTGACTTGCTCATAATAAATTATAAAGTAGATTGGGTTAAAAAAAATATTTTCTGCCAGAGATAGTGTTCAGAGAAACGCAATAATAAAGCATATAAACTTTAACAAAAATTAAACCATTGAAATTTTTAGTATGGAAGGCTGAGCTGTAAAATTATTTGCCGGCAAATAAGTGGAAATAATTTCCCACTATGCGAATGCTGCCCTGCCCAATTGTAGTTAGGCCATAGTACCAATCAGGTGCCGGACAGGCTGCTCCGGCGTTTACAAAACCTGCTTTTCAAGCTAAACCAGGCAAAAAATTGATGGAAGTTGACGAACATTTGATGAAAGTTGATCAACAATTACCGTTTGTTGACCAACAATTGATGAAAGTTGATCAACAATTAGCGTTTCCCTACTAACAAACAGCAAATGTTGACCAACTATTGACGAAAGTTGATCAACAATTAGCGTTTGTTGACCAACTATTGCTAATTGTTTGGCATATAAATATTGTTACGGCATTATAAAGCAGATTGTGTAAACAGGCACACAAACAAAAGGCAAAAGCCATGTAAAAGAGGCTTCTGTCCCAACAAATTTAATGGGCCGTTAAGGCGTTAAGATGTCTTTTTAAAAAAACGCCGAAACGACTGAACGGCAAAGAAAAAAACAAAGTTTTCCTGAGCGGTATTACCACTACGGTTATTTTTTATAAAAATTCTTCTCTTTCCAAATAACTTATTGCTTATTTTCGTTATCCCAAAAGATCAGGCTCTTAGCCGCCTTAACCCAGTGATATGCAATATTTTTCATTCTTCGGCAAATTAAAATTCCGTATAATTGACTTATTGAGAGGTACCAGCATATTGCCGGTTCTGGAAGCATTGCGCCGGCAGCAATACCTGTCGGCAGAAGAACTGGAAAGCATCCGCCAGCAAAAACTGGACGGGCTTTTTTCCCTTGCAAAAAACAAAACCGCCTATTACAGGCAGTATGCTTCCTACAGCGAACTGCCCATGCTTACCAAAGATATTGTACAGCAGCAGCCAACCGCTTTTGCAGTGGAGGGTTACAATAAAAAGCTGACTAAGAAAACCACCGGAGGCAGCACCGGCATACCTTTCAGCTATTTCACCACCACTCTTAGCCAGAGCTTTGTGTGGGCAGGGCTGCTGCTGAGCTGGGAGGCAGCAGGCTACCGACTTGGCGACCGGGTGGCATTTATTGCCGGTTCTTCCATTATTAAATCGGGCTGGCAGTACCGCCTTTTTTACTGGCTCATGAATGTAAAGCTGCTGTATGCCTCTCCGCTTAATGATGAAGTGATGGCCAACTATGTGCTGCAGCTGCAGCAACAAAAAACCACCATCATTTATGGCTATGCCAATACCATACAAACCCTGGCTCATTATATCCTCCGCAAGGGCAACATTACTTTTCCTCACCTGAAAGGGGTGGTGTGTACAGCAGAACTGCTTACCCCTGCCGCCAGGATCATTATTGAAAAAGCTTTTGGCGCCAAAGTATTCAACCAGTATGGCTGCAACGAAGCAGGCATCTCTGCCTTTGAATGTGAGCAGGGCAATATGCACCTCATCAGCACCCGCTGTATGTATGAAACTTCCGCAGACGGTTGCCTGCTTGGCACCGACCTGGCAAACGAGGGTTACATCATGATGAAATTTAACAGCACCGACCTGGTGCAGTTTGGCGGGTCTAACTGTGCCTGCAACCGCCATTTCCCCATCATCCAGTCAATGGTGGGCCGGCAGACGGATATACTGGTGGATATGGATAATAATATCCTCCATTCTTCTTTTTTCGGAATCGTATTTGGCAAAGACACTTCGATACGTCAATTCCAGATAGCCTACACCAACGACGCTATTGAACTGAACATCCACAGCCATACCGACGGCTTGGAAACTTTTACACACCGCTACCTTGCCATGCTGCGCCAGCACACCAGCTTCAAACATTATTCCATCGTCCTCAACACTCCCTTCATCAGCAACCACAACGACAAGCATAAAGAAGTGGTGGATAAGAGAAGGATGTAAAATTTTAGACTCCAAATTTTAGCTGTAAGTTTTTTAGTATTAATTGTTAATTGTTACTTATTAATTATAGGATTAATGATTTAGTCCGCAATTGCACACATACAATAATTAACTGGCTTGTATTATCTTTTTTAACTTTCACCAGTAACTGGGTTAGCCGCCTCTTTTTGTCCGGTACCGATGAAATCGGGATTGAAAAAATGCGGAGCATATTTTTTCAAAGGTCAAAAAGGAGCGGCGTTCCAGTTACGCAGCCTGCCGGCTGCGGAGGCAAAACCAATGAATTTATTAGAGCTAATTCAATACAGCAAAGAGATCACGAACTAAATACTTAATCCTGATTCAATATTCAATGCTCAATATTCAACACTCAATACGTTTCTGCAAAATACCGTGAAAACACCCTAAAAAAAGGGTGATTTAACGGTTGACATTTTATAAAACTCTTTGCACTTTTATACTGTCATTTATCAGCACCTCTCCTTCCACCAACTTATTACCCGTAAGCCGAAAAGGGTTTATAGAGTAGGCAAATAAAAAACAACCTGGTTATGAAAAAAAAATTCATTTTCTTTTTAATTTTATTTACAATCACTGGCATAAACAGCTTTTGTCAGGAGCATGTACATATTATCTCCCGCCAAATAAGTGTACAATACCTGGAAAATAAAACAGGCGGCCCAGCAACAATTATTAAAAATATCCTTGTAAAAGTTGAATTCTGGACAGACAACAAAGCAGCAGCTGTTAATCAAACAGTGACTTTTGCGATAGAAGGTGCTGGTGCTCCCAGATCTAACCCCGTTATTTCAATGGTGGCACCTGTTATAACAAAAGATAAATTTAAAACAACAAAAGATACGATTGAATATTCTGTGCCGGTTATATTACAAGCTGTTGCGCCACCATTCTTTTCCGAATCTTTTTCAATTGGCTTAAATGGAAAACCTGCTTCTGTAGGGGGAGGGGCAAGTGTGATCATCCAGGAAGATAAGGTGGAAGAAGTGGATAAAACACCTCCAGGTCTTACCTATCTCAATGCTGTAAATTTTGACTTTCAGGGTTCAAACGGGGCAAGCTATGTGGGTCATCTGAATGTGTATAAACCAGATTTGATTCAAATTGGGAAAAATAGATGGTTAGGAATCAATCTTGGTGTAATGAAAATTGATTTTTCGAGGCAGGACAGCTTAAATACCAGTTTTAATTATTCTGAAAATGTAAAAATGAAACCATTAGACAACATAGTACTGGACAAAAAGTATTTAAGACAATACAATAAGTTTAGCACTGTTTCAAGAAATGTTACTTGGAGCTTTTACTTTCAGCCAACTATTAGCCTTATGTATAGTAAAAATTGCAAAATATTCTTTCATTTCCATACTGAATTTTATATAGATAAATGGAATACTACCACAACTATTAGTAATTACCAACAGGATACGGCTGTGGTTACTGCTGATAATATCAATGGACTGCAAAACACTATGAGTACTATCAATACATTCCAAAAATCGGTTTCGGATGGAGTTTCATCTACCTCAAGTTCTACACAAGTTAATTTCAATTTCGGAGTTGGTTTTACTCTCGACGTAAACCTCTGGGATGGAGGATCTTTATTTGTGCAACCCAGTATTGGAAAAGCATTTAACTATGAAAGACCTCAGGCTGTTAATAGAAAGAGCCTCAATTACAGATCTGACACAACAAGCTTTATTGGACACCTGACAAGATTTGCGCTTAAACAGCAAATAACACCCAATATGCAGGTAGTAATGGGAGTTGATATAAGAGGTAAGTTTAAAACAACCCCCACATACGCATCATATATCGGGGTTAATCTTGGGCTTTCCGGTATTAAAAAATTAATCAATTGATAAATATATATTTTATTTCAGGTGGCATTGCATTGGGTATTGCCACTTGAAATAAAATCTTTAATTCCACCCTTTCAAAACCATAAAAAATCCCTCCCTTTATCAATGCCCAAGCTACGGCTTTAGGCAAAAAATAAGTTTATATGCTATCTCAAATGCAGGAATACATAAGAAACCAGTTTCCATCACTATCCCAAATGCAGGAATACATAAGAAACCAGTTTCCATCACTATCCCAGATTCAGGAATACATAGAAAACCAATTTCCATCACTATCCCCAGATTCAGGAATACATAGAAAACCAATTTCCATGACATTCCAGAATGCAGGAATACATAGGAAACCAGTTTCCATTACTATCCCAAGTTTAGGAAATGTTAAAGAATAAAATTTTGTTTCAATACATTTTTAATAACCCTTTAAAAAATTACAACTATGCAGCAACCAGAAAAATTATTCGACAATTTTTTTGATGATAAAAACATCATCCCCAGCCGCCTCAGCAATTTTGCCGGCGACACACTCAACAATCTTACTGCAAATAATGGCGGAGGAAGTTATACTGCTCTTATCAGCCTGCTTACGCCACTCATTACCAATTTTCAGGGCGAAATAGGCGAAGTAGATACAAGCCTTAATGTACAAAAAGGCAGCACACTTACTGTTGATGAATTTATTAAAGCGTTCAGCGATACTATGAGCAGCGAAGAACCCTTTATTACCCGTGCTCTTGGCGGCAAAGGCACTGCTGCCTATCTTGAATTTTATCCTCAGGGTGTAAGTGAATACACTAAGCCAGCCAAAATTAATATGCAAACCTTTGCCGACAGGCTAAACGCTGCTGCCACTGCCCATGCTGCAGAACTTGGAGCTACACTAACGGCAACGCTGCAGGCCTTTGCCCCCAACTGGAAAAATGCAAGAGATAAACAGCAGCAGCAAATGGGCACTGTAGATACCAACCGTACCGAACGCAGCGCCAACCGCACTGCACTGGAACTGGGCCTGCTTACTGCAATCCATACTATCGGTGCTGCATTTCCCGGCAATGTGCCGCAGTGCCTCAAGTTCTTCCAGTTTAACCTGCTGTTTGCACAAACAAAACACAAACACAAAACTTACAGCAGCAGTATAGGGGCTGATAAAACGGTGGAGGTAATCAACCGCCTGTTTACCGATACGGCCGCTATCACCATCCGCAATCCGGATGATAACGCTACCATATTTGCCTGGCTTGCCGCCACACCCGATGAAACAATGCCTTTTAATGCCATTGAAGTAGAACCCGGCAAAGCTCACGACCTAAAACCATCGCAGCTTGGGCCACTCACCAATCCTTTTTTGCTGATACACAACAGCAGTGCGGTAAACCAAGGGGCATGGGAAGTGGAAGTGGTGGGGTAATGATAAAGTTTACACCTTTTTAAAAAGGTGTAAACTTTA
>JANMJU010000093.1:0-29201 GCA_031371545.1 Chitinophagaceae bacterium
AAAAGTTTAAACCACTAGCAGTAATTGGTGTAGGTGGTTATTCCAGTTTTCCGGTATTACGGTTTGCACAATCGCAGGGTATCAAAACTTTTATCCACGAAAGCAATTCTTTCGCCGGAAAAAGCAATAGGCTGTTAGGAAGAAAGGCGACCAAAATTTTTGTTGCCATTGACGGCATGGAAAAATTTTTCCCGGCAAAAAAAATAATCATCAGCGGAAACCCGGTAAGAGCAAGCATTACCGGCAACCAGCTAAGCAGGGAAGAAGCCATTCAGTTCTTCGGATTGGACCCAAATAAAAAAACAATCTTATCAATTGGAGGCAGTCTCGGAGCAAAAACGATCAATGAAGCATTGGATAGCAACATTGAAGCATTTGAAAAAAATAACCTGCAATTGATTTGGCAAACTGGTAAGCCTTATGCTGCACAGGGAAGAGAAAGAGCAGCAGGCAAAAAAAATATTTGGGTCAATGATTTCATCTCCCAAATGGAATATGCTTATGCAGCAGCAGACGTGGTTATCAGCCGAAGTGGGGCAATGAGTGTAGGTGAATTGTGTGTGATGAAAAAGCCGGCAGTGTTTGTGCCTTATCCTTATGCAGCTGAGGATCATCAAACGGTGAATGCAAAAAAGCTGGTGGACAGAAACGCAGCAATGATGATAAAAGACAATGAGGCAGCAGAGAAGTTGGTGCCAATGATTATTGAATTATCTAAAGATGAAAACAAACAAAGCGAATTAATATCTAACATCAGCAAAATGGCAATAACAGATGCAGATGAAATGATAGCAAAAGAAATCTTAAAAGAAATTACTCCCATTCCCTAAAGGGGGTAAGGCAAGGGATTTAAAAATTAAAAATCTTTGCGGATATGTATGACAGGGAGTTGTTAATTAGAAAAGAAAAACAAATAATAAATAGATCACTCTGTAATTAATGAAAAGTGTAACTGAAATAGTAGAGTCGTTGAATAACTCCCCTTTAGGGGATGGGGGCCGTGTTTACTTCCTCGGCATCGGCGGTATCGGTATGAGTGCATTGGCAAGATATTTCAATTCAAAAGGAATTGCAGTAAGCGGTTATGATAAAACAGAAACAGCATTGTGCAAACAATTAGCAGCAGAAGGAATCAATATTCATTATGAAGATAACATTGCATTAATAGATAAAAATGCAAAACTGGTGGTGTACACTCCGGCTGTTCCAAAAGATCACAAAGAGTTGAATTATTATTTGCAAAATAATTACACGGTCACAAAACGCAGCGATGTGTTAGGTGCCATCACCGGAAGTTCTTTTAATATCTGTGTGGCAGGTACGCATGGCAAAACCACTACCAGCACAATGGTGGCGCATATTTTACGGCACAGTGGTTATGGATGCAATGCTTTTTTAGGAGGCATTGCAGTTAACTACAACAGTAATTTTTGGGCAAGCGAAAAAAATGTAAGTGTGGCAGAGGCAGATGAATACGACCGGAGTTTTTTGAAATTAAGCCCTGATGTTGCCATCATCAGTTCCATGGATCCAGATCACCTGGATATTTATGGTACTGCAGAAAATATGGAACAGGCATTCATAGATTTTGCGGCCAGGATAAAAACAGGCGGATTGCTTATCAGCAAATATGGCTTAAAGAGAAATGCTGATTTAAAAGCCAGCGGGCATATAACTTATGATGTGCAGAATGAAAAAGCAGATGTATTTGCAGAGAATATCAAAATCAATAACGGCAGTTACCAGTTTGATGTAAAAATAAAAGACAGGATAATAAAAGGAGTTGAGTTGAACATGGGCGGTATGCACAATATAGAAAATGCTGTGGCAGCAATTACAGTAGCAGCTCATTTAAATATTTCGGAAGAAAAAATAAAAGCTGCCGTTGCAGATTTCAAAGGAGTAAAAAGAAGATTTGAATACCTGTTGAAAAATGAGCATACCGTAATGATTGACGACTATGCCCATCACCCTGAAGAGTTGAGGGCATTGATAAGCGGTGCCAAAAAAATGTTTCGGAATAAAAAATGTACGGTTGTTTTTCAGCCACATTTATTCAGCCGTACAAAAGACCTAGCAGATGGATTTGCTGAAGTACTTGATATGGCAGACGAAGCCATCCTGTTACCTATTTATCCTGCAAGGGAATTGCCAATGGAAGGTGTGAGCAGTGAAATGATATTAGACAGGATGCACAGCGAAAACAAAATGGTGCTGGGCAAAGAAGCGCTGTTAAAACATTTGCAGCAGGAAAAAGAAGCACACATTGAAGAAGGTTTTGAAGGCACACTGTTAATAACAGCAGGTGCTGGCGACATTGACACTTTAGTAGAACCGATCAAAAAAATATTGACAAACAAAAATTAGAAAACTCTTTAAAAGGAAAATTTTAAAATCCTCCTTTAGAGGATAAGGGTATGGTAGCAAAAAAAACGATACTAAAATGGACTTTCACCACACTGTGGGTGGCGGTATGTGCTGCGGTAGTAGTGTTGCTGGTGGCTGCTATCCGCAAAGAAGAAAAACAACAATGCTCCGGTATTACAGTGAATATAAAAGGTGTGAGCAACAATTTTTTTGTAGATAAAAATGATATCCTGAATGCACTGAATGAATTTATTGATGGCTCACCGGTAGGCCAGCCCATTGGTTCATTTAATTTAAAGGCAATAGAAAATGAACTGCAAAAAAACATCTGGGTAAAAAAAGCACAGCTGTTCTTTGATAACAATGCAAGGCTGCAGGTGGATGTGCTGGAGAGAGAACCGGTAGCAAGGCTGTTTACAAATAAAGGCACTACTTTTTACATTGACAGTTCTATAACCATGTTGCCGCTGAGCGAAAAGTTTTCTGCAAGGCTGCCGGTGTTTACCAATTTCCCTTCAGATAAAGCGGTGCTTACCAAAGCTGACAGTGCTTTGCTGAAAGAAGTTCTTACCATCAGCATGGCCATACAAAAAGATTCTTTCCGCATGGCGATGATAGACCAGGTAGATATTACAGCACAAAGAACTTTTGAGCTGCTGCCTAAAATTGGTAACACTGTAATTGTTTTTGGTGATGCTGTTAATGCAGAAGAAAAGTTTGATAAGCTGCTGTTGTTTTACAAAGAGGTATTATCAAAATCAGGCTGGGATTATTACAGTACGGTGAATGTGGAATACGCCGGGCAGGTGGTGGCAAAAAGAAAAGCTGCAGAAGATAAATCAGCAGATTCTTTGCGTACACTTCAGCTGATGCAGTTGATTGCTTATAATTCAGAGCAGCTGGCGAATGATTCCCTGCAAATGATTGCACAGGATAATGAACGCAATACAACTGATGTAAACCTGATACAGCAATCCATACAGCGGGATGATAATGTAGAATCATTTATTGCTGTAGAAACGGCAAAGCCATTAGGCGTTCCGGTGATAACCAAACCTGTTGTGTCAGTCAAGACACCAGTTAAAAAAATAGTTGCAGTTCAAAATCATCAACCTGTAGCAAAGCCATTGGCACCAATAAAAAAGCCGGTAACTGCAAAGCCAAAACCTGCAACAGTAAAACCAGTAACAAACAATACAAAGCCAGTAAATAAACCAACAACAAAACCAAAAGCAGTGATGCCGAAGCAGAATGATTATTAAAAAGTTCATAGTTAGTAGTCCATAGACCATAGCAGAGACTATATATTATAGGATTTCAACCATTGACCATTAACCATTAATAAACACACACAAAACACAAACATACAACTATGACCAACGAACAAACAACAGCATTTGATAACGGAGTGGTAAACAACAACCCCGTTATTGTAGGCCTCGACATTGGCACTACAAAAATTGCGGCAATAGCAGGCCGCAAAAATGAATATGGTAAACTGGAAATTTTAGGCTTTGGCCGTGCCAACAGCAATGGCGTACAACACGGCATGGTACTGAATATTGACCAGACCATCAAAGCCATCCAGACGGCATTGGAAAATTGTTATGCCTCCAATCCAAATCTTGCTATCAGTGAAGTGTATGTTGGCATTGCAGGCCATCACATTAAAAGTTTGCAAACAAGGGGCGACATTGTGCGACAGGCAACAGAAGAAGAAATTCACCAGGATGAAATTGACCGCCTGATTGCGGACCAGTACCGCACTTATATTCCAGCCGGCGATCAGATCATTGATGTGATTCCGCAGGAATTTACGGTAGATAATTTTCAAAATATTCCCAACCCCATTGGATACAGTGGTGTAAAAGTGGGCGCTAATTTTCACATCATTACCGGCGATAAAAATGCTATCCGCAACATCAACAGAAGTGTGGAGAAAGCAGGATTGAAAACGCAGGATTTAGTGTTGCAGCCATTGGCTTCAGCAGCAGCGGTAATGTGCGATCAGGATCTGGAAGCTGGGGTAGCCATTGTAGATATTGGCGGCGGTACTACCGACCTGGCTGTTTTTTATGAAGGTATTTTAAAGCACACCGCAGTAATTCCTTTCGGTGGCGAAAACATTACCAACGATATTAAAAATGGTTTGGGTGTATTGAAAACACAGGCCGAACAAATGAAAGTGCAGTTTGGAAGTGCTTTAAGCGACGAGGCAAAAGCCAATGCATTTATCACCATCCCGGGTTTACGTGGAATGCCTGCGAAAGAGATCAGTGTAAAAAACCTGGCAGGAATTATACAGGCCCGTATGAGTGAGATCATGGATTTTGTGAGCTACCATTTAAAGCAGGTTGGCCTGGATACCCGTTTGCTGAATGGCGGTGTAATATTGACTGGTGGAGGTTCTCAGCTAAAACATTTAATTCAGTTAACGGAATATGTTACCGGGTTAAATGCAAGAATCGGTTATCCAAACGAGCATTTGGCAAGCGGTCACATTGATGAACTGACCAAGCCAATGTACAGCACCTGTATCGGTTTAATACTGAAAGGCTACAATGATTATGAAAATAAGAATAAGCAGTTTGAAGAGCAATTCAGGAAAGTAAATGTTCCTTATTCTTTACAACAGCCACCAGTAGACGAAGTGGTGGATGTACTGCCGGAAGATGAAACTGTATTAATGGAAGAGTTGAATGTGTCAAAAGTAAAAGAGCGTAAATCGCTGAAAACTTTTATGGACTCTTTCAAAAATGGTTTGATTGATTTGTTTAAAGAAGAAGGGGACGCACAATTGTAGAGGCCTCCCCAACCCCTCCAAAGGAGGGGCTAATGTAGGAGTTCAAAACTTTTAGTTCTTTTAATTATTAACCCATTAATTCAATTCAACCGCTGATCTTTTATTCAATACTGACTGAATAAAAATGAAGTGATTGAGATTTAAAAACTGCTCTTAAATTCCCCCTTTGGGGGACATAGAGAGCCAATACTTTTAATTATGATACATTTTGATCTGCCTAAAGAGCAATCGTCCATCATCAAAGTAATTGGTGTAGGCGGCGGTGGAAGCAATGCAGTAAATCACATGTACGCTCAAAATATTGAGGGCGTAAATTTTATTATCTGCAATACCGATGCACAGGCCATTGCTCAAAGTAAAGTACCAAACAAAATACAGCTCGGGCCGCATTTAACGCAAGGCCTCGGAGCAGGCGCCAATCCTAACATTGGCCGCCAGGCTACAGAAGAAAGCCTGGAAGAAATAAAACGGATACTGGAAGTGAATACCAAGATGGCATTCATCACAGCTGGCATGGGCGGTGGTACCGGTACCGGTGGTGCACCCATCCTGGCAAAAATTTGTAAAGACCTTGGTATCCTTACGGTGGGTATTGTTACTACTCCTTTTGCTTACGAAGGCAAGAAACGTTTGGCGCAGGCAGAAGAAGGAATTACTTTACTGAAAGACCATGTAGATACCTTACTGGTGATCAGCAATGATAAACTGCGTCACCAGTTTGGCAACCTTAAAATGAAAGAAGCATTTGCCAAAGCAGACAATGTATTGGCTACTGCAGCAAAATGTATTACTGATGTTATCAATAGTACCGGCCAGATCAATGTGGATTTTGCAGATGTATGTACGGTGATGAGTAATGGTGGGGTAGCCATACTCGGTAGTGCTTCTGCCGAAGGTGAAAACAGGGCACAGATGGCAATTGAAAATGCACTGAACTCTCCGTTGCTGAATGACAATGATATTCGTGGTGCCAGATGGATACTCATCAATATCAATTCTGCCGAAGGTGAACATGAGTTTACCATGGATGAGGTAGAAGTAATACAGGCCTATCTTTTAAGCCAGGCAGGTGAAGACAGCGATGTGATCCTCGGCCTTGGTTACGACAGTACGTTGGGGGCAAGCCTCGGCATTACTTTAATAGCCACCGGCTTTGAACACAAAGACCCATTTGCAAAAACGATCAATCAGCCCAAAGAGCAAACAAAGGAAGACAAGATTATAATGAATTTGGAAATGCCGGTGAAAGAAGAGTCAAAAGCCAAGCAGCCAAGCTTTCAGTTTGACATGCCGGAAGTAAAGAAAGAAGAAGAAATAATAATGGAACCGCTGGCTGAAGTAAAAGAAGTAACGCCGGCCGAACCAGAAAAAATAGTAATGGAATTAGCCACCCCGGCAATGCCCGTGGTAAATGATTCTTTGCAAACCCCCGAAATACAATCTGTAGAAATGAAAGCATTCATACCGGAAAAATTGGCCGAAACTGATTCGGCCACTGCTCCGGTATTTTTTGAAATCTCTTCGGCAGCAGACCAGGTGCCAACAATCATATTTGAAGTACCTGAAGTAACGCCACCTGCTGCAAAAGAAGAGTCTGCTGCAGCAAAACAACCTGCACCCGTAGACGAAATTATCCTGGAGATCAAAGAAGCTAGCACACCTGTTTCGTCGGCAGGTGGATATTTGGCAAAGCCCATGAAAATATATGTTCATGAGCAGCACACGCCACAACCAGAATCCAATACTACTGAGGAACTAACCCCTTTGCAGAGTACAGTGCAGGCCGACGAACCTGTATTTGAAATGCAGATGGTGGTTAAAGATTCCCATCAAGCGGCGGAGGAACAGCCACCAGTACAAACTCAGCAGCCCATCATGTTATCCAAAGTAGAGGAGCCCGCTTTGCAGGACGAAACGGAGGAACTCAGGCGCCGGGCAGCAGACCGTATTGCAAAATTGCGAAACTTATCTTTCAACATTAATGCAGCCGATCCAAACAATGAGTTTGAAACAGTACCAGCCTACCTTCGCCGCAATATGGAATTGCACAATTCCATTGCCGATGTGGAAAGTTTTTACAGCAACTACACCGTAAAAAGTGACGACAACAACCAGGCAGAAATCAGTACCATCAACAGTTTTTTAGATGGTAAAAAACCTGATTAAACAATAGTATAGTTTGTGTTTTAAAAGCCCCTTGCTGCAAAGTGAGGGGCTTGTGTTTTTATGTTACCGCAGTTGCTTTTTATGGTATCTTTGTTGTGTCACTCTCTTGTACTTTTTGTTTTCATGCCAGTGCCACCCCGTTAAACTAAGGAATGATATACACTCACTTGTATTGTTTTATTTTATTGGCATCGGTATATTTATATAGTGCAAATTTTTTATCTTTTGTATCTTTAATTACAGTTTGGTTTAATAAAAATAACTTTTTAATTATTTTACTTAATGTAGGTAAACTATTTATATACTGCTAATATTTGCTCTATGAATAAAATTTTTATTTCTTTATTGTTGCTTCTTTCATTTAGTTCTTCAAATGCTACTACTAATATTTGGATTGGTGGCAGCAGCACTAATAATTGGTCAGATGCCGGCAACTGGTCAGGTGGATCACCGGGGTTTAATGACACTGTTTTTTTTGATGCGGCTAACATTTCTGTTAATATTGATATAGCACCTAATATTGCTGGGTTGCAAATTATCAATGGCAGCAATGTTACACTCAGTGCTGGTTCAAATAAACTCATAACAATCGGAAATTTAGGTGTATCGGGTTTCCTCGTATTTTATATAGATCCTGGGAGCAGCTTGACATTGCAGGGAAATAATGTTTCGACTGGGGTTTCCATTCAGACCTATGGAAATTTCACAACTACCAGGGCCATTGTGGCCGGAACCCTTGTCTTTGGAACTTATAATTGTAGCTGGACTGTAAACAGTTTTCCTGCCAGTTTTTGTACAACAAGCATATCTGGAATTGTAAGAGTCTTTACAGGTAATACCGGATCCGTAATAAGTGGTGGGTTAAGCAATGGTAACCCGGGTACTGTAAGTTTTCTTAACGGCGCATTACTAGAATGGTTGCGTAACGGCGGAAGCGCCCCCAATGCTAATTTCATGGACGGGTCTGTTATCAGCATAAAAGGCATTACGGGCAGTAACCTGCTATTCAATAACAGTGCAAAGTATAACGGGTTAGTTACATGGAACTGCACACAGCAAACAATTAGCGGGGGCAATGCGCTGCTTCTGCCTGCTGCTTACACCAATATGGATAGTGTGCGTATTATAAGTACTGGTTCAGGGTCGTTGCGTTTTGCAACTAATCCTAATGGATACAGTATTAATTCTTTGGAGGTTAATAACGGCACTGTTGAGTTAAGTGCTCCAAATTCTAATACCAGCTCAAGCCTTACTGATACCATCACTGAATTTAAAATTACAGGAGGCATAGTGTATGGCAATGCTACTTATAATTTTGACAACCTAGGTGCTGCGTACCCAAATTCTCTATTCGTAAACGGGAATTTTACTATGACAGGAGGTATTCTTGATTTTACTAACAGGACTGCAGGCAATTTGCCTGGCGGTGCCTTTACGATGCACATAAAAGGGAGTGTTTTACAAACCGGGGGCCATATAAAAGCTACCCAGACTTTCGGTAATCAAAATCAGATAGAACTATATGGAACTACGCAGCAGGGCTTGATGTTGACCAATCTGACTGATACTGTTTCGCTAAAGATTAACAACGCTGCTGGCGTTAACTTGCAGGATAATATTTTAATACCCTATTTTTTAGATTTGCATAAAGGTTACCTGCAGTTAAACCAGTATGATGCTACCATTGCAGCTTCAAGAATAACCCAGGCAGCTGCGGTGCCACTTCCAAGAATTGTTACTAACGGTAACGGTAAACTAATTATTGGTAATCTGGTTTCAGGCACTCAACTTTTCCCAGTAGCTCCTTTTGCCAGTGGATATAACCCGGTAACTATCAATAACAACTCCCCATTTGAAAGAACGTTTAGTGTAAAAGTTGAGTATGGAATTCATCCGGATACGGTAAATATTAACATACAGAAATTGATTAACAGAACATGGACAGTCAACGTTGTAGCTGGAATAGGTGATCCCGGCCCAAATGATGGGCAAACCGGCTTAACCTTTCAATATGCTGATTCAGAAAAAGTCTCTGGGGCAATAATTATTCCTGCAGCAGCAATGATGTTGGGCCATCATACAAACTCATGGGATTATGATCCTGCACTTCAGTTAATTCCTTCCGGAGGGCCTGCGAATTATACAGTAGGCCAATATTTTTCATTTTTGCCAGATTCGGAATATATTTTAGGCAACACAGGGTTTATTAACTCAATTTTTATTTTTACAGGAGATGGCAACTGGAACAATTCTTCTAACTGGATCAATAATATGGTACCCCCAGATCCATTGCCTGCAGGAAAACAAATTTTAATTGATCCTACGGGCAGTTGCCTTTTGAACATTCCACAGACCATATCTGCAGGATCGAAAATTGTAGTGGGACAAAATAAGAATTTTGTACTGCCGGGTAATTTAATAATACAGTAATATATAGATTAAATTTCCGTTGCCTTGGTTCGTAGCGAAACATTATTCCAGACTTGCTAATAAATTAACCTTTATTCGCCAACTGCCCACAAGCCGCATCAATATCTTTTCCCCTGCTTCTTCTCACTCTTACATTCACCCGGTGTTTTACAAGATGGTCAGTAAATTGCTGGATGGTATCATCATCTGGCTTGGTAAAACTGGCTCCCTCAATAGGGTTGTATTCAATCACATTCACAAGATGAGTTGGTATCTGCCGGTAAATTTTTATCAGGTGGTCAGCATCTTCAATGGAGTCATTCAAATCTTTAAAAAGGATGTACTCTAACGTGATGTCGTTTTTTGTTTTTTCGTAAAAATAATTCAGCGCTTCTATCAGCACATCAATATGGTTGCTTTCATTGATGGGCATTATTTCGTTGCGCTTTTTATCGTCTGCCGCATGTAAAGAAAGCGCCAGGTTGAAACGCACTTTATCATCGCCCAATTGTTTGATCATTTTAGCAACGCCTGCAGTGGAAACCGTAATTCTTTTCGGGCTCATGCCCAGGCCATCGTTGGAAGTAAGGCGGTCAATGGCTTTCAATACATTTTTATAATTCAGCAATGGCTCACCCATCCCCATGAACACAACGTTGGATAATTTTTTATTGTAGCTCTTTTCACTTTGCTCATTGATGAGGGCTACCTGGTTGTAAATTTCATCAAAGTCTAAATTGCGTTTGCGGTCCATCTTGCCCGTAGCACAAAACTTACAGGTAAGGCTGCAGCCAATTTGGGAAGACACACAGGCAGTATTTCTTTTTTCAGTTGGTATCAATACGCCTTCTATTTTATGTCCGTCGTAAGTGGAAAACCTCGACTTGATGGTGCCGTCGCTGCTGAACTGGGTAGCATCTACCGTTAGTGCCGGGAAGGAAAATTTTTCTGCTAATTGGGTACGCAATTCTTTCGATACATCCGTCATGTCTTCAAAGCCTTGGGCATTCTTTTTCCATATCCATTCGTACACCTGTTTAGTCCTGAATTTTTTTTCTCCAATCGATGCAAAATACGCCGCCAGCTCCTCTAATTCCAAGTGGCGTATATTTTGTTTTGTATCACTCATGCGGTAAAGATACAAAATGCTTATCCTTCAGCATGGGCATAAAATATTTTTGTATACACTTAATTTGATAGCCGCCTTTACAGTGGCTCCTCTTATGAAAGCCCAATCATTCCGGTGAAAATAAATGTTGCCGGCAAAAATAAACCCATCAATATTTCGTTAGCTGAATAAACTAGTTTGCTCTTTTAGGGCATAATACTACATTTGTATTATCTCCAACTCAATATCTTACTATGGCTGCCACAAACCAATTAACATTCAGTATTAATATTCCGGTTCGTAAAATAAACACTGTAATTAAGTGGGTGATTATTACCAGTATTTTCTTTTTGATTGGAACGTGGGTGCACCATGAGCAGCATTTATTTGTTCACAGGCAGACCATACAATTCTTATTGATGGAACTTAATTTTGCCCTCGAAAATGTGGTTGCGGCCTGGTATTCCTCTATGTTATTATTTTTAGTTGGCATCATGGCAGTAATATGTTACTGGGCGGACAGGCAGCATATTAGCAATTCTAAAAGCCTTATTTTAAATTATGGCTGGCTAATGATTGCGGGTGCTTTTTTTATGCTTTCGTTTGATGAAATGGGTTCCTTTCATGAAACAATCGGGGCGCTTGCTATTTTTAAAAAGCGGGGAACCGATAACCAGGCAGGCTGGTATCTCTTTTACACTTTAGGCGGTCTGGTGGTGGTTTTCATGATCATGTTTTTTCAGCTGGAATTCCGGAAACATAAAAAGGCATTAATACTTACTATCATTGGTATTTTACTTTATTTGAGTAATCCGTTCCAGGAAAAATATGAACATTACACCTGGGATTTGGCCGGTCATCATTCTGACTGGCACCGACCAGCTTATTTACTTTTAATAGAAGAAGGATCTGAGTTGCTGGCAGCCTTTTGTTTTCTATATGCCTTTACAATATATGCCATTAGTAAAGCTGCCATCAACAATACCAGCACATCCGAAAAGAGTCTTCGAATTGACTTCACAATACACAAAAAGAATTTTTTTATCTCTGGCTTTCTCCTGTTTATTTCTTTGGGGCTGCTCATGTTTATCATCAATGTAAATGCATGGCATAATAAAGCCGACGATATTGGCAAGCCGCAAAACTGGTTTCCAAGTATCGCTGCATTTTTTGCGTTTCTTATATGCTGTTACCAGGCATTTAATCCGGCAAGTGAAAATAAAAAAGATACTGGTATCTATTTTATGACTGCTGCTGTAAGCCTGTTTACCTCAGCCTACTTTGGCGCAGATATTTATAATTACCTGCATGGAATTTTTACCTGGGGGCCTTATATTTTGCTGGTGATGGTTATTATTGCCGGGGCCTTGTTATTAATTAAATCAGAGACCATTTTGGCTAGAATAGCTTTACTCGCCTGGATAGTATTTATTATTCTTTCTATTTTCAACAAAGGCTATTTTGACCGGCCTCTATTTGGTTTTATAGCCTCATCCTGCCTTGTCATTGCACTTTTTCTGAATAGCCGGGTAGTAGCAAAATAGCATCTTGCCATTCTTTCATGACGGTCGCTTTTTTCGTTCATTAAATAAATTAATCTTCCTTTATTAACCTGCCATTATTAAAAAGACTGCCAGATTTTAGTTTTGATACTTTTAAGATTGCAGCAATTCCTATTTATTTACTTCCTTTGTTTTACCTTGTTTTTTTGATTTTAATTTAATCAATAAAAGAAGCTATATTTCTTTACAGAAAAATAGGAGTAACATTACCTGCAGAAAATGGGGAATGTAATTTTTAATCAATTCATATTGAAGAGGCTTTTAATATTTTTTTATGCAAACAGTTTACGTAATTGACGCCATCCGGACACCGATTGGAAAATATGGTGGTTCCCTAAGCACCATCAGGCCAGATGACCTGCTGGCAATGCTGATCAAAACTTTGGTGAATAGGAATTCTTCTATTGATGTAAATGCCATTGAAGATGTGATTGCCGGGGCAGCCAACCAAAGTGGCGAAGATAATCGCAATGTGGCAAGGATGGCTGCATTACTTGCCGGGCTACCCACTACTGTTAGCGGCAATACAGTGAACCGTTTATGTGCTTCCGGCCTGCAGGCTATCATGGATGCGGCTAGGGCGATCATGTGTGGTGATGGGGAATTATTTATTGCCTGCGGCGTGGAGAGTATGACCAGGGCGCCTTTTGTGATGCCCAAGGCCAGCGCTGCTTTTGCAAGAGAGCCGCAAATTTTTGATACCACCATGGGCTGGCGTTTTATCAATAAAAATTTGTCTGCAATTTACTATCCTTACACCATGGGAGAGACAGCAGAAAATGTAGCAAAGCAATGGAATATCAGCCGCCATGCACAGGATGAATTTTCGCTGGAGAGCCAGGATAAATATGCCAGGGCTTATGCCGAGAATAAATTTGCAGAAGAAATAATGCCGGTGCCGGTGCAGGTGGGAAAAGACATTTTTGATTTTGATAAAGATGAACATCCAAGAATTACGTCGATGGAAAAATTATCATTACTGAAACCTGCCTTTATAAAAGATGGAACTGTAACTGCTGGAAACAGCAGTGGTATCAATGATGGAGCAGCAGCCATGCTGCTGGCAAGTGAAGCGGCAGTAAAAAAATATGGCCTCACACCAATGGCAAAAATTGTAAGCATGGCAGTGGCTGGTGTTGATCCTTCGGTGATGGGTATTGGCCCGGTGCCTGCAACTAATAAAGCATTGTTGAGAGCTGGATTATCTGTCAGCGATCTTGACCTGGTGGAACTGAATGAAGCTTTTGCATCGCAGTCAATTGCCTGCATACACGATCTGGGCTTGGATCTGGAAAAAGTAAATGTAAATGGTGGTGCCATTGCATTAGGCCATCCGCTGGGTTGTAGTGGTGTACGTATTTCCACTACTTTACTGCACGAATTAAAAAAGCGAAAAGGTAAATATGGTTTGGCTGCAATGTGTGTGGGAGTGGGGCAGGGAGCAGCTGTAATATTTGAAGGGTTATAATTTATTTAATAATTTGCTCACCAGCCTGTAATTAATTACTACAGATAAAACCAGTAATAGCATTGCAACAACTATCACTATCCAGTGAATAAATACCGGCAGATCATCTCTTCCATTCATCGAAAATTGCTGAAAGCCCCATTGAAAAAAAGCAGTAATAATTAATGCTGCTAACACAATGATTACATACACCGGGATCCATTTTTTTGCTACTGTTTTACTTAACCACTTTGGTGAATAACCAAGTGTAAGCAACAGCTGCAGGTTGTCTTTGCTCCGGGCAATCATTAGCTGCAGGTAAAAAGAAAACAGCATCATTGCCAATAAAATTACCAGTACACCAAAACCGGATAAGCCACTTACAATGGCCTGCAGTATTTGCTTTACCCTTCCGAATTTTGTTTTGTCTTTGTTTACATGATAATTTTTCTGCTGTAAATAATTCAGTAGCTCCGGGCTGTTGGCATCTTTTGTTTTAATAAAAACCCTGGAAGGATTTGTTTTCGTTGCGTTGGCTAAATGCTGATTGGCCCAGTTTAAAAAATTCATTGGCACCAGCACAGAATTAATCCGTTCGCTCAAACCAACCACATTGGCCCGGAAAATTTTTGTTGTACCTGCAGGTGTGTAACATTCTAATTGCACCACTACCGAAGAAACACTTTTTGCAGAAAACTGTGGCAGGTCTTTGCTGGGGGCAAATACCGTATTGTACAATTCAAGATAATCTGCCGACATAATTACCGGCACCATGTCCTGTCCTTGCTGCCAGGTAAAGTTGGCGGGAATGGTATCAATAAAACTGTTGTCAATAGATTCTAAAAAAAGATCCGTGGTAAAAGGTAAAGAACTGCTGCCGGTTGCCTTTACTAAAAATTTATTTGCCAACAGCGGCGTAGCATCATCAATAATTTTTTGAGCTTTCATGTCTGCTATTTCCGCTTCACTAAAACTATGGTCTTCTGCCATGTTTTCATTGGTGATCAGTTTGGTAACGGAGATATAATCATAACCATCTTTCCTCGGATTTTTTTCTTTGAGCAAATGATTGATGTTGATATACATCTGTATAGAACACAGGAGCAACAGTACTCCCACACCCAACCCAATATAGCTCAGCCACCGGGAGAGCCTGTTTTGGCCGGCGGATAAAAAGAGAGAAATATCTTTGTAGGTGAGTGGCATGAAAAGTTGAAGTGTTGTGTTGTTAAATTGTTTTATTGTTGGTTTGGCAAATTAGAAATTGAATTGTTTAGTTTAATTTATTTCGGAATGCATTGATTAATCAACCATTTCTCAATGGATCAATAAAGCAATTCATCCATTAAGCCATCAGCATTCTTTCCACTTTAAAATATTCTATTTCTTTCAAATCTGCTAAAATGATAGCAGCATTTCTTGCAGCAGCTTCTTCTGCTATCAGTTCCATTGCCTTTGCCCTGTTGGCTTCATCTAAATGGCTGAAGGGTTCGTCGAGCAATAAAAAATCAAAAGGCTGCTGCAGCGCCCTGATGATAACAATCCGCTGCTGTTCGCCATAGCTGCAGGTGCTGCATTGCTTGTGCAGCTTGCTTTCTATGCCAAGGCGCTTTGCCATTTCAGCTATTTTATTTTCTCTATGAAAAGGTGAAAGCTTTCTTTTTATTTCTAAATTTTGTAATACTGTTTGTTCTGTAAACAAGCGAAGGTCCTGGAAAACAATGCTTACATGCTGCTGCCGGTAAGTCGCTGTTTTTTCTGCATCAAAATCTCGGATATTATTATTGTTGAAAACAATTTGCCCGGTATAATCTTTTCTCAGTCCGTATAAAAAATGTATCAGCGAAGTTTTGCCGCTGCCGCTGGGCGCCACAATATGCACATGCTCGCCTTTATTAAAAACAATTGTCTTGTTCCATACCTGTGAGCCGGTCACATTTTCGTTTGTGAAAAAAACAGGAAGAATATTTTGCAGTGCAATTTGCATGTAAGCTGGCATTAAAAAACTGCCAGTCAATTTTTGAACTGGCAGTGATGTAAGTAACTAAAAATTATTTTTCTTTAAAATCAGAGGCCTTTGGTGAAGGCAAAGAATCTTTTAAATTTCCGGGTAATACCGAATCTTCAAAAGCCATCATATCTTGTTTTTGTTTTCTCTTTTTTTCTATCTGCACTTCAGCCAGTTTGGCTGCATACTGGTTCAGTTGTTTCAGGCTATTGGTATTTTTATCCATCAAATTTATTTCAAAGGATTGGGTAAGGGCACCATCTTTAAACTCACCTCCTTTCCATAAAACATTGTCCCATGTTTTTAGTGAAACATCAAACAGTGCTTTTACTGCAGAGTCTTTAGAGGCCTGCGATTGCATCGATCTCATCAGCGACTGGATATTTAAAAAACCACCAAAAGGCTGGCCGGTTATTTTATTGACAAAATCAAAATTGGTACTGCTGCCACCGGCAATATATTTGTCAACATTTTCTTTTGAATTGCCCAATGCAAAGTAAGTACCGTTACTGTTGTAGCTGATTGGTAATTTAGTGTCGTTTACAAAAGCATTACCAGCTTTTTTTCCTGCGTTCACCAGTTTATTGAATGCATCCTTATCACCAATGGAAGCGGCAAACATAAAGTTGAATGTTGGTTTGGGCATTACCGGCCCAATGGCTTCCTCGTCTTTAAAAAGATATTTAGATGTATCAGTTACCAATTTAAAATCAGACAGGCCAATCAGGATATCACCTTTGTTTGCTTTCACAAAATCATCCAGGTCAAAACCCAGCGTAGGTTTTGCCAGGTTTACAAAACCATCCAGGTTCAGCAGTTTTAAAAATTCACGGATACCTTCCGGTTGAAAATTCATGGCTATTACTGCTACCACATCTTTACCCGGCATACGTTTCAGCATGTCCTCATTTACTTTTCCGCCGCTGTATTTTTTATACAGGCTGGTCAGCTCTTTACCGGCATAGCTGAATGTATTGGCAGTAATTTTTCCATTGTCAAAAGTCACTGCAGCCGTGGTGATGCTTCCTTTATACAGCTTTTCTAAATTCACCATCGCCAGTGCTGCAGACGATGCACTGTTCTTACTTAGCTCTTCCACATTCATCCAGAAATGTATGTCACCCGGTTGTGTCAGCAGCTTTGTAAATTTTTCTTCTTCTGCCAAAGAGCTGCTTTCTTTTAATGCAAAAATTGATTTGCAGGTAGCACCGATATCCCTTGGACTGTGGCTGCTGATATCAATCGAATCATTCATCATCCTTCTTGATAACTGATCCATCTGTGCCAGTTGCGGAGCATCAAAAACATACACAAATTTTTCTTTGTTCCATCCCACACTCACCGGAAACTTGCTGATAAAGTTCACGCCATCTTTTTCGCTGGCCGATCCGTTCTCTGTTATTTCGGTATTGAAATTTTTAAAAATGGTTTCATCTTTTATGCTGCCCTCAAAGCCAATGTATCCGCCACTGCTGTCTTTCTGTACAAAGAACAACAGGTCTTTTGCAATGTCAATCCCAGAGCTGGCAGGATTGTCTAATAGTTTTTTTACAGCCACCGGCAAAGTACTGTCGCCGTAAGCTTCCTTAAACAACGGATTATTTTTTACTTCATCCCAGGGCAATTTTTCAGACAATGATTTGCCATCTACCTGCACTACAATAGATGCCGTTGCAGGAATTAATTTTCCCTGTGTATTTTTTTTTGTGCAAGATGCCAGCAAAAGCATGGTCGCAGCAATCATTAAATATTTAAAATGTACCTGCATGATTTTTTGATTTGATGTGTAAATTATTTTTATTTTTTTAACCCAGCAATATTTCTTTACTCAACTTCATTGGCGTCGCACTCTTGTACTTTTTATTTTTCATGGCATCAACAATTTCTGCACAAAGCAACTCAACAAACATTTCAAAGTTTTGAATGCTTCCCTTAGCTCCCCTTGAGGGGCGGAGGGGAATTGAAATATGCAGCTAAATTTCCAAATACCACCACTTCCTGCAGACCTGTTTTTAAATCTTTTACCAAACAGTATTTTTGTTCTATTTCTTTACTGCCAATAATTACAGCGTAAGCAATGTTTTTCTTTTCAGCATAATTAAATTGTTTGCTGATCTTGGTAGACTCATGATACAATTCACAGGCAATACCCTTGCTCCTCAGCTCCTGCATGATGCCAAAAGAAAACTGGCTTTCTGCCGAACCCATATTAAAGAAGATCACTTTGGTACCGCTCTGTACTTCTTCCGGAAAAAGATTTAATTCCGTCATCACATCATAAATCCTGTCTACCCCAAAGCTAATGCCCACGCCGGGAATGCCGGGTACATCAAACAAACCTGTAAGATCATCGTACCGGCCACCACCACCAATGCTGCCTATTTTTACAGTATCAGGCGCTTTTGCTTCAAAGATAATTCCGGTATAATAATTCAATCCTCTTGCAAGCGTAAGGTCTATCGAAATATTTGTTTCAGCCGGCAGGTTGTTGATTAAAAATTCCAGTTCCTTTATTCCTTTCATTCCTGTTGAGGAGTCAGAAAAAAAGCTCCGTAAAAATTTTAATTTATCCTGGTTGGTTGTTGCGCTGCCAGCTTCTGCATGTTGCATCGTCAGGTACGATTCTATAATTTCCACCTGGTCTTCGCTCAGTTCTTTTTGTCGCAGTTCTTCTTTCACTTTATCCAGCCCAATCTTATCCAGTTTATCAATCGCTGTTGTAATGCCCACCACTTTATCTTCTTCATCACACACTTCTGCCAGTGCGGTTAAAATTTTTCTGCTGTTCACCCTTAGTTCATATTCATTAATTTTTAGCCGGGTAAATACATCATGATAAATAGATGCCAGTTCCACTTCATTTACCAAAGAATAACTTCCTACCACATCGGCATCGCATTGTGTAAACTCACGGTAGCGTCCTTTCTGCGGACTGTCGCCACGCCATACAGGCTGCACCTGGTAACGCCTGTATGGAAATGTAAGCTTGCCATAATTCATCGCTACATACCTGGCAAAGGGAATGGTGAGATCATATTTCAAAGCTCTTTCTGTAAGGTCGCTGCTGCTTTTTCCTTCCAATATTTTTTCAAAACCAGCTTTTGATTTCTCTATATTTTTAGGATTGCTGATGCCGTTGTTTAAAACTTTAAACATCAGCTTATCACCTTCTTCTCCATACTTTCCTATCAGCGTATCCAGGTTTTCCATGGCGGGTGTTTCCAATGGTTCAAACCCATAAATCTCAAATACATTTTTGATGGTTGAGAAAATAAAATTTCGTTTGCGTACGGTTTCTGCGGAAAAATCCCGGGTGCCCTGCGGTATGGATGGTTTTGCCATTTTTGTTTAGACGTGTAAGGTTAAAAATTATTTTTTATAGTATTGGAATTTCAGCGGTTGCAATTGTCAATGGTCAATAATGGCTCTGCAAAATTTTATTCATTACTCAGCATTCACTTATCATATTTCTTTATCAATGCATCACAAGCTTTATCTATCAGTTCATACACTTCATGATAATCTGCTTCTGGCCCCGACCATGGATCCGGTATATCCCTGTTTTGGCCGGGATAATTTTCATTGAGTAACAAATCAACTTTGGCTGCATCAAATTTATTCCTGGCAATCATTTTCATTTCATCCACCACATCATCGGCCATTGCATAAATTTTATCAAACCTTTCAATATCTTCTTTCACAAATTTCCTGCTCAACTGCCGGCTGATATCAATGCCATTTTGAAGTGCTACTTTTTGCGACAGCCGGTGTGGCGCTTCTCCAATATGATAACCGTTTGTGCCGGCACTGTCCACCCGCCAGTTAAGCCCAGCCTGTTCTATCTTTTTTTGTAAAATACCTTCTGCCATTGGGCTCCTGCAAATATTACCCAGGCACACCATCAGGATTTTCATGGCGCAAATATAGTTTACTGCTGGCAGATGTAGGTAGCCGCTTGTAAATTACTGGTTGAGTAAGAATAGGGTGATTGTTGCCATCCAACTTTTTCATTCACATTAATTAACCCTTTATCACCATTTTGTAAAACGCTGTTCATCCTGTTTGCTTACTTTGTATTTTTGTGAAACAAAACTACTGGCTAAACAATGAATCATCTGCAAGGCACCGACACAAATTTTTTTCCCTCTTCTAATAATCCCATTCATGTTTTACTTGCAGAAGATAATTTGCTGCTGCAGGAGGCAATGAAAATTGTATTGGTTAAAAAAGGTTTTACCGTTTATGTTGCAAGAAATGGTAAGCAGGCAGTAGAACAAATGAAACAGCACCCAATTGATGTTGTTTTGATGGCCATCAATATGCCGGAGATGAATGGAGTGGAAGCTACATTGACCATCCGGAGTTTTAATCAATACACTCCCATCATTGCCTTTACCAGTTATGATGAAACCTCGATGATACAGCATATTAAAAAGGCCGGCATGAATGGTTTTTTAAGCAAGTATGCTTCCCCCGATCATATTTATCATGTTATTATGCAACATGCCACTGCAGCAAAAAGCAGCTGATTATAGTTTTGTTTTCAAAATTTATTTTTCTTCAGGCAAAAACTATTTTCTATTTTATCAGCGGATCGTTGCTGAAATATTTTCCGTGCTTTATTATTTTATGGAATAGTATTTCATCTGCATCTAACTGTTACCGGCGCCGGTTTTGAATTTTATTTTTTCATTTCAAAACCAACAACAATGAACAGCGAAACAATTTTAAAAAGTGATCTGCTTGATATTCTTTTTGATAAAAGAAACAAAACTTATGGTGCTTATGTCCTCCGTAAATTTTATCCCAACCGCATCAAGACATCTTTGCTTATCATGTTTGGAATGGTGATACTTTTTTCTGCCATTACATTTTTGCCGGATAAAAAAATAACTTCATCAATCTATGATGTAAAAGACGGGATAGTTCTTGCACAGCAACCATTGATTAAGCAACCGGATATTATTAAACCCAAACCAAAAACTTCAACCAGTTCCGCCGCACCGCAGGCTAATTTTACTGATAATATGGAGATAGTGCCAGATAAAGATTCCACCAAAATTTTTCAGAACATCAGCAAGATGACGATCGGTGAGGCAGATATTCCAATGGACGGACCCGGCACCGAAGACCCAGGACCTAAAGGAGGCGGCACCGGAGAAACCGTTATACCAAAACCTGCAGAGCCGGCAGCGGTAAGTAATGGACCTATCAATAATCCAGATGTGCAGGCTTCTTTTCCCGGCGGTGAAAAAGAACTAATACGGTTTTTACAAAAAAATCTGCGGTCACCAAGAGATATGGAAGAGGGAGAAACAGTAGAAGTGAGGATAAAATATGTGGTTGATTTTGACGGCAACCTGCAAAGTTTTATTGTGGCAAAGGATGGTGGTGAAATGTTCAACAGCGAAGTAGTACGGGTGTTGAAAAAAATGCCTAAATGGAATCCTGGAAAAAAAGGTGGGCAAAATATACCCGTTTATTACACTATCCCGGTAAAGTTTACCTCCACAGAATAATTTTTGTAATAAATGCTGTAATTTGTAAGCCCAAAAAGCAAGTAAAAAAAACGATTGTAAATACTAAACTCCTAAACCGCTAAACAAACATGGCATTAGAAGAATTTGAAAAAGAGCAAATGACCGAAAGGCAGAAAGGCATCTCTCAAATGCGGTCAATCAGCAATTATGGTATGGGTGCTTTTTTGGTGATAGCAGGTATGTTTTTTATGTTTCCTACAAAATATACTTATCGTTTTTTAGACAATTACGATCCTGTTTTAATAAAAATATTTGCTGTGATATGCTGGATTTACGGCGCTTTCAGAATTTACAGGGGGTACCAGAAAAATTATTTTAACGACTGATGAAGCGCTTACAATTGAGACACACAACAAAACTGCTGGGAGGAATATTTTTATATATTTTTTTATTGACAGGCTGCAAAGAAACAAAGCAACAGGGTCCTTTGGATAATACCACAAGCGGCACCATCAATATCAGTGTCGATGAATCTTTCAGGCCCGTGATAGAAGAGCAGATAAAAGTATTTGAAGGTTCTTTTCCCCGGGCAAAGATCAATGCAGTATACAAGCCGGAAGCAGAATGTTTAAAAGATTTGTACAACGATTCTGCCACAAGGATGGTGATAGTAACCAGGGGACTCACTTATAAAGATGCAAAGTATTTTGCCGATACGCTTCACTATGTACCCCGGAGTGAAAAAATTGCTTCTGATGCCATTGCGGTAATAATAAATATTAAAAGTAAGGACAGCATTTTTACTTTGCATGGATTACAGGAACTGCTTACCGGTGAAGCTGTCAATAATAAAAAAGTGGTGTTTGACGGATTGAATTCAACCAGTGCCATCCGCTTTGTGATTGACAGTATTTTGAAAGGGAAAAAATTTGACAACAACAAAGTAAAGGCAGTTAAAAACAGCCGGGAAGTGCTGGAATATATTGCTACCGATACCAATGCAATTGGAATGGTAGGCATTAGCTGGATAGGCAACCCGGAAGACAGTTCGCAGGTAAATATGTTAAGAAAAGTAAAAATTGCCTATGTAAAATGTGAGCTCTGTGTAGATTCGCCTTATGTAAAACCTACACAGGCGGGAATGATGACAAGAAGATATCCTTTGGTACGTGTATTGTATTACATACTCAAAGAAAATTATTCAGGTCTGGGATCAGGCTTTGCAGGATTTCTGCAATATGAACGGGGGCAGTTGGTTTTTAGAAGGTCTTATCTATGGCCGGCAAAAATGTCTTTTAATCTGAGAAGCGTAATAATAAACGAAAAATTAAAAAAAGAGTAAGTTTATTTTGTGAGATTGCTGGTAAAATTGATAACATTGTAAAGTATTAAATCAAAAATAAAATGAGCAAGTTAAAATTGGGTGTGTTGTTGTTAACCGCTTTGTTTGTTTCTACTTTTTTAAAGGCACAAACAATTGACGAAGGAAAAAAATTCCTCTATTACGAAAGGTATAAAAGTGCAAAAGCGGTATTTGAAAAACTGGTGGCTGCCAATCCCAATAACCTGGATGCAGTGTACTGGTTGGGGCAGTCCATGATTTTGCCGGATGATAATAAAGATATTGCAGGTGCAAAAGCATTGTACCAAAAAACATTGATGGTCAACAGCAGCAGCCCTTTGTTGCTGGCAGCCATGGGGCATATAGAATTGCTGGAAGATAAAACAGCGGATGCAAAGAACCGTTTTGAAACAGCCCTCAGCCTTAGCCAAAGTAAAAATGCAGCAGTGTTGAATGCCATTGGTTTTGCTAATGTAAATGCACCAAAAGGCGATGCCGATTATGCTGTTGAAAAATTGAAGCTGGCCACTACTTTAAAAAATATGAAAGACCCTGATGTATTTGCCAACCTGGGTGATGCTTATAAAAAATTAACACAGGGAGGGCCGGCACAAACAGCATACGAATCAGCGCTGGAGCTCAATCCAGCTTATGCAAGGGCATCTTACAGGATTGGTAAAATTTACCTTACACAAGGTTTTAGCCAGGAAGAAATTTACCTGAAATATTTTAATGATGCTATTATCAAAGATGTAAGTTATGCCCCGGTATATGAATTCCTGTACCAGTATTATTACCTTACTAACGTGGGTAAATCTGCACAATATTTAGAAAAATATTTAGCCAATACCGATGATGATCCCAAGAATTGTTACTACACCGCTTCAATGAAATATGCACAGGGATTTTTTGCTGAATCTATTTCAAAAGCAGAAGAGTGTATCAAAGCAGAAGGTGCAAATCCTTATCCAAATTTGTTTGGATTGGAAGCTTATGCGTATGACAGGCTGAATGATTCTATCAATGCAAAAAAATATTTTGATATTTATTTTACAAAACAAGCGCCTGAAAAGATAGGGCCTACGGATAGAAAAACCTATGCAAAAATTTTGCTGAAAGATACCCTTCCTGGTAATGAGGCGTTGGCTGCTGAAAACATTGAAAAAGCAATACTGTCTGATACTACAGAGGCTGGTAAAGTTTTATTACTGAAAGATATGGCCACTTATTTTGTTGGAAAAAAGAAATTTAAGGAAGCCGCAGACTGGTACAGTAAAGTGGTAAGTATTAAGAAAGATCCAACAAAGACCGACCTGTACAATGCAGGCTATAATTATTTCCGCAGTGGTGATTATACTGCAGCTATCAATTCATTTAATGTGTACAGTCAAAAATTTCCTGAAGATGCATTTGGATATTACATGGCAGGTAAGGCAAACTGGGCAATAGATTCCACATTTGCATTGGCATTGGCCAATCCTTTTTTTGAAAAAGCAATCGAAGCAGGACTTAAAGACAGTGTAAAATATAAACCACAACTGATCGGAAGTTATAAGTATTTTATTGTGTATTCAGTTTATAAAAAAGACAAATCTGCAGCATTAAGTAATTGCGACAAAGTGTTGGCTCTTGATCCAAATGATGCAGAAACTGTGGGCAATAAAGCAACCATTACTGCTATGAACTTTAATGCGCCAACTCCTAAACCAAAGCAAGCTCCTGCAGGAGCTAAGCCTGCAGCCGGTAAGCCTGCTGAAAAAAATGGAGGGGCAAAAACTCCGCAGCCAAAAAAAAAGTAAAGTCTAAAAAGAAATAAAGCAATCCCCATTTTTTATAAAATGGGGATTCTCTTTTTTAAAAAATGTAAGATTGTTATTTGATACCGCTGCCTTATTTTTGCTGTATGCAATTTTATCTACTACAGGCCAACGATTTAAACAGTGCTGCAAATTATTTGCCCATAGGTATTCAGCTTATTTTTGCCATCGGCTTCATTGCCACCATGATGATATTGACCCATAAATTTGGGCCTAAAAGAAATGGCACCGATAAGCTTCAGAATTTTGAAAGCGGTATCGAAATAAAAGGCAATGCCCGGCAGCCAATGGCCATTAAATATTTTTTAGTAGCCATCTTGTTTGTGTTGTTTGATGTGGAAGTAATTTTTTTCTATCCTTATGCGGTAAATTTCCGGGAGCTTGGATGGAATGGATTTTTGGCGGTGGTAATGTTTGTAGGATTTTTTATTACAGGGTTTATATATATTATTAAGAAAGGAGCTTTGGATTGGGAAGATTAAAATAATTTGGAGATGGGTTGATTTGAAAATTTGGCAATTAAAACCAACAATTCAGATCGATATAATGTTAAAGTATATGCATCTTCAAGTTGCCAAATCATCAAATAAATAATTATGTCACGTCCGGTACAATATAATAATAAAATAAAAATGGTGGAAGCCCCCGAAAGCTTGATGGGGGACGGTTTTATGGCTACTTCTTTTGAAAAAGTGGTGGGTCTTGCCCGTAAAAATTCTATCTGGCCATTACCTTTTGCCACTTCTTGTTGCGGCATTGAATTTATGGCTACCATGGCCAGTCATTATGACCTTGCAAGGTTCGGTTCTGAAAGGGTGGGTTTCTCTCCACGGCAGTGCGATCTGTTGATGGTAATGGGAACTATTTCAAAAAAAATGGGACCGGTTTTAAGGCAGGTATATTTGCAAATGGCAGAGCCACGCTGGGTTTTATCAGTTGGAGCCTGTGCCTGCAGCGGTGGTATTTTTGATACCTACTCTGTACTGCAGGGCATTGACCAGGTGATACCGGTAGATGTATATGTACCAGGTTGCCCTCCAAGGCCGGAAGCAATACTGGATGGTTTTTTAAAAATCCAGGAACTGGTGGGGCAGGAAAGTTTGAGAAGAAGGAATGGTGATAAATATAAAGAATTGATGGATGCTTACGGGATACAATAGAGTTGTATTGATAAATGGTTGAATTGTTTATCAACCGGCAACAATACAAGAATCAAATAATAAATCAATGTCACTTACCAACGAAGCAATACAAAAAAAACTAACTGAAAAATTTGGTGAATCCCTCACTGATTTTGTTGAGCCTTACGGCATGCTCACTTTTACTGCACCCAAAGAGCTTAACCTAAAAGTGCTGCAGTTTTTATTTGATGACGAAGAACTGAAATTCCGTTTTTTAACAGATCTGCAGGCGGTACATTATCCCGACAGGAAAGGAGAAGAATTGATGGTGGTTTATCACTTGCACAATTTGACAGACAATGTTCGTATCAGGTTCAAAGTATATGTGGATATTCAAAAGCCCGATGTTTTTAGTGCCACTGCTATTTACCAGTCAGCCAATTTTATGGAGAGGGAAACATACGATTTCTTTGGAGTAAATTTTGTTGGCCATCCTAATTTAATCAGGATACTCAATGTGGATGAGATGGATTACTTTCCCATGCGGAAAGAGTTTCCGTTAGAAGACCAAAGCAGGGCGGATAAGGATGATGAGATGTTTGGAAGATGATGAATTGATTTGACGATTCGAAAATTTGGCGATGAAATAATTTAAAACATCAGCAAATCATCAAATCCCAAGTCATCAAATTAACTAATTATGAACGATCATATTTTATTGCCGGAAGGAAGTATTGAAAAACAAACTACCACACTCAACCTGGGGCCAACTCACCCGGCCACCCATGGTGTATTTCAAAATATTCTGGAGCTGGATGGAGAAAGAATTATGTCGGCGGTATCTACTGTAGGCTATATCCACAGGGCATTTGAGAAGTTGGCTGAAAGAAGGCCTTTGTACCAGATCACACCAATTACAGACAGGTTAAATTACTGTTCCTCTCCCATCAACAATATGGGCTGGCATTTAACCTGCGAAAAATTATTAGGCGTTACCACACCCAAAAGAGTAGATTATTTACGCATCATCATTATGGAATTGAGCAGGATTTCAGATCACCTGATTTGTAATTCTATTGTTGGTGTGGATAGCGGCGCTTATTCAGGCTTCCTATATCTGATGCAATACCGGGAATTAATTTATGAAATATATGAAGAAGTATGTGGCTCCCGCCTTACTACTAATATTGGGCGTATTGGCGGGTTTGAAAGGAATTTCACCAATACAGCATTTGAAAAACTTGAACAATTCTTAGCTACCTATCCCAAGCAGCTGAAAGAGTTTGAAAACCTGTTTACCCGTAACAGGATATTCATGGAGCGTACAATTGGCTGTGGGCCTATCTCTGCCGAAAGGGCGATGAACTATGGTTTCACCGGCCCCAATTTAAGAGCGGCCGGTGTTGATTATGATATAAGAGTTCACAGCCCTTACAGTTCTTACGAAGAGTTTGATTTTAAAGTGCCCGTTGGCACTACAGGTGATTGTTATGACCGCTACCTTGTTCGCAATGAAGAAATGTGGCAGAGCCTTAGCCTGATAGAACAGGCTTATAAAAAAGTAAAAGAATTTAAAGGCACCGAAGCAGAAGTGTTTCATGCCGATATACCTGCTTACTATTTGCCGGAAAAGAAAGATGTATATACCAAGATGGAAGCGCTGATTTACCATTTCAAAATTATTATGGGTGAAACAGATATTCCGGCCGGTGAATTGTATTTTCCAATTGAAGGGGCTAATGGGGAGTTAGGTTTTTATATTATCAGTGATGGCGGCAGAACACCTTACAGGCTTCACTTTCGCAGGCCATGCTTCATTTACTACCAGGCATATCCGGAACTGGTGAAAGGTGGAATGCTGAGTGATGCAGTGATAACGATGAGCAGTTTAAATTTGATTGCAGGGGAATTAGACGCCTAGTAAATAAAAATTCAAAATTAAAAAGTAGAAAAAAAACTGACATACTAAGTTTCATTTTTTGTCTCTTGATTTTTAACCTTTGACTTCTTTTTTAATATGATACAATTTAGTGAACAAAAACTGGCAAAAGTAGCAGAGATCATTTCCCATTATCCGCAAGGAAAACAAAAAAGTGCTCTGCTGCCTGTATTGCATTTAGCACAGGAAGAATTTAATGGCTGGCTGGATACACCGGTAATGGATTATGTGGCTACATTACTGAGCATTGAACCAATTGAAGTGTATGAAGTGGCCAGCTTTTACAGCATGTACAATTTAAAACCTGTAGGAAAATATTTATTTGAAGTTTGCCAAACAGGCCCCTGCATGATCAATGGCAGCGATAATATTATTGACTACATCAAAGAGAAATTAAACATCAAAATAGGTGAAACTACTGCTGATGGTTTGTTTACATTAAAAACAGTAGAGTGCCTGGGAGCTTGTGGTTATGCCCCCATGATGCAGCTGGGCAAGCATTACCGGGAACATTTGACTAAAGAAAAAGTGGATGCAATTATTGAAGAGTGCAGGAATAATGCAGTAAGAAATAATTAAATAATTAAAATCGTGGAAGCAATAATACCATATTTGAATTTTAATGGCAATGCAAATGAGGCATTGGAATTTTATACAAAAGCATTGGGTGGAAAAGTAATTCAGTCATCAACATTTGGCGAAGCAAATATTACCGAGGATGAAAGTATCAAAGACAAAATTCTTCATGCAGTATTTGAAGCCGGCGCACTTAAATTTATGGTAAGCGATTGCCCTCCCAATGTGCAGGTAAGCGCAGGGGATATGGTAAGCCTGTCTTTAAATTTTAGTGATTTGGAAACAATAGAAAAAACTTTTACAGCATTAGCAGAAGGGGGTAATATAACAATGCCAATGCAGGACACTTTTTGGGGTGCAAGATTTGGGATGACAAAAGATAAATATGGTGTACACTGGATGTTTAATCATGATTATCCAAAGGATAAATAATGGGAATCACCAACACAATTGAAGATGCTGAAGGCAAAATTGAAACAACATTAATAAAAATAATTATCCCCCTTTAGGGGATAGGGATATATGAGTAAAAAATTATTATTAGCAAACGCAAATGTTCCGGGCATCCGCACCTACGAAGTGTACCGCCGGGAAGGTGGTTACCGCAGTGTGGAGAAAGCATTGAAAATGGCCCCGGCAGATATTGTGGAAGAAGTAAAGAAGAGCGGACTGAGAGGCCGTGGTGGTGCAGGCTTTCCTACCGGGATGAAATGGAGTTTTTTGGCAAAGCCGGAAGGAGTGGCACGTTACTTAGTTTGCAATGCAGATGAAAGTGAACCCGGTACTTTTAAAGATAGGTATTTGATGGAGTTCATCCCTCATTTGCTGATAGAAGGAATGATTGTTTCGTCCTTCGCTTTAGGGAGCAATAACAGTTACATTTACATCCGGGGTGAATATGCATGGATTGCAGAAATTTTAGAAGACGCCATTGCAGAAGCAAAACAAAATGGTTGGCTGGGAAAAAATATACAGGGCAGCGGATTTGATTGTGAGATGTATGTACAGCGTGGTGCCGGTGCTTATATCTGCGGAGAAGAAACTGCATTGATCGAA
>JANMJU010000147.1:0-39597 GCA_031371545.1 Chitinophagaceae bacterium
CCGGAAAGTGCATTGTCTGATAAAACTATTGATGGATTTGCAAAAGCGGCTACCACACTTACGTTATCTATACCGATACCCTGAGAATTTGCACCTGTAGTGTTTAAATTCCAACGTAAATAAATGTTCCCGTTAGCAGCAATATTTAAACCTGTAATGCTAATGCCTGCTTTGGAAATTTTACCTGCAACGGAAGTAGAGGGTGTACCGGTAGTAGTATAATCATAAGCACTTGTACCTGTAGGTAATGAAGCTGGGGCAATATCCCCTGCAGCTACTGCTATCCATGTGCTGCCATCTGTTGAATAATAGAATTGTACGGAAGCCGCTGCGGTGTTTATCCTGTATCTTTCTAAATCATAAGCAATAGTTAATGAGGTAAGATTTGAAGTAGTACTAGTATTTCTGTAAAACGCCATTATACTATTAGGACTGGGGACAGTGCTACTATTTGTTAGTATACCTAACGCCCTGTCGGTTGCAGCTGAAGTACCCCAATTGTATCTGCCTCCTCCTGCTGGTGAACCAGAGCTTGCCTGCTGGTTTACCACAGTAAAGTTTCCTGCCGCAGCCCATGTTGGCGATGCTGTTCCAGCCGGTCCAGAAATTTTCCAGTTTGTTGGCAAAGATGCAGTAGCACTTACTCCCATTGCATCAAAATTTTCAGTCACAGCCGTAGTATTTGGAAGACCTATTTGCCCATAGGCATTGCCGGAAAAAAACATTGCTGCCAGTGGCAGCAACATAAACAGCAATAAAAACCGAAGAGAGCAATTACCTGACATCATAGAAGAGTGTAGTAATTGGGAAGTTGTAGAAGTTCTTGTCATCGATGTATTTTTAATGCCTAATAATTAGGTCGTACCTATAAGTACATACCCATGAATTTGATAAAAAGTAAATGGCAATTAAGCAATATAGATTAGGTGCAGTTTTTAAAGGGATAATGGATTGGCAAAATTAAACCTCAACGCCTGAATAACCTGCCGGCATTGATTATTATTTTGTTACCAATTGTACACAAATGGGATATTGAATCTACCAAACAAATTTCCCGCCAATCTTTCTACCAACGTAACAACTTTTCTTTTCCGCATTATATACGAAAAATTAATTTTTCAAGCTGTTCAAGGTCCTATTTTGATTTGTAAATTTATAGATTATGCAATATATAATTATTTTTCTACAAAATTTGCAGAACAACTTACGCTTATCTACAAATTTATCTTATTTGTGGATAACTCTTTTTGCGAAAAAAAAGAACAAACTGGCAATTGGTAATTTCATGTTTCCGGCAACAGGAAAAAAATCTTATTTCTGTAGTTTTTAACGGCCGAAATAAAAAGATATACTGCCGGTAAATAATGAAAACAGCAGCAACTTTCCGCCACTTATATATTTGTAAAGACTACAATAAAAATCTTATCCTATTTTTGAATGATGCGTAAAACGCTTAATATATTGGGCAGTTCGCTGCGGCTCACCTTCCATGAACTGAGGTTGAATAAATTGCGTACTGCCCTCAGTCTTACGGGAGTGGCATTTGGTATCTTCTGCATTATTGGTGTGCTGGCCACTGTAGGCAGCCTGGAACGTAATATCCAGAATGAAGTAAACACTCTTGGAACTAATACCATCTATGTAGATAAATGGGAATATAGCGGTGGCCCCGACAAACCATTTTGGAAATACAGGGCAAGGCCGGTAATGAAATATGCAGACATGGACTTGATAAAACAACGTTCTGCCCTGGCAAAAGAAGTAACTTATTTAATGAGAACGAGTGGTAACATTTCTTATAAAGATGATATTATTCAGGATGCATCTGTATATGGAATTGTGGAAGCACAGGCAGCAGTGCAACCGATCAGTTTTCAAACGGGCCGTTATATTTCATCTGCAGAATTTAACAGCGGCAGCCCGGTAGCATTGATTGGGTTTGACAATGCAGAAAAATTGTATGGCAGCCCGGAAAGGGCACTGGGTAAATATTTTGAAATAAAGGGGAAAAAAGTAAGCATTGTGGGCGTGATAAAAAAGGAAGGCAAAAATTTTGTGGGATGGGATTACGACAACTGCATTATGGTGAATTATAAATTTTGTAAACAACTGGTAGAGGAAGAAAACAGCAACCCCGTAATTATTGTAAATGGGAGGGATAACGTAACTCCCTCCGCACTCAGCACCGAACTGCAGGGCATTATGCGGCAGATAAGAAGGCTGAGCCCAATGCAGGAAGATAATTTTTCATTGAACAGCGTGGAAGCATTCAGTAAAGCCATCACCAGTTTGTTTGGTACTGTGAATGTGGTGGGTGGTATCATTGGTATTATCAGTTTGATTGTGGGCATGTTTGGCATTGCCAATATTATGTTTGTAACAGTAAAAGAAAGAACCAGCGTTATTGGCCTCAAGAAAGCAATTGGTGCAAAACGAAGCAGCATACTCTTCGAATTTTTATTAGAAGCATCCATTCTTTGCCTGATGGGTGGTGCCTTCGGCCTTTTCTTTGTTTATATTTTATCCCTCGTTTTGTCTGGGCTCGATTTTCCTATGCATATTTCTATCCCATTATTAATCAGCACTTTTATTATTTGCCTGGTGGTGGGTGTACTGGCAGGCATCTTTCCTGCATACAGAGCTGCCAGAATGGATCCGGTGGCAGCGATACGGAGTAAGTAAAACCCCCGCCCCCATCCCCTAAAGGGGGGCAAAGCCATTAAAATTACAAGTCTTCTTGGTATTTCTTTTGGTTCAACTATTTTCGTTGCATGAATGCTGCATTTACTAACTCTTCATACAAAAGTAGAGACGCTAATAATTTCCCCCCATCAGGGGATGGGGGCAGTATTTCTATCCTTGCCATCGAATCTTCCTGCGACGAAACAGCCGCTTCGGTTTGCAGGGATGGAATCATTTTATCCAACAGTATTGCCACTCAATCTGTTCATGAAAAATTTGGCGGCGTGGTGCCGGAACTGGCCAGCAGGGCCCACATGCAAAACATTGTGCCGGTAGTAGATGAAGCATTAAAGGCCGCTAATTGTGAATTAAAAGATATTGATGCCATCGCATTTACACAAGCCCCCGGATTGATTGGCTCTTTGCTGGTAGGTGCACAGTTTGCAAAATCATTGTCGCTTGCATTGGATAAACCTTTGATAACAGTGCATCACATGCAGGCACATGTGCTGGCCAATTTAATTGCTGACAACAAACCTGCATTTCCATTTTTATGTTTAACCGTAAGCGGCGGCCACACACAAATTGTATTGTGTGAATCACCCACCAGCATGAAAGTAATTGGCGAAACGATTGATGATGCAGCCGGGGAAGCATTTGATAAAAGCGCCAAATTGCTGGGGCTGCCTTATCCCGGCGGCCCGTTGATAGATAAATACGCAGCTAACGGCAACCCTAAACGCTTTCAATTTCCGGAGCCGCAGATACCCGGATTGAATTTTAGTTTCAGCGGATTAAAAACGTCTATCTTATATTTTTTACAAAATGCCGGCAGCAGCAATGTGTTCAAAGAAACATTCACTGCTACACCGGAAGAACGTAAACAATTTATTGAAGAAAATTTACCAGATATCTGCGCCAGCATACAGGAAAGAATCGTCAGCATTTTAATCAACAAACTAAAAAAAGCAGCTAAAGAAACCGGTATTAAAAACATCTGTATTGCAGGCGGCGTAAGCGCCAACAGTGCCCTGCGTAAAGCTTTAAAAGAAACCGGTGACAAAATGGGCTGGCAAACTTTTATTCCTTCTTTTGAATACTGCACCGATAATGCCGGCATGATTGCCATTGCAGCTTACTACAAATATTTGGCGAAAGATTTTGCTGATATTAGTGTAACGCCTTCGGCAAGGGCAGTGTGGTAGATGAGTTGTATGAACGTGGGTGCTGTGAATTAAATTAATTGGAATGGATGAACAAAATAGATTGCATATTTATTAATACTTTTTATTTCTTCATTATGGTTAAGGTAGCTTTAAGCACCTCGGCACTTTTTAAAAAATCTTTGTACATTACAGCTACAAAAAATTATTTATGCAACTTAAACTATTAGCTGCAACAGCCATATTATTTATGACAGCTTGTAACAACCAAACCCAAACAACAAAAGAAACTTATCAATGGCCAACTGGCGCTAAACCTCCGGTGGCGGAGGTAAAACCGCATGAAAGAATAATACATGGCGATACTACAGTGGACAATTATTACTGGATGATTGACTATTTTAAAAAAGGCGCCGACAGTACCAAAGTGGTGGATTACCTTACCGCAGAAAACACTTACCTGGATACGATGATGGGTGATACAAAAAAATTCCAGGGGGATTTATTTACAGAGATGAAGGCAAGGATAAAAGAAAAAGATGAGAGTGTGCCTTCTTTTAAAAATGGATATTATTATTACAGCCGTACAGAGGAAGGAAAACAGTATTATAAATTCTGCCGCAAAAAAGGAAGCCTGGATGCAAAAGAAGAAATGCTGCTGGATGTAGACGTCCTGGCAGAAGGCAAAGCTTATTTTTCTGTATCAGGAATGGAAGTGAGTGAAGACAATAAATTGCTGGCTTACGGTGTGGATGAAGTGTCGAGAAGGCAATATCTCATCAACATAAAAAATTTAGAAACCGGCGAAACTTATAAAGATGCTGTAACGCATACCGGCGGAGATCCTTGCTGGGCCAACGATAACAAGACAATATTTTATACCGCCAACAATCCTGAAACCTTATTATCAGAAAAAATTAAACGGCATACACTGGGCAGCGATGCTGCAACAGATATTACTGTGTATGAAGAAAAAGATAAGAGTAATTATATTGGTGTGGGCAAAACAAAAAACAACAAATACATTTTTATTTCTTCCCAGGCAACGCTTTCTTCCGAAACAAAAATGATTGATGCTGCTAAGCCAACTGCTGCTTTTGTTTCTTTTGAACCAAGAATGAAAGAGGTGTTGTATGATGTAATTCCGCTGGCTGATAAATTTTTGATCCGCACTAACTGGAATGCAAAAAACTTTCGCCTGATGGAATGTCCGCTGGATAAAACAGACAGCAGCCATTGGAAAGAAGTGATACCGCACCGCACAGATGTACTGCTGCAGGGTGTGGAAGAGTTTAAAGATTTTATCGCCATCAATGAAAGAAAAGATGGCCTGGTAAAATTAAGGATACGCAACATTACTAACGGTCAGGAACACTTTATTGATTTTGGCGAACCGGCTTATGCAGCCAATATCGGTACCAATCCGGAATACAGCAGTACTAAATTAAGGTACAATTACACATCGCTTACCACTCCCAACTCTGTGTATGATTATGACATGGCGACCAAAGATAAAAAACTGATGAAGCAGCAGGAAGTAGTAGGTGGTTACAATGCTGCAGATTATGTGACAGAGCGGTTGTATGCCACTGCAAAAGATGGAACAAAAATTCCTGTTTCATTGGTGTATAAAAAAGGATTTCAGAAAAATGGTACTGCTCCATTGTTGCAGTATGCGTATGGTTCTTATGGCTACAGTACAGATGCTTCTTTTAACAGCAGCCGCTTAAGTTTACTCAACCGGGGTTTTGTATTTGCCATTGCACATATCCGTGGCGGGCAAGACCTGGGTAGGCAATGGTACGAAGATGGCAAACTGATGAAGAAGAAAAATACCTTCACCGATTTTATTGATTGTGGTGAATTTTTGGTGAAAGAAAAATATACTTCCAAAGAACATTTGTATGCACAAGGCGGCAGTGCCGGCGGTTTGCTGATGGGTGCTGTAGTAAACATGGCGCCTGATTTATGGAATGGCATAATAGCGCAGGTACCGTTTGTAGATGTGGTGAACACCATGCTGGATGAAAGCATTCCTTTAACCACCAATGAATTTGATGAATGGGGTAATCCTAAAAACAAGGATGCGTATGACTACATGAAAAGTTATTCGCCTTACGAAAATGTGGAGAAGAAAAATTATCCTAACATGCTGGTAACAACCGGACTTCACGACAGCCAGGTGCAATATTTTGAACCGGCCAAATGGGTGGCTAAACTGAGAGCAATGAAAACAGATAAAAATTTACTGTTGCTGCACACCAACATGGCATTTGGCCACGGCGGTGCATCGGGCAGGTTTGATTACCTTAAAGACATAGCGCTGAATTATGCATTCCTGCTGACTTTGGAAGGAATTACAAAATAAAAATTTAACCGCTAAGCCGCAGAGACGCAAAGATAAACTTTAGTGCCTTTGCGGTTTTCTTTTTAAAAAATTTCAACAATCGGATGCCCAATAATTATTTTCAATTCAAACAATTTACAGTGCAGCAGGAAAATTGTGCTATGAAAGTTTGTACTGATGCCTGTCTGTTTGGAGCTTATGTTGCTGATACAATTTTAAATGAAAATCTGCCAATTAAAAACTGCCTTGATATTGGTACCGGCACAGGCTTGCTAAGTTTGATGCTGGCGCAAAAAACAACTGCACAAATGGATACGGTGGAAATTGATACCGCAGCTTATCAGCAAGCCGATAAAAATTTCCAGCAATCATCATGGAAAGAAAGAATTTCTATTTTCAACATCGATATCACACAATTTGATAGTAACAAAAAATACGATTGCATCATCAGCAACCCTCCTTTTTTTGAAGGCGATTTAAAAAGCAGCCACCGCAATAAAAATGCAGCGAAGCATGATACTGCACTTACTTTACAACAGCTGCTGCAGGCAGTTGTAATGCATTTGCAGGAGGATGGTTTCTTTGCTGTATTGCTGCCATCTCAAAGGATAAGTTATTGTATTGATGAAGCTGCTAAATTGAATTTTTATCTCAGCAAAAAAATATTAGTGAAGCAAACAGCAAAGCATGATTACTTTAGGGGTATGTTATTTTTTGAGAAGCAACAAGGTGCTTATTCTTCTGAAGATATTATTATTAAAAATACAAATGGAGATTACACCGATGCATTCACGCTTTTATTGCAGGATTATTATTTGTATTTATAATTAAAAATTATTCCCCACCATACTCTTTCATATACCCAAACGTTTTCGTAATCTCACCTGTCTTCACGATCGTTGCCCTGTCAATTAAAGCACTGTTGCCTTTTACCAAATCTTCCAGTACATATTTTATTAACTGTTCACCAAAATACTGGCTGGCATCTCTTGGTAATTCGTTTGGTAAATTTCCTACGGCCATTATATCAATACTGTTTTGCAGGTAAGGCGCTGTTTTTTTTTTGCTGATTTTATCTACCCCATACACAGGATTGTCAATACTCTGGTCGCCTAAGTTGATGGGCACACTGCCGTGTTCATCATCTGTAATATCAGCAATGGTATGGATGGAAAAAGTTTCATCAATGTCACTTATTTCAAAAAGTCTTGGCACATTTTCAGTCCAGTACACGCCATTCATCAGCACATCGGTGCATTTGGTATACGGCAAAAAACGGCTGCGGTATTGCTCCGGGTGGTCATGAAAATGATCCCGTTTATAAGTCTTCAATTCTTTGTGTGTGTACAGGTCGGCACCCTTTAACTGCACATACACCGGGTAGCTGAATTTTCTTTCCAGGTACTCATCCGGTTCCACTTCTGTAATGCCCATCAGGTTCATCACTTCCAGCACACCATGCGCCACACGGCCACTTCCGGTAATGGCGATTTTTATATTGGGCACTTTTAAACCAAAATAAGTATGTATCAAATGACGGTAATCTTTGCTGCTGTGAACACTGCTCAAATTAAAACTGCCGGTTCGCTGCCCATAAGCCATCATGCCATTGTGAGCACCAACAATGCCTGCAAAAAAACCAAAGCCCAGCACCCGTTGCCCGTCATCATGCACCAGGCATTCGTAATCGATCAGCGTAATTTTATTATCCAGTATGGCTTTAAATAATTTTTGATTGTGCGGCTGCAATTTTTTTGTGTGGGAAAAAAACAAGTAAGTTTTTCCGGTTATCAGCATGTCACTCGGAACCTCTTTTATGCCCAGCATAATATCACATTCACTAATGTCTTCCTTTACCTCCACACTTCCCCTTTCATATTCTTTATCAGTAAAGCTCCGGGTATCCGAATGCTGAACCATCACTTTTATATCGGGGAAATTTTTGTGCAGCCACCTGCATTGTGCCGGCGTTAGTGCCACCCTGTTATCCGCAGGAATTTTACCTTCTCTTATTAAACCTATTTTCAGCATCAATCGTTTTTGTGGCGGCAAGTTATTATTAATTTGGAATTTGCTGTTTGAAATTTGAAATTTGGCCATGAATTATTTTGAACTGTTTGATTTACCTGTAAGCCTTTTGGTTGATACCAGTGCATTGGCAAAAAAATATTTCGAACTGCAGAAAACATTTCATCCTGATTTTTTTACGCAGGCTGATGAAACTGCACAACAGGATGCATTGGAAAAATCTTCTGACATCAACAAGGCATTGAAAGTGCTGAAAAGCCAGGATGCCACTATAAAGTATGTACTGCAGTTAAAAGGATTAATAGAGGAAGAAGAAAAATATCCGCTGCCACCCAATTTTTTAATGGAGGTAATGGAACTGAATGAAAATTTATCTGCCGGCTCAACCGCCGTCATTGCTGATTTTGAGAAAAATATTTATGCAGACGTAAGCCAAATCATAGAACAGTACAACGATGCAGCTGTAAGCAACGAAGACCTGCTGAAATTAAAGGAGTATCATTACAAGAAAAAATATTTACAACGTATTTTGGAGAGATTGGATGGATGATGTAATATTGCAACCCAATTCAAAAATGCCCATGTGGCGGAATTGGTAGACGCAGCAGACTCAAAATCTGCCATTCGCAAGGGTGTGAAGGTTCGATTCCTTTCGTGGGCACAAAAGCTCTTCAAATATTTGAAGAGCTTTTTTTATTTACAAACTTAATTATGTCCAATTCAATAGTGGTTTCAAAAAAATATTAATGTTTAGCCACTTAATTTACCGACCGGGCAACCATTGGCATAATATATGCGATTAATAAATAACTTTATACTCCGCTGATTTTGAAAAACTAAACACAAATCAACTAGCAACGTTTGCAGTTATGGCTTGCCTTTTTACAAATAAGATTTACATAAAAAAACTGCATTACATTTTATTTATTCCCGGTTTATTAATAACAATAAATACCAGTGCTCAAAACAATTCGGCAATAATTAGGCAGCCGCTAATATCAATCGCTGCTCCGAATTTATCTTCGGCCAATATCTTTCATTCCAAAACTAATCTGTTCGGCACTGCTTCCTCCAGCTTTATTGAAAACAAAGGCCAATACGGTGAAACGCTTACCGGCTATAGCCAAATGGGGAAAATAAAATATGGTTACGAAGGATTGGGAATGCCGGTTTTGTTTACGCCAAAAGGATTTATCCAGCTGCAAAGAAAAGTACAGCAACCGGAGGAAGAAAAGAAAGAAGCAATGGAAAGAAAAGGGATGAAGCCGGAAGATATTGCAGCAAAAACAACACTCACAGACAAATCCATAACAGTAGAATGGTTGAATGCAAATCCAAATTCTGAAATCGTTGCAGAAGAAAAAGTGCAAGGCTATCATACTTATGGAACGCTGCAGGAAAAAGCAACTGCTTACAAAAAAATTACCTACAAAGAAATTTATCCGGGAATTGATGTGGTATTTTTTTTTACCGATACTGAAAAGCCTGGATTTGAATACAGCATTATTTTGAAACCCGGTGCTGATATCAGGAGCATTAAAATGCAATTGGGCGGTGACATACAAAAGATAAAAAATACTGAAGATGGGCTGTTAATTAAAACAGCTATTGGTGCTTTATTACAAACTGCTCCCTTCAGTTTTTATCAGGATCAGCCGGCTAAAAAAATTGCAATAAAATTCAGAATCGAAAATAATATTGCAGGCTTTGTTACCAATGAAACATTAGACAATACCCGTACACTTGTAATAGATCCATTTGTAACAGCTACAGGCAACCTTACAGGCTTAAATGCCGGCAAAGCAAAAGATGTAGATTTTGATTATGCCGGAAATGTTTATGTTACCGGTGGTGGTGATTTTACCACTACACATAAGCTGGCCAAATACAATGCTGCCGGTGTTTTGCAATGGACATTCAATGGCACATTGACAATTCCTTCCTGGATATTTGGAACTTACTACGGCGGCTGGATGGTGGAAAAACCAACCGGAAATATTTACCTCGGGCAAGGTTTCAATCCTGGTACAGGCTTCCAGGTGATAAGAGTCAGCACCACTGGTTTATATGATAACTACATTACAACAGCCAATCCAAGTTTCAGGGAAGCATGGAAAATGTACTGGAACTGTAATAATGGTTCACCGCAAATATTAATTGCAGGGGGCGGCACCAATTCTGATATCAACTTTGGTGTTTTTGCACCACCATCCACCACGGTTACATCATTAAATGTAACAGGCATTGCATATACTGGTGCCAGTGGCTGGGCTCAGGATATTGCTGATTTTGTTTTTGATCCGGCTAACAATGACATGTACACTATTTATGGCTCCCTATTTGGCACACCATCAATAGGTAATAAGATGTATAAAAATACTGCCCCATACAGTTCTGCCTCCATTGCATGGAATGTATCATCCGGTTACAACACTGTAAGCGAAGCTGCCAACCGTCCTTACCTTGTTGCCGCAGGGCTGGTGGATAATTCCGCTAATATGCTTTGGGTAAATGCTTCTTATTTATATTACTGGGATGGGAAAAATTTAAAAGCATTCGATAAAGCCACAGGCGTCGGTGTGGGAACAGCTTTAGCTACTGCTAATACTGCTTTTATGCAGGGTGGGATTATTGCCGATGCCTGCAACAATATTTTTATTGGAGAGCCAAACGGCGTAATAAAAGTTTATAATTTTAATGGATCAACATTTAGTGATGCTCCTGCAGATATTACCATACCTGGTTTTGCAGGCAAAGCTGTTTATGATTTGGCGTATGATGAAGCAAAAAAATTATTGTATGCAAGTGGTGATGGTTTTGTTGCTTCATTTGATATTTCAGCCTACTGCCCCAATACATTTTATACAATAAATGTTGTACCTAATTGTGCAACTTCCAGTGCAACAGCAACGGTTAGCCCAACACCACCTGCAGGTTCTACCGTTACTTATACATTGTATACAGGCGGAATACAAATTACAAGCAATACTACAGGAATATTTAACGGAATAACACCTAACATTAGCTACACTGTTATTGCAACAATCAATCTTCCCTGCAGTGGTTCACAGGCATCCACGACATTTATTCTTCCGGCACCAACTGCAGGCACAACACAGGTTAACACTACCTGCGGTGCAATTACAGGAAGCATTACAGCAACAGGTTCTGGCACTGCTGGCCCCTATTCTTACAATATTAATGGCGGCAGTTTCCAACCAAGTGGAACTTTTACAGGCCTGGCAGCAGGCATTTATACTATCATTGTAAAAGATGGTGGTGGCTGCCCCAACACAGCTGTTGTAACCATTGTAAATACCAACGGGCCTGCATTAACTTTTACACAGGTAAATGCAGATTGCGGCAGTAACAATGCAACTGTTACCGCCAGTGCAACAGGTGGCACAGCACCATATCAATTCAGCATCGACAATGGCGTCACTTATCAAACCAGCAACTTCTTTACCGGCTTGCTTCCAGGGCAATATACATTGAAAGTAAAAGATGCAGGCAGTTGTATTAATGCGGCGGTTGTAAGCATTACAAGTTCTCCATCTCCATTAATAACCGCCATTCCTGCGGCAGCTACCTGCGGCAACAACAACGGAACCATTACAGCATTTGGAAGCAGCGGCACTGGAGCTTTACAATACAGCATCAATGGAAATGTTTTTCAGACAGGTAATATTTTTACCAATCTCACACCTGGTTCCTACACCGTAACAGTGAAAGATGCCAATGGATGTTTTAACAGCACAACTGTTACCATTGCCAATACACCTGCGCCAACAGTAACGGCAACTTCTACCCCAGCAGCCTGCAGTAATGTAAATGGAACAATCACAGCAACAGGCACAGGTGGTGTTGCCCCTTTACAATACAGCATTAATAGTGGTTTATACCAGGGCAATAATATTTTTACAGGTTTGGCCACAGGAGTTTATACTATTTCAGTGCAGGATTTTACAGGCTGTATCAACACCATCAATGTAACAGTAGCAAGTACCAATGGCCCTGCTGTAACAGCTGTATCAGTGCCTTCATCATGTAATGCAAGCAATGGCAGTATGACCGCTACAGCAATCGGCACCGGACCGTTTCAATACAGCATCAATGGCTTTACTTACCAGGCAAGTAATATTTTTAATGGTTTAGCTGCAGGTAATTATGTTGTGTATGCAAAAGATGGAACTGGATGTATTGCCGCTTTCGCCTTGACAATAACAAATACTGCCGGACCTTCAGTAACTGCGATATCCTCCGCAGCATCCTGCAGTGCAAATGATGGAACCATTACTGCAACAGGCAGTGGTGGAACGCCCCCGTATCAGTACAGCAAGGATGGCATTACTTTCCAGGGCAGTAATATTTTCACAGGACTTGCCCCAAACATCACTTATACTATTACCATAAGAGATGCTGGAGGATGTGAAAGCACCACTACCGTAACAGTGAATAATGCTTCCGGGCTAACCCTTGATGTTAGTACCATTACTGCATCCTGCAATACTAACAATGGGGTTATTACGGCTACAGCAACAGGTGGCATTGCTCCATTACAATACAGTATCAATGGAACAGTTTACCAGGCAAGCAATATTTTCAATAATCTTGCCGCAGGAAATTACACTGTGTATGTAAAAGATGTAAATGGATGCATTGTAACAAGCCCTGCAACAGTTGATGCTGTTTCAAGTGCATCAATAAGCTTAACAACAATTGATGCTACCTGCAGCAGTGCAAACGGAGTGATTATTGTAACAGCCAGCGGCGGTGTACCGCCACTAACATACAGCCTTGATGGAATTACTTATCAGTCTTCTGATACATTTATTAATGTAGCTGCCGGAGCTTATACCGTGTATGTAAAAGATGGAACCGGCTGTGTAGGCACACAGGCTGTAACCATTACCAATACAGGAGCAGGGCCGGGAATATCTACTTTTACAGTAACTGCAAAAGGTGCTTATCTCTGCAATGCCGGTTTGGGTAAAATAACCAATCCCCGTGTTAACGGGGCCAACTGTAGCACCTGCACATTCAGTTTGGATTTTGGCGCATTCATTCCTAATAACACACAACTTTTTTTAAATGTTTCCCTCGGTACACATACTGTTACTGCGATGGATGCCAGCGGATGTACAAAAACAATTTTTGTTACAATTATAGAAGCGGTTAACTCCACAGCCTCAGCAGTTGTAACAGGCACTGCCTGCAATACAAACAATGGCACCATCACTTTAACAGGCATTGGCCCCAATACACCATATCATGTAAGTATCAGCGGCATTGGCGGACCATGGATTACATTTGATCCCAGTACAACTTTTACAGGTTTAGCGGCAGGCACTTATACTTTTATTTTAGCTGATGATGAAAGCTTTGATATTGGGCCACCTGAAACTCCCGGTGGCTGTTTGGATACCATAACAGTAATCGTTCCTTCCATCGGCGGCCCAACACTTGGCACCACACAAACGAATGGAACCTGTGCTTTAAATGATGGCACGATAACAGCATCGGGTACCGGCACTGCACCATTGAGTTACAATATTGATGGTGGCACTTACCAGTCTAGTGGTGTTTTTACAGGGCTTGCTTCTGGCACCTACACAATAACTGTTCAGGATGGAACAGGCTGTATCAATACCAAAGTTGTTACAATCACAAATCCATCCGGGCCTGAAGTAACTGCTGTAACTGTTTCCACTTCCTGCAATTTGAATAATGGCAGCATTACAGCAACAGGCAGCGGAGGTGTGCCTCCATTGCAGTACAGTATTAATGGTTTCTCTTTCCAGTCCAGCAATACATTTTCAAATTTAGCTGCAGGTGCGTATTCACTGTATGTAAAAGATGCCAGCAATTGTTATAATATTATTTCGGTTACGGTTAATATTACTCCACTTCCAAAAGTTACTGCATTTACAATAGCAGCAACCTGCAGTGGCAATGATGGAAGCATTATTGTCACTGGTTCGTTAGGAACAGCACCCTACACTTACAGCATCAATGGAACAGTTTTTCAAAGCAGTAATATTTTTAGTGGATTGGCTGCAGGCTTTTATACAGTTACCATTCAAGATGACAGGGGTTGTACCAACACAACAGGAATATCAATAGGCAATATCGGGGCACCAACATTTACCAGCGTAATCAGTACTGCAAAATGTGGCAATGCCAATGGAAGCATTACCGTAACGGCTACGGGTGGCACAGGAGTATATCAATACAGCAAAGACGGGATCAGTTTCCAGGCAGGCAATGTTTTTGCTGGTTTATCAACCGGAACATATGCCATCACTGTAAAAGATGCAAATAGCTGTATTGTAACAAAGACGGTGTTAGTTGGAAATACAAATGGGCCTCAAACACTTACTGCGGTTGTTGTTGATGCAGCCTGCGGCAATGCTAACGGAAAGATAACTGCAACAGCAAGTGGGGGAACAGGCGCATTACAATATTCTATTGATGGGGTAACATTCCAGGCAAGTAATATTTTCAATAGTGTGCCTGCAGGCCCATACACGTTGTATGTAAGAGATGTAAACCTGTGTGTAAAAACACTTTCTGTAACAGTGCTGAACCTGCCCGGGCCAACAATTACTTTATCATCATCCAATTCATCCTGCAGTGCCAATGATGGAAATATTACTGCTACTCCAAGCAATGGAACATTGCCTTTGCAATTCAGTAAAGATGGAATAACATTTCAAAGCAGTAATATTTTTACCGGCTTAGCCCCGGCATCTTATACCATCACTGTTAAAGATGCTAGAGGATGCATAAGCACTGCCGGTGCGGTAATAACAGCTCCGGGAAGTATCACACCAACATTTAATCTCGTTGCTCCAATTTGTGCTGGTACTGGATTGGCTGCTTTGCCAACTATTTCTTTAAATGGAATAACGGGAACGTGGAGCCCAGCTTTGGATAATACACAAACAACAATTTATACTTTTACGCCAAATGCAGGACAGTGTGCAAATACAACAACATTAACGATAACGGTGAAACTAAAACCGGCAGCCATATTAATTTATCACAACTAACAATACATCATTAAAAATAGAAAACATGAAATCACAAAACCTGCTTTTAAAATGCTGCATCATGCTGCTGTTGTTAATCAGCAGCACCGTTGCAATGGCACAGCCTTATCCCAATACAGGCGACCATTCAGTTTGCCTCAACTCTGTGCAGCCTTATGGTGTAGTACTGACTGCCGGCTCCACGTATGCCTGGAGTATTACACCCATCACCACGGGTAATGGAACCATAACAGTTGGGGTCACCCCAAACTTGATTACAGTGAACTGGACAAGTGTGGGCACGGCCACACTGCAGGTAATTGAAACTAACTCCCAGGGCTGCCCCGGCGACCCAGTTACAATTATTGTTACTGTAAATCCAATACCAACTCTGGTAATTACAAATCCATCTGTGTGTGGTGCCGGCACAGCTGATTTAACAGCTGCTGCAATAACAGCAGGCTCTACAGCAGGGCTAACATTTACTTACTGGACGAATATAGGAGCAACAACTCCATATGCTACACCAACAGCAGCAGGCGCAGGTACCTATTATATTAAAGGAACTTCGGCTGCAGGATGTGCTGATATTAAATCCGTAACAGTAACATCAGCTGCTGCACCAACTCTTACAATTACCAATCCCTCTGTATGCGGCGCTGGCACGGCTGATTTAACAGCGGCCTCAATAACTGCAGGCTCATCAGGAGGGTTAACATTAACATACTGGACAGATGCTGCAGGAACAATCCCGTATGCAACACCGACGGCTGCAGGTGCTGGCACATATTATATCAAAGGAACTTTAGCAGGCGGATGTTCTGACATTAAACCGGTAATTGTAAATACAACAGCAGCGCCAACTGTTACAATCACCAATCCAACTGTGTGCGGCGCAGGCACGGCTGATTTAACAGCGGCAACAATAACAACAGGTTCAACAGCTGGATTGACATTTACTTACTGGACGGATGCTGCCGGAACAATTCCATACACAACACCAATTACAGCTGGTGCTGGTACATATTATATCAAAGGAACTTTAGCAGGCGGATGTTCTAATATTAAACCTGTAATAGTAACAACAACGGCTGCCCCAACTGTTGTGATTACAAACCCTCCGGCAGTTTGTGGTAGCGGCACAGTTGATTTAACTGCTGCTGCGATAACAGCAGGTTCAACAGCAGGGTTGACTTATACATACTGGACAGATGCTGCCGGAACAATTCCATATGCAACAGCAACAACTGCTGGTGCCGGCAACTATTATATCAAAGGAACCTTAGCTGGCGGATGTTCTGATATTAAACTGGTGGTGGTAACAGTGAACCCATCCCCGGTACCATTAATAACTGGCCCAACACCTGTGTGTGTAAGCATCAATGGCAGTACGTCAACATACAGTACGACGGATATACCTGGCCATACCTATAGCTGGAGTGTAACAGGCGGAACAATTGCTGCCGGGCAAAATACAAACCAAATAACTGTAACCTGGACAACAGCCGGACCGGGCAGTGTGAGTGTAACTGAAACAATCACCGCTACCAATTGTGCTGCCACTATTACGAAAAACATAACTGTTACTCCTAAGCCAGTAACATCACAGATAACACACAATTAAAAAATATTTGAATAAAAAAGAAATGATACTGCTGCAAAATATACCACCTGTTTCAGAAAAAGAGGCAGGTGGTATTGCAGTGAAGATTTGAAGTGTTGCTGATATTATTTAGTAAAAAATTATTTCAATAAAAGATGAATAAAAAATAAAAAGTACAAGTGAGTGACACAACGATGTCGCCCAATGATAAAATGCCGGTTCCAAAAAAATAAAACAAATGATGGCTAAGAAATAATAAATGTTTAAACGTGTTCAACATATTATTGTATTGATGCTGCTGCTGTTTGGCTTCACAAAGGCAGTTGCACAAAATGCAATGCCGGATACTGTATGTGTGGGCTCAGCAAGGGTTTACCAGGTGAATTATGGCACCGCCTTGTCAACTTATACATGGAAAATTGAAGGCGTAATACAAGCTACGACCAGCAATACAATGAGTGCAACGTGGAATACAACAGGTGCATTTACTGTTACTGTGCAGGAACATTCTGCCAGTGGATGTGACGGTGATGTAAGGGCAGGATTGGTATATGTGCAACCGGAACCAAGAGCTAACGCAGGTCGTGACACTATTATTTGTTTTGGAAAATCTGTTCATCTGAATGGAGGTGGTGGCACTGTTTATGCATGGTCGCCTGCTACTTATCTTTCTGACAGCAGTATTGCAGATCCCATTGCTACCATACCTGCTGCCGGCAGTTATAATTATATTCTTAACATAACGAACAACAATGTTTGTAAATCATCTGTGAGTGATACCATTTTAATAACCGTATTGCCGCAGGCAAAAGTTTTTGCAGGCAACGACACATTGATTGGTCTTAACCAGCCGCTGCAATTACATGCAACAGATGTAAATAATACGGGCTTTACTAATTACACCTGGTTGCCTGCGTCGGGCTTAAATGACTGGCTGATACAAAACCCAGTTGCAATGATAAACAATGATGCTACCTATTTGGTAACTGCCAGCACTGCCAACGGATGTGAAGCAAGGGATGCAATAAATATCAGGATAAGCCGTGTAGCTGAAATATATGTGCCATCTGCTTTTGCTCCAAATGGTATCAACAACCTGCTTCATGCCATACCGGTTGGCATAAGAGAGTTCAGGTATTTTGCCATCTATAACCGTTATGGTGAATTGGTTTTTAAAACTTCTAATCCAGCAGAAGGATGGAATGGAAAATATAAAGGCGTGGCACAGAACAGTGCCGGATTTGTATGGATAGCAGAAGGTGTGAGTTATAATAATATTACCATCACAAGAAAAGGCAATGTGGTGTTGGTGAGATAAAAATAAAAATTTACTTAAACGCCGGATGAAACTGGTGCAGCGTATCCCGTAAAAACTGCCTGTCGAGATGGGTGTAAATTTCTGTAGTGGTGATGCTTTCATGCCCCAGCATTTCCTGCACGGCTCGTAAGTCTGCTCCGCCTTCTACCAAATGTGTGGCAAAGGAATGACGGAAAGAATGTGGTGAAATTATTTTTTTGATATTGGCGGTTTGTACCAATGATTTAATAATTAAAAATACCATTACCCTGCTGAGTTTGGCACCTCTCCTGTTTAAAAACAAAATGTCTTCATTGCCGGTTTTTTGTTTGATGTGAACCCGGATATCATTTTTATAAATGCTGATATACTTCACTGCATCGCTACCAATGGGCACCAGTCTTTCCTTATCTCCTTTACCAATTACCCTGATAAAACCAACATCAAGAAACAGGCAACTGATCCGCAGGTTTACCAGTTCAGTCACCCGTAAGCCGCAGCTGTAAAGGGTTTCCAGCATTGCTTTGTTGCGTCCTCCTTCCGGGGTGCTTAAATCTATGGCATTTATAATTGCTTCTATTTCTTCAAAACTTAAAATATCCGGCAAGGCTCTTTTTAGTTTGGGTGCTTCCAGCAAAGCAGTAGGATCGATTGTTATAATTTGTTCCTGCAAACAATATTTAAAAAAACTTTTTAAGCCTGATATGATCCTTGCCTGTGAGCCTGGCAGCATACCCAGTTCACTGATCCAGCGGATAAATTTTTCCAGGTCTTTGAGTACAATTTCTTTTGGGGCTTTTGTAATCTCTGCCTGTTGTAAATAAGTGGTGAGTTTTTCAATATCATGCAGGTAAGCTTCCACCGAATTTTCACTCAGCGATCTTTCCAACTGAAGGTATGCCTTAAAGCCTTTTTTGTATGCCTGCCACATGAATGCAAATTACGAATGGTGAATGACAATATTTTTGAAAGTGGAAGTATTGATGGCTATGTGATATTTTTTCAAGATAAAGCCACTGAGGCTGCAAAAAATAATCAAATATAATTTTCACTATTCCATCATTCCCTATTTACCATTGATGTTCCCCAATATTTCCCTATTTTCGTTTCAGTCAGTTATTCAATTTTTATATGATAATAAACATTCGTTCTTTCAGGCAGAAATATGTCCGTAACAAAAAAGCTTTCAGAACATTTTTAACTAAGCTGGAAAACAATCCCCCAAAAGGTTTGCAGAAAATGATGGTGGAAACTGATGCGGAAGTATGGGCAGAAACTGATTGCCTTACCTGCGGCAACTGCTGTAAAAAAATGACTCCAACTTTTACACCTGCTGATATAAAAAGAATAGCCGCACATTTTGAAATGACACCCAATGCCTTTAAAGAAAAATGGCTTGTGTACGAAAAAAAAGAGGGTGACTGGCAAAACAAAAAACAGCCCTGTCAATTCTTAAACCTGTCTGATAATAAATGCAGCATCTATGCTATCCGGCCGGCTGACTGCTCTGGGTTTCCTCACCTCACTAAAAAAAATACTACAGATTATATTCATGTACACAAACAAAATATTGAGTACTGTCCTGCCACTTACAAAATGGTGGAAAAGATGAAAGAGCGTTTGGCAAAGAAGCCCTAACGTTTACAAATAAATATCTTCAATCAATAAATATTCTGCCGGTTCATTTTTATTGAGCATAATAGAAAGAATGTCGAACTGGATACGTTTCCATTCTGGGTGCAGGTATAAATATTCTTCCGCTGCATTGATCAGGTTTTGAATTTTTTTTCTCCCTACTTTTTCTTCCGGCAGTCCAAATTTTTTGGTACGCCTTGTTTTTATTTCTACAAAATGTAAAACGTTATTCTTCTCAGCAATAATGTCCACTTCCCAATGAGAGTGACGCCAGTTTTTTTCCAGCACCCGGTAGCCCAGGTTTACAAAGTAGGCCTCCCCCATCTGTTCTCCCAGCTTGCCTGTTTGAATATGTTTCGCCATCGCTAATTTTATTACGGTAAAGGTATTAACAGTGTGTAGATAAAAGCTTGTACTAAATGTTGGTTCACATTTTTTATTACCTATTTTTGTAAACTAAATTAACATAAATGAAGATAGATAAATCAATCATAGTAAGTTTTGTGTTGCTGGTGATAATGGCTTCTTTGTACAGGATAATGCCAGGCAGGCCATTGGGCTTTGCACCTCAAATTGCAATGGCACTTTTTAGTGGCAGTATTATTAAAGACAAAAAGTATTCTTTCCTAATGCCGTTGTTTTCTATGCTGCTGTCCGACATTATTTATGAAGTACTGTTTTCATTACAGCTATCCTCCATCCAGGGTTTTTACAGCGGCCAATGGATCAATTATGTTTTAATTCTTTCCATTACAGTAATTGGATTTGCCGTAAATAAAAGTAAATGGTTCAGCATACTGGCTGGTTCTGTAGCCGGGGTATTGTTTTACTTTGTTGCTTCCAACTTTGCTGTATGGATTGGCGGAGGATTAGGCCTTAATAATTTACCTTATCCTAAAACGATAGATGGCTTATCAGCCTGCCTTGCAGCAGGTTTGCCTTTCTTAAAAGGAAGTTTGTATGCTACTTTATTCTTTAGCACTATTTTCTTTGGAAGCTATTTTCTTATCAATAAATACGCCACTCAAAAAGCAGTTGTTGCTTAAATATCAAAACGAACTTTTAATAAAAAATGCCGCTTGATTAAGCGGCGTTTTTTTATTTATATCGATGCTTCGTAACCTTTATCAGTAAGCAAGCCTTTTCCATCAGCGGCAGCAGTAGCCAATTCATCACAACGGTTGTTGTAAGGATTATCTGCATGACCTTTTACCCACACAAATTTGATAGAAAAATTTTGCGCCAGCTGATAATATTGTTTCCATAAATCAGCATTTTTTTTCCCCCCTTTAAAATCAGTTTTTATCCAATTTTTCAACCACCCTTTTTCCACGGAGTTAACGATGTACTGGCTGTCGGAATAAACGGTAATGGGAAGATTGTTTTTTTTAATTGCCTGCAGTCCTGCAATCACTCCCAGCAGTTCCATGCGGTTGTTGGTGGTAAGGCGGTAGCCTTGAGATAGCTCTTTGCGGTGATGACCCCAAATTAACAATGCACCATAACCACCAGGCCCTGGATTACCACGAGAAGCTCCATCTGTGTACAGTAAAATTTTCTCCATGCTAATACTTAACTCTTATTACTTCTTTACAAAAAGGATTCAGGTACAAATCATCCAGGCCGATGTATTCAAATTTTTTAAAGAACGCATTGTTGAATTTGTACCCCAGTATTTTTGGCCTGAAATTATCAATGTAAGAACTGGGCAAAATAACCCTGCCGCCGGTAGCTGTTTTCAAGCCTTTGTAAATCATCTCCGAGCAATATAAACTATCGTCACTCTTTAAATTAAAGGTCATATCAAATGGCATTTTAGCAGCATGATTCTTCTTCATAATGGTATGCAGTCTGTCTTTCTCTAAGTTCGACAACTGGTATTGAAAAATACCAAACCCTGTTTTCTTAGCAGGGTTTACAAAAGAATCAAATGGATCTCTCCTGCAGGCGCCATCGGGGTTTTCATTACCAGACATGCAATGATATATTACATAACCACCGGCTTCCTGAAAAGCAATACCACTGTGAGAATACGACTGTTCTCTTTTTGAAAAGTTTTGCAATGTAAGGCTTTCAAAATCGTTGTCACTCCTCATCACCAATGCTCCATCCTTTAATAATTCCTTTGCTGATTTTATTTCAACAAGTGCTTTAGTATTGATGGTATCAGCAGTGAGCACTTGTTTATTATCAACGGTGGCAGCCTTATTTTGTTTGCAGGAATTATTGATCAAAACTGAACAAGCAACGGCAATAAAAACTAAGTGTTTAAATATGGAAAGCTTTCTGCAGTTCATACTAATTGTTGGATCATTTTAAATGTTATCAAATGTAGAAAATATAAAACAGGCGGTAACCAAAACAAAAAAGACTGCCTTATAAAAGACAGCCTTTCTTGAAAAGTATTTTTAATTAGTAAGCCGAAATAAATTGAAATTTGTCAATCCCCACACCTACACTGTTAATACCCTGTGGCCCACCATCTGGAACATAATACCTGAAAGCAACTCTTGCTTTTTTAGCGATTGGCAAACCACTGACAGTAGCCGAATATTTTGTCCACTCACCGGGATAACCACCGTCTTGTGAATCCAAAGCATAGTCAGGATTAATGTCCAGCAGTACTGTAGTAAAACCTCCAATGCTGCTGCTGTCCCTGCCTACATCAGCAGAACTGTTTGAAGTATTTAATCTTACTTCCAACCTGTCTGCACCTACTGCAGGGTCAGCATAAGTCCTAGTATAAAAAGTAATCTGGTCACCATTTTTCATCATCGTAGCCGGAGAGATTAACCAGTTGCTTAAGTTAGCAGTTCCGTGTCCGCAATCAGCAGTTGCCATAATAAAATCAGAACCTGAGTAAGAAGGATTATTGGCACCAAAGCCTCCACTGGTTGGATAATTGACCGGGCCTGTTTTACTGTCGGTTGCATGGCTTAATGATACATAAAAAAATCCCTGCACCCAGCCATAAGTACCAATTGGCTTACTGTTATTAGCAAGTACCCAACCCTTGGCAACAGCCGTACTTACTGTATCAAATTCTTCACTAAAAGAATAATCTGTAGGGGAAGCTGCAGCAGAGGATTGTTTTGAGCAGGATATAGTGGTAATAATTACTGCCGCAAAAAATACAAACAGTAATGGTAATTTATTTTTCATATCAACTTAGTTTAAAATGATTCGGTAAAAAATTATTCAGCACTTTTATAAGATACTTCGTCTATACCAATAACTGAATGATGGATTACAGTGTATAAACTATCAGATTCTCCCCCAGGATCAGAAGGAGGGTTATAAAGGAATCGGTTGAGTAAAGGCTGATTTTGTAAAAAATACCTGAAGCCAAACCTTCCCTGCACAGGTTTTGTTAAGCCTGTTACCTGGCCTTCAAACCTTGCCCATTCTGTAGGAAAAGCATTGGCAGGACTGGTTTCAAATTTTGCGTAGCTGGGATTTATATCAACCAGTTTTATATTAAAATCGCCTGTATTTGTTGCATCAAAACCCACATTCAGGCTTGTTGTTGGATTTACCCACAACTGTAAACGGGACAGCCCTTTACAGAAAGTGTAAAACACTACTTTGTCTCCATTTTTAATTGTCAACTCCGGTGATACTAACCATGTATTGACATCAAAGCGGTAGTTTAAAAAAGTACCAATCACTTCAGCACTGGCAATACTGGTAGCTACATAACCATTAGAACCGCTTTGAGAAGCAAACGCATCTTCCCAATAACGGCCAGGATAAGGAGCGGTAGGGAATTGTGCAGTATCTAAACTAAACTGAGCCTGCTCCCATCCCGGGTAATATATCGATACATAATTAGGTGAACCAAAATTGGGTGTTTCAGCCACATCATACCATTTACGACCGGCTGGCGTGCTCTTATTTATTGACCTCCAGCCTTTGGCATAAGCCTCCTGGTAATTGTCGAAACTTTCGGTGAAAGACTGATCGGTTGGAGTTGGTTGAAGAGTAAGTTTACTATCGTCTTTGCAGGATTGAAATAAAACAATAGCTAACCCTGAATACGCTACGATTTTGCGTAATAAATTTTTTCTCATAAATGTCTTGTTCTGGTTATTTGCCTGTTTGTACAGCGGCGTGAAATTAAGTATTTTTTGATAAACAACTCTTTTAAAGTTGATTTTAAAATGATTTTCGAAAAAATCAAACCTGGAACACGCCTGTTTTGAATTCTTCTATATTTTTATTGAGATTGGCAGCAGAAATCCCTTCAGAAATTAATAACCTTGTTTCGGCAGGATCAATAATGGCATCCACCCACAACCTTGCCGCAGCATAATAAGTAGTGGTTTGTGTGTTGTACCGCTGGGTTATCTTATTCAGTAAATCGGCTTCTGCTTCAGGTGTTATTGTTTCGCCTTTTGCTTTTAAGGAGGCCACCTGAATCTGCAGCAAAGTTTTTGCAGCCTGCTCTCCTCCCATTACAGCAATCTTTGCCGTAGGCCAGGCATAAATAAACCTAGGGTCATAAGCTTTGCCACACATGGCATAATTTCCTGCACCATAACTGTTGCCAATGATGATTGTAATTTTTGGTACTACCGAATTAGCCACTGCATTCACCAGCTTGGCGCCATCTTTTATTATTCCGGAATGTTCGCTGCGGCTGCCCACCATAAAGCCGGTAACATCCTGCAAAAAAACAAGTGGTATTTTTTTTTGATTGCAGTTCATAATAAACCTGGCTGCTTTATCTGCACTGTCATTGTATATCACGCCACCTAACTGCATTTCGCCTTTTTTGTTTTTCACAATCAGGCGCTGGTTGGCCACAATCCCCACTGCCCATCCGTCAACCCTGGCATAGCCACAAATAATTGTTTTACCGTAATCCTTTTTAAACTGATCGAAGCTGGCTGCATCGGTAATGCACTCAATAATATCCACCATATTATAAGGCTTGCTGTTGCCTTCGCTGATGATACTATAAATATCATTGGCCTGTTTTGCGGGAGCAACAGTTGCTATCCTGTCAAATCCTGCAGTATCAGCTTTGCCTAACTTACTTACAATTTTTTTTATCTGGTCGAGGCAATCCTGTTCGTTATCAAATTTATAATCTGCAATTCCGCTAATAGCTGTATGGGTTAAAGCTCCGCCCAGTGTTTCATTATCAATATCTTCTCCAATGGCGGCCTTTACTAAATAAGACCCTGCCAAAAAAATAGAACCGTTTCCTTCCACCATCAACGTTTCATCACTCATGATGGGCAGGTAAGCACCGCCTGCAACACAAGCCCCCATTACAGCTGCAATTTGTGTAATGCCCATGGCACTCATCTTTGCGTTGTTCCTGAAAATGCGGCCAAAATGTTCTTTGTCTGGGAAAATTTCATCCTGCATTGGAAGATAAACACCCGCACTGTCCACCAAATAAATAATGGGCAAATGATTTTCCATGGCAATTTCCTGCATCCTCAAATTTTTTTTACCGCTGATGGGAAACCAGGCACCGGCTTTCACTGTCTGATCATTTGCCACTACAATACATTGCCTGCCGCTGATATAACCAATGCCGCTAACAGTTCCACCAGCCGGGCATCCACCCTGTTCTGCATACATTTCAAAACCGGCAAAAGCGCCAATTTCCACAAAAGGTTTTCCTTCATCACACAGGTATTTCACCCGTTCCCTTGCAGTCAGTTTATTTCTTTCCCTTTGCTTTTCTATTGATTTTTTTCCGCCGCCTTCATAAATTTTTTCCAGGCGTTGCTTCACCTGGCTCCAGGCAAGCTTCATGGCATCTTCACTTTTGTTGAGTTCAATATTCATGGTATGGCAGTTGATTAATTAATGGCTGTTACAAAAATATGTGTATTGAAATTAAGAAGCTGTTTGAGACAAATATTTTTAAACTGCTCTTCATAATTTTAATGCTGACTATTTTTTAACCCATTGCTAAAATATTTTTTTCAATACTGCATGAATACTTTTATTTCGTATCGCTTTTAAGTAATAAAGCAGCACCTTTATTTAAACATCATTATTATGCCACATATCAAATCATTTCCTGCCGTGTTAGCAGCTTTTATCACCAACAATTCTATCGTAGTAAGTTCGCCGGGCAGGATCAATTTGATTGGTGAACACACAGATTATAATGATGGTTTTGTACTGCCTGCTTCCATTGATAAGGCTGCATTCATTGCCATCACCCCAAGAACTGATAACAGCATTCACCTGCACAGCATTGATATGAATGACAATTATACGACCACAACTGATGCAGTGCAAAAAAGTGATGCAGTAAGCTGGCCTAATTATATGCTGGGTATTTCAGCACAGTTTATAAAAGCTGGTGTAAAGATGCCGGGGTTTGATGCTGCACTTACGAGTGATATTCCTGTTGGTGCCGGCCTCTCTTCTTCTGCTGCCATTGCATGTGCTATGGCATTGGCTTTAAACGAAATCACGGCAGCAGGTTTTGATAAACTTACCATGGTGAAAATGGCACAAAAAGCAGAGCATGAATTTGCCGGTGTCAATTGCGGCATCATGGATATGTTTGCCAGTATGTTTGGAAAAAACGGGCATGTAATTCGGCTCGATTGCCGGTCGCTTGATTACAGTTACAAACCATTTAAGATGGATGGTTTTAAAGTGGTATTGTTTGACAGTGGCGTAAAACATTCACTGGCTTCATCAGAATACAATGTACGCAGGATGCAATGTGAAGCAGGGATTGCGATGATACAAAAACAGCATCCTCAAATAAAAAGTTTGAGAGAAGTGACGGTTGATTTATTAGACCAATATGTTTTGCCCCAGGATAAAATTGTTTACCGGCGCTGCAAATATGTGGTGGAAGAAAATGACCGCCTGCTGCAGGCTTGCGAAGATTTAGAAGCCGGCAACATGATTGCGTTTGGAAAGAAAATATTTGCCACACATGAAGGCCTCAGTAAATTGTATGAAGTGAGTTGCAGCGAACTGGATTTTTTAGTTGACGTTGTGAAAAATAATCCTGCAGTAACAGGTGCACGGATGATGGGTGGCGGTTTTGGCGGATGCACTATCAATCTTGTAAATGAAGACGGGATTGAACACCTTATCCAGGATGTTTCTACTGCATACAAAAACAAAATGCAAAAAGATCTTGTGTATTATGTAGTAAGTATTGCAGATGGCGGCATGGTTATAAAAGCATAAATATTTTTTTGTAGCAAACAATTTTTTAAAAACTTTATCTTTAATTCATCAAACAAAAAATACAGCCATCATGAAAATATTCAAAAAAATTTTACTTATAATAGTAAGCCTCACCGCCATTCTTTTAATAATTCCACTCTTCACTAAAAACGATTATTCCGTAGAAAGAGAGATTACTGTCAACAAACCAAAGCAGGTTGTTTTTGATTACATCAAATACCTGAAAAACCAGGACAACTTCAGCAAATGGGCCAAGATGGATCCGAATATGAAAAAGGAATACAAAGGGACAGACGGCACTGTTGGCTTTGTATCTGCCTGGGACAGTGATAAAGATGACGTAGGAAAAGGCGAGCAGGAAATTAAGAAAATTACGGAAGGTGAAAGAGTTGATTTCAACCTCCATTTTATAAAACCATTTGAAGGTTTTGCAGACACTTACATGACCACAGCAGGTGCAGGTGAAAATCAGACAAAAGTAAAATGGGGTTTTAGCAGCAAGATGAAATATCCATTGAACATCATGCTGCTTTGTATGAATATGGAAAAAATGGTTGGGGATGATTTTCAGACCGGGCTGAATAATTTAAAATCAGTGCTTGAAAAATAATTAACTGGGAGATATGAACAGAAGATAAAACCGATTTTATTTACGTTCTATTGCCACTTCAGGAGATTGAAAAGTGCTGTTATCTTCCCCAATAAAGTAGGGGCTTTTGTTTTTTACATTTTTGCGGTAGCTTTTAAACATACTCATCCAGCGTAGCTTTAATACTCCGAGAATACCTTCTTTTACTATGCCTTTGTTCATTTTACTTTCGCCATATTTGCGGTCAATAAAAGTGATGGGTACTTCTGCAATGAGGAAATTGAGTTTCCATGCTGCAAATTTCATTTCTATCTGAAAGGCATACCCCACAAAATTGATAGCTGCAAAATTCATTGTTTCCAGTACCTCACGGCGGTAACAAACAAAGCCGGCTGTTGGGTCTTTTATAGGCATCCAGGTAATTAACCTTGTGTACAATGAAGCACCTTTAGAAAGCAATATCCTGTTAGCAGGCCAGTTAACAACAGCACCACCCTTTATATATCTTGACCCTACAGCAATACCGGCCCCTTGTTTACAAACTTCATACAATCGTTCCAAGTCTTTTGGATTGTGAGAAAAATCTGCATCCATTTCAAAAATGTATTGATAGCCTTTTCTTAAGGACCATATAAAACCATGGATGTAAGCAGTACCTAAACCTAATTTACCTTTTCTTTCTTCTAAAAATAATTGCCCGGGGTATTTAATAAACAATGATTTTACAATAGCAGCGGTGCCATCAGGAGAGCCATCGTCAATGATCAATACATGATAATTTTGCTGCAAAGCAAATACCGCACCGATGATACTTTCGATGTTATCTTTCTCATTGTAAGTTGGTATGATAACAATTTTTTCCAATACTTTTTGCGATGATGTATAACGAATTTACAATTTGTATGTTAATTTACCATCAACATATTTTCAACATTGTCTTTTTAGTTATTCTTTAACAGCGTCCGGTTTAGAATTTCTGTGAGTTTTTGCTTTGTGTGCAGTGGAAAATCTCCCCTCATCATCCAGTCGTAATACTGCGGCTCCGCCCTTAATACATCGGTTACAGGCCGGCCCTTATGTTTGCCAAAATTAAATACCTCTACACCCTTATCATCAAATACAAACCTCCGGGCATAGTCCACAATTTTTTCTTCCCCAATTGCACCAAGGATAGAATCTACAGAACTGCCAAGCTGTGGATAGCGCTTTATTTGAGACAGCAAAACATCAATTGTTGCATTCACATCAGCTTCCGCACTGTGTGCATCTGTCAATTCTTTTTCGCAATAAAACTTATACGCTGCAGATAATGTACGAGGCTCCATTGTATAAAAAATATGCTGCACATCCACCATTCTTTTATTACTAAGATCAAGCGTCATGCCTGCCCTTAAAAATTCTTCCATCAACATTGGGATATCAAACCGGTTACTGTTGTAACCGCCTAAATCACATCCTTCAATAAATTGTTTTAGTTCGTTGCCCGACTGTTTAAAAGTAGGAGCATCTTTAACCATTGCATCAGTAATACCATGTATGTCTGTAACATGAGGAGGAATGGGAATTTCAGGGTTCAGTAGTTTTCTTTTTACCTGCCTGGTGCCGTCCTGTAAAATTTTTACGATTGCAACTTCCACAATACGATCGGTGGATAAATTAACTCCTGTGGTTTCCAGATCAATAAAAGCAATGGGCCTTGATAATTGTAAAGACATTTTGGGTATTATTTTATTTTTTTGGATAAAGGATTTTGAATTTTTTAATTCAGTTTTCCGGTGAACGCAAACCTAAAGTTAATTTCTGATATTCTTATTACAAATTGGCTCAAGGGCATTGTTTTATTATTTTATACAAGATTTGAATAAGTGAAGATTTGAAATACAAAAACAGTATTGTTCAATTCACCTTCACAACCTCCCGAACTTTTTATAATAAGCTACTAAAAAACCAGTCACTTCATCATAACTCAGCATCCCGGAAGGTTGCTGGTTATTTTCCAAATATTTGCCATACGCCCATTTAAACAATGGTTCCAGCAGGCTTTTATGACGGCTATTAAAATCTTTCCATTCTTTCAAATCTGCTTTTACTTCAGGCAGCAATTTTTTACCAAATGATTTTGCTGTGGCTGAGTCAGCATCATACAAATTCCGTTGGGCATATAAAAAAAGATCAAGGTATACAGAGTAATGAAAAAGCGTATCTGGCGATGCCGCAGCGGCAAGATAGCCAGCAAAATTTGCTTCATTTTCTTTTGCATATCCCAACTGGTGGGCTATTTCGTGGCAGGAAGTAAAGGGTTGCAAAAATTGAGGAACAGTGGTATTAAGTTGTGCTTCCCCGGTAAACGGATTGTAATATCCAATAAACCCCATATAATTACCCAGCCATCCCCACAAAGAAGGCTTTACAGAAACAGGCTTATACTCAAGAAATGGGTACTGTACTGCTACTTGTTGATAAGCAATAACAGATTGCTCCAGCATAGCCCGGGTAGAACTAAAAGAACTCCCGTTTCGTAAAACGGCCGCTTTACTTTCATTCACTTTTTGAAGCAACACAGAATCTACTGTTATCAATTGCTGTGTAGAATATTTTTCCAACTTAATATCTAGTTGGCTGGCAATCCCTTTCCGGTTGTAATTAATACCCCACAATAAATTGAATGAAATATACATTACCAAAAGCATGATAACGATTTTATACAAACCCTTTTTCAGTTTATCTTTTGTGATATTCCGTTTGTAAAGCAATTTGATAAACCTGGTCATTTTTATTGCTGCTAGTAAAATTAATAAACCATACAACAAATCTCCTATGCTAAAAGGCAACCATCCGAAGCTGTATTTTAAAATGGCAGATAAATACGGATATAGAGCAGAGGAATAATATTTTTCAACAGCCAAAGCATTGGAACAAAAAAGACGGATAAAAATAGCAGTGAACAGGAGTAAGAACAGGGCTGTCCATTTCTTTTTTGAGATCATATTTTTTAAAAATAACAAAAAAGCCATCTGTCCGGATATTTTTAGGCAATTTTTCTTATAAGATTATGCTTTTTTAGCTAAAATATATTACCTTCGCCGTCCTTTAAACCAGAAGTTATGAGTAAAAGAAAAGCGTTTGAGATAGCTTTTGTGGGTTTAAAGCCCGGTATTCATGAGTTTTTTTACGAAGTGGATGACAAGTTCTTTGCTGAAAAAGGTACGGTGGATTTTGCCAATTGCATTGCCAAAATAAAATTGCTTCTTGACAAGAAGAACAGCTTCATGCTGCTGAAATTTGAAATTGGCGGTAAAGCAGATGTAGCTTGTGACCGTTGTAATAATTCACTTACAATGGATTTGTGGGATGAGTTTAACATGTTGGTAAAAATGGTGGACAACCCGGAAGAAATGAATGAAAAGGAAGAAGATCCCGACATTTGTTATATCTCCAAAACAGAAAGCCACCTGCACCTCAATGATTGGATTTACGAATTTGTGGCCCTGAGTATTCCAATGCAAAAAATGTGCAGCCCTGAAGAATTTGGAGGGTCAAAATGCAACAAAGAAGTATTGGAAAAATTGAAAGCAATGGAAGTAAAGGAAGATGGGGCTAACGCAAATACTATTTGGAAAGGGCTGGAACAATTTAAAAAGACCAGCAAAAAAAATAAATAAACATTCAGTATAAAACAACAACTTAAATTTTAAAGATATGCCAAATCCCAAACGTCGCCATTCGCAACAACGCAGCGCCAAGAGAAGGACACATTATAAGGCTACAGAAACTACTTTGACAGTAGATAAGACAACCGGCCTTATGCATGTACGCCATCGTGCCCATGTGAGTGAAGGAAAATTATACTACAAAGGACAGGTGGTAGCTGAAAAAGCTCCATTTAAAGCATAATATTTTTTCAATTACTGCATTCTAAGTTTTACATTCGGGAAAGAATGTGAAACTTAGAATTTTTTATTTAAAGAACCTCTCATGAACATAGGCCTTGATATGATGGGTGGCGACTATGCCCCATTAGAAGCAGTAAAAGGAATCGAATTGTTTTTTGCATTGGCACCAGCCAATACCACCCTTACATTAATTGGCAAACAAGATCAACTTACAGCGCTGTTATCCACTCATTCCATTCCAACTGAACAAGTAAAGCTGGTACATGCAGAGCAAGTGATTGAAATGCATGAACATCCTACCAAAGCATTAAGGGAAAAGCAGCAATCTTCTATTGCTATCGGCTTTCATTTACTGGCCACCGGAAAAATTGATGCATTCATCAGCGCAGGTAACACCGGTGCTATGATGGTAGGTGCCTTATTCAGTATTAAGGCAATAGCTGGTGTAAGCAGGCCCACCATTGGCGCTTATATGCCCAGGGAAAATGGCTGTTTGGGATTGCTCTTAGATGCAGGAATCAATGCAGACTGTAAACCGGAAAACCTTAACCAGTTTGCCATACTGGGCTCTTTATTTGCAGAACATATTTTAGGCATTGAAAAACCAAAAGTAGGGTTGGTAAATATTGGTGAAGAAGAAGGCAAAGGCAATATCCTGGCGCAGGCAGCCTATCCCCTGCTGAAAGAAAATACACATATCAACTTTGTGGGAAATATTGAAGGACGTGATATTTTAATAGATAAGGCTGATGTGATGGTATGCGAAGGCTTTACTGGAAATGTGGTACTAAAGATGGCCGAAAGTGTTTATGACATTGTACAAAGAAGAGGTATCAAGGATGAACATTTTGACCGATTTGATTTTGAAATGTATGGTGGCGTACCCGTTTTAGGGGTAGCCAAACCAGTTATTATCGGTCATGGCATTTCACATGCAGTGGCTTTTAAAAATATGATTTTGATTGCCCAGCGGATGATAGAAAAAGAATTGATGAAAAAGATGCAGGAGGCATTTAGTAATTCATAATAGTTTAAGCACACTTTCATATAATAAAAAAGGTAGTTAAAAAACTACCTTTTTTATTATTAAGCTAAATTAAAATTAAAAAGTAAACCCAGCCCTTACACCAATGAATGATGTAGTAGCGCCACTTTTAGTAGCAGCCTGGTACTTAAGTAATAAATCAAAATTGTCAGATACTTTGTAGCCAATACCTGGAGCATAAGTGAAAGCACTACCACCACCACTTTCAGTACTTAAAGACACACCTAATTGTGCACTTCCGTAAATTTTGTCTGCAAAAGTTACACGTACACCAGCTAATACCGGTATTAAACCACCAGTAATAGTGAACCCACTTTTACCTGCAAAACGTAAATAGCCAGCGCTTAAGGTAATGCCTACTTGCTCAGAAGCAACGTATTCACCCTGAAGATCTGCACCATAAGCAAGACTTGCATAGGTTGCCATATCGCCTACTGGCAAACCGATTAAAGCGCCAGCGCCGAATTTAAATGTTCCTTCACTTGATTTTTTTGATTGTGCGTTAGCAGTAAACGAAATTGCTACAATAACTAAACTAAAAATTACTTTTTTCATGTTACTTGATTTTTTGGTTAAAGATTTTTAAAGGCGCAAAGATATAGGCATTTCCAATACGAAGTGCAAACGTTTGCATTTTTTTTATCAAGATTTAGTATATGGCATTCTATAAAAAACCTTGTCCCATTGATACTAACAGTACCCCATGTGCCATTTCTGTCGCTAATTTTTTTTAAGTCAAAGATCAAGTACCCTGCCCTTTTAGAATGAAAACTCTAAATTTTCTATACTAAGTATAGTTGATAAAAACAGTCCTCCATTTTTATTTTGTAAGATTATCAAACATATCTTTTGTCATACGCTGCAGATCATAATCTTCCTGCCAGCCCCAGTCATTCCTGGCTATACTGTCATCAATACTTTGCGGCCAGCTGTCAGCAATTTGCTGTCGGTAATCTGGCCTGTAAGTAATTTCAAAATCAGGCAGGTGTTTTTGTATTTCGACAGCAATTTCTTTTGGTGAAAAACTCATTCCCGAAATATTATAAGAAGTCCGTACAGTGATTTTTGATTCCGGCGACTCCATCATTTCTATGGTTGCTTTAATAGCATCGGGCATATACATCATGGGCAGGTAAGTATCTTCATTTAAAAAACATTCATACTTTTTTTCTTCCAGCGCTTCATGAAAAATTGCGACTGCATAATCGGTGGTACCTCCACCAGGTTCGCTTTTATAACTGATCAATCCCGGGTAGCGGATACTTCTTACATCAAGCCCCCAGCGATTGTGATAATACTTGCACCAAAATTCTCCGGCATATTTACTGATGCCATACACAGTGCTTGGCTCAATAATTGTTTGCTGCGGACAATTTATTTTTGGTGAAGTGGGGCCAAACACTGCAATGCTGCTTGGCCAATACACTTTATGTAATTTTTCTTCCTTTGCTATATCCAGCACATTCAGCAAGCTTTGCATATTCAGGTTCCAGGCAAGGCTGGGATTTTTTTCACCGGTGGCACTAAGGATGGCAGCCAACAAATATATCTGTGTAATATTTTGCCTTATCACCTGCACATGCAGCATTTCTTTGTTCATCACATCCAGACTCACGTAAGGTCCTGTGCCTTCCAGCAAAGGATTTTGTTCTCTCAAATCACTTGCCACTACATTGGCATTACCATAAATCTTCCTCAGTGCCAATGTGAGCTCCACTCCTATCTGGCCGCTGGCGCCTATGACTAAAATTTTTTCCCTTATCATTTTACAATCTTGTTTATAAAACAAATGTACGGTTTGAAACTAATTTTTCACTGCCGGATAATTGGAATATGTAATTGCAAAATGAAGATTTTGTATTTGTAAAAAAATGATTTACTCCAGCAAAAAAACTGATGATACAAAATCCTAAAGCCTCACTTAAATATACTATCTTCCAATCTTACCCAACCATTTCAAGCCCTGCAGCAGTTTATACATAAAACAAATAGTTATGAAAAAAACACTACTCTCCTGCTGCCTGCTGATCTTCATCCTCTGCGGCCGGGCCCAATCCTTTAATGTATATTTTGACCTTGATAAGTACAACCTTACAACCGATGCCACTACTGTACTTGACAACTTTATTACGGCCAGCAAAACCAGTGCAAAAATTAAACTTTATGGACATTGCGATATCATGGCAGGGTATGAATACAATGATGCACTCTCTTTGAAAAGAACGCATGCAGTAAAAAATTATTTAGTAAAAAAAGGATTTGATGCAGCCAATATTATTGAAGAAAAAGGCTTTGGTAAACGCAGGCCACTCAACAGCAATCATGGCGAACTGGAAATGTACCAAAACCGCCGGGTGGAAATTGCAGTGGAAGACCAGGAAGAACCCGAAGAAGAAACTGTGGCAATAAAAGAAGACAACAAAATAACACAGGACAAAAGCCTGACAGAACAAATAAAAGATACCCAAACAACCGCTGGCAAAAACATTGTATTAAAGAACCTGAATTTTTATGGCGGCACCCATGTCATCATTCCGCAATCACTGCCGGTACTGATTGAATTGCTGAACATCATGAAAAAAAATCCAACACTGGAAATAGCTGTGGAAGGCCATATCTGCTGCCAGGATGGTGATGCAGATGGATACGATATCGGCACCCACACCCAAAACCTTTCTGAAAACAGGGCAAAAGAAATTTGCAATTACCTCAATCAAAATGGCATTGCATCTGCAAGACTGCAGTACAAAGGTTTTGGCCATCAAAAACCACTAACGCCATTTCCCGAAAAAACTGAAATCGAAAGAAGCAACAACCGGCGGGTGGAGATAAAAATATTAAAGAAGTAAGGCGTTATAATTTTATTCTAACCCGGCGGATAAAAAAAATCCGCCGGGTTTATGTAATCACATTTGTTTCCACATCCGTACGGAAACAAATTGATTCAACATGAAAAAAATAATGACCCTTGCCTGTGTTTTTTTATCCGCAAACACCCTCCTCTCTGCACAGGATACTACTAAAGCAGATGCTACACTTTCCGCTGCCACCGTGTATTTCGGCTATGGCGCAGAGCTTACTCACAATGCAAAAGTGTACGTCAACACTGCTACCAAACAAATAGTGATCAGCCAGCTCAGCACTGCCATTGATCTCAACAGCCTGCAAATAAATGTGCCGGAAAATGTAGCGTTGCTGTCACAAAAATTTTCTGTTTTTACACCAACAGTGCCCGTGGTTATTAATCCACTGATAAAAATATTACAGGACAGTATCAAACTGATACAAAAAGAACAGGGTCGTATTAATAATTTGCTGGAAATAGAAAAGGAAACTTTAGATAAAACAAATACACTGATAGAAATTGCCATGAAGGAAGGCAGCAGCAAAACCATCAGCAGTGACGAAGCTATCAAACTGATCAATGCCAACACTGCTAAAATTGAAAAATCAAAAGCAACAATATATAAGCTTGGTGAAGATTATTATTCATTGGCTGAAAAAATGACGGCATTGCAAACAAGGATTAATGAAACAGCATACAAACCTGTGAAGCCGGTAAAATCTTATGGCCAGTTAACGCTGCAGGTAATCTGCAGCAATGCCGGGGAGATACCGGTATCGTTTAGTTATTTTACCAATAATGCCGGCTTTACAGCATTGTATGATGTGAGGGTAAATTCAAAAACCAATGAATTAAAACTGGTGTACAAAGCTGCCATCACACAGTCCACCGGTATAGACTGGAAACAAACCAAACTTACACTCAGCACTTCAAACCCAAGCTGGGGAGGCATTGCACCCATTCTTACACCTTGGTACCTGCTGCAATATGTAAAACCTTTGTATGAGAAAATGAAAGCATCAGTGACGAATAATTATTACCAGCAAAATGTTATTCAATCAATGGATGATAAGGCTTTGCAGGAAGTGGTCGTGATCTCTGGTTACGGAATAAAAAGAGAAAATAAATTTGCCGACGCCAGCCAGTCAGTTGATCCATCTAACATACAGCAATACACTACGCTTACTGAAAGCCAGCTCAACACTAATTTTGAAATAGACCTGCCTTACAATATTGAAAGCGACGGACAGATACATACAGTAACCATCAAAGAACAAAAGATAAGTGCCACACTAAAAAATTACGCTGTACCCAAACTGGATAAAGATGCTTACCTGCTGGCAGAAATTGCCGACTGGCAGAAGCTGGATTTATTACCGGGTGCCGCCAACATCATCATGGACAATACTTACATTGGTAAATCAATGATTGACCCCAACAGTACCGCTGATACTTTAAATTTATCGTTGGGCAAAGATAAAAGAGTAGCCATCAAACGCAGTGTGGTAAAGGATTACACCAGTACCAAAACCAATGGCAACAATACCAAACAAACATTCACTTATGAACTGACTGTTAAAAATAATAAACTAACGGATGTGGATCTGTTACTGAAAGACCAGTACCCGATAAGCAATGTAAAAGACGTGGAAGTAAAATTGGAAGAAAGCGGAACAGCTATGGTGAATGACGAAACTGGTGTACTGACCTGGAAGATTTCTTTGAAACCCGGTGAAAGCAAAAAAGTGCGGTTTAGTTATTCGGTGAAATACCCGAAAGAAATCAGGATCGCTAACCTGTAAATAATTTGACTGTGAAAATGAAAGCGGCTTGAAAAATCAGGCCGCTTTTTGTTTACCGGGTATTCTTTGCAGTGTTTGTTTGAAAGAAGTATTTTTGCCGCATGTCAATCGTAAAAAATATTCAGCAGCATACGGTCACTGCATTAAGCAACTTATATAACCATCCTTTTACAGAAAAAGATTTCCAGATAAACCAGACCAAGCCTGAGTTTGAAGGGGATTACACCATCGTGATGTTTTCATTGGTAAAGTCATTGAAGCTGTCACCCGAAGCCATTGGCACTGCCCTTGGCGGATACCTTACTGGAAATCATCCGGAGCTTTTTACCGACTTCAATATCATCAAAGGCTTTTTAAATTTATCTGTTGCAGATAGTTTTTGGATTAACCTTTTGCAAAAAAACTACAACGATGTTTGCTACGGCAAAAAAGAAATGAATGGAAAAAAAGTGATGGTGGAATATGCTTCTCCCAACACCAATAAGCCCCTGCACCTGGGTCATTTAAGAAATATTTTTTTTAGGCTGGAGTGTGAGTGAAATATTTAAAGCCAGTGGATATGAAGTTGTAAAAAGTGCAATTGTAAATGACCGGGGAATTCATATTTGCAAAAGCATGATTGCATGGCAATTGTTTGCGAATGGCGAAACCCCGGAAAGCAGCGGAACAAAAGGTGATCATTTAGTGGGTAAATATTATGTAATGTTTAATGATGAATATAAAGTACAGATTGAAAAATTGATAAGCGAAGGAATTGATAAAGCCACAGCAGAAAAAGAAGCTCCGATAATGAAAGCAGCACAGCAAATGTTATTGGATTGGGAAGAAGGAAACCCGGCAGTAATACAGCTTTGGAGAACCATGAACCAATGGGTGTACAACGGATTTGATGTGACGTATAACAGAATTGGTGCCGACTTCGACATAGTATATTATGAAAGCAATACTTACTTGCTGGGGAAAAATATTGTACAACAGGGTTTACAAAAAAAAATATTTTATCGAAAAGAAGATGGCAGTACCTGGATTGATTTGACTGCAGACGGACTCGATGAAAAAATTGTGCAACGTAAAGATGGCACGTCTGTTTACATCACACAGGATATTGGTTTGGCATTGCAGAAATATGAAGAATATAAAATTGATCAGAGCATTTATGTGATCGGTAACGAACAGAATTACCACATGAAAGCGCTGCAATTGATTTGTCAAAAATTGGGCATGCCCAATGCTGATAATATTTTTCACCTGAGCTATGGCATGGTGGAACTGACCAGCGGTAAAATGAAAAGCCGTGAAGGCACCGTGGTGGATGCCGATGATATCGTGGATGAAATAGTGGCAACTTCCAAACAACTTACTGAAGAGTTGGGAAAGGTAAAAGACTTTACAGCAGCGGAACTGACAGAACTCTACGATACCTTAGGATTAGGCGCCATGAAATTTTATTTACTAAGAGTGGATCCTAAAAAAACAATGGTATTTAATCCGGCAGAGAGCATCGACTTTCATGGATTTACGGGGCCATTTGTACAATACACCCATGCAAGGATAAAAAGCATTTTGAAGAAAACGTCAATGGTTAATGGTGAATTGTCAATAGGTCAACAGGCATTACTTCCACTAGAGAAAGCAGTGCTGGTAAATTTGGAGCAATATCCTGCCGCAATTGAACAGGCTTGCCTTGAACACAACCCTTCGGTAATTGCCAATTATGTTTTTCAACTGGCACAAAATTTTAATTCTTTTTATACCGAACATTCTGTTGCCAATGCAGAGACAGAAGAAAAGAAACAACTGCGTTTACAATTGTCAGCAATGACTGGAACGGTTATTAAAAGCAGCATGCAGTTACTGGGAGTTAAAGTTCCGGAGAGGATGTAATTACAACTCACTCTGCAACTCTTAAAACAGCAGATACCGGCTCATCTTTCATTCTCAGAATAAATTTTTAGCATAAAAAAATGCACCTGCCGAAGCTGGTGCATTTTTCATTACTCTACTATCTGTAGTACTTATTTATTTGTGATGATCAGTACTTTTTGTGTAGTCCTTGATTTATCCGGAGCAGTGATCTCTACCTGGTAAGTACCATGGGCTATGCCTTCGGGTAAGTTCAGCAACTGGGTGCTGCTGCCGCCGGCATGGGTAATGGTATTGGTCAGTAAAGTCTGGCCCAGATTGGTTACTATCTTCACATTGTACCTTCCTTCGGCCGCCCGGGGTTTCGGTGAATCCCACGGCGACGTCGATGCGCGCGGTCACGCCTTCCGCTCCCGTGTACTTACCCTGTAAGAACTGAGCCGTCTTTGCGGAATCGACCCCGAGAGAATGGATCTTCGCCTCTTTACTATAGGCAACAATGCTGCGGTCGAAGTCGCCTACCAAATTATAACTCCATCAATAATATTTTTCTGATTGTGTTGCTTGGCTTTGGCGCTTATGTTTTACTATC
>JANMJU010000140.1:0-3211 GCA_031371545.1 Chitinophagaceae bacterium
TTGGAAGAAAAACTTTCTATCTCTGGTGTGGCTACACCAAAAACAGGTGTCTTTGTATATCGTACAGCGCCTATCGTTATAGCACCAGCTGCATCTGCCTGCCCTACAATAGTAGAAGCACCATTATTATGTTCAACAATAGTACCATCGCCACGGAAAATAATGTATTTAAAATTCAGATTAGGGCTGCTGCCTGCAGCTTTTACAATCAGGATATCTGTTTCAACATCTGCTCCTACACTGAATGGTAATATTTCAATAGGATCACCACCTAAATTGTTTCTGTTGTAACCAAATAAAGTAACACCACTATTGTTGGTAAGATAAATATCCAGGTCGTTTTGTGTACCCCCGGTTTGTGTTTGCCCCAATGAATAGATATCATCTTCCCATTGCAATACAATGGTGTAAACACCTCTCTTTAATGAAACTCTCTGGAAAATATCGCCGCCGCCAAAATCATGGGCATTACCTGTCAATCCTGCCGGACCTGCTACAGGTAAGAAGCCACTTTGATATGATTTGTTTGCAAAATTTCCGGCAGCACAAAAATAGGCTACACCCTGACCGCTTACTTCATTTACTGCCTGTGCTATTGCCCCATCTTTTAAGAAAGGTTCAGTGATGAATGTTATATCATCCACTATCACATCGCAATTGTTTTGTTTCAATTGACGGATACCTACGGCCATATCTCCGGGGCTTACAAAACCTGTTCTGAATACTAGTTTTGCCTTAGGTGCTATATCATGTACAATCTCCAGCATAGCCCTGCCTTCATCAACTCCTCTGCCATACGGATAATCCTGTAATACATCCACTGCTTCTGTATTGCCCAAAGTATTACCTACACCAGGCAGGTCACCATTTGAAATATCTGTTCCTGCCGGATTGCCAGGTATTGTATTGTAGCTATCTGACATTACCCCAATCTTTACCCCTTCTCCATTGAGGCCATAACCATTCCTGATAAAGTTAGTGCGGATAGCAGCATCACCCTGAGTAGTTGCTACCCCCAGTCCACTGATGGGGGCATACAATGGCCGGCAATAATTAATGAGGTCTGACAGTAAATTAAGCAATGGCAATTTGTTTATTGGATACAAACCCGTAATAATGTAAATACTTCCTCCATTACTTCTAATTCTAGTTAACCCATAAGTAGGTGTTTGTAAAAGTGTGAGCACTTCAGCATATTTTCCTTCTTTAACAATTACTTCAATAACAACACTGTCGCTTTGCAGAGAAAAGAAAGGAGAAGGGGGTGCTGTGGGACTGTAATTCAGATAAAGCGAAAGTAATTCTGAGCCGATGAGATTATTTACTTTACTGGTAACGATAACAGTATCTTTTGTAATGCAACCGGCAGCTGCAGTGACGGAAAGGATATAAGTACCGGCTGCTGAAACTGCAATAGTTGCTGCATCTGCCGGTGGCACAATTACGCCACCGTTAGTAACCTCCCAATTAAATCTAACTCCTGAAGTAGTGGATGTTCCTGTAAGTGTTGTTGTTCCAGAAAAGCTTAGCGGTTTATCGGAGCCGGCATTGGCATTAGGTGGCGTACAGTCGCTGTAAGGTGCATAAATAAGGTTCACACCACTTCCCAAATTCACCTGCGTACCACTCCACAATGCTCCGGTAATTTGTGTGCCCCCCGTTCCTGAACCAATATTAATTCCAGAATAGGGCGCCCAAACTGTACCTGCCCACCTTGACGAAGTAGTTCCAGATCCATTTGAAATTGTAAAAGCAAAAGCACCTGTATTTCCATTTGTTTCTGTAAATATTTTACGTTCGCTTCCGCCATTTAAAATACTGGTGCCAATTTTGTCCAGGTACATATTTCCTAAAACATAAATCCGTATTACCCCTGTTGGATGATTTTTAAAATCAAATACAAATGTATTGTTGCTGGTAAGAATGATGGAATTAAAAATATAGGTGCCGGTATCCGAGAAAGTAAGTGTTTTATTGCCAGATAAAATAACATTACGGTACGTACCCCCGGATATGATTTTATTATTAGTAATATCGGTAGTAACAGACCCAATATTAATTGATTTGATGGCTGGTATGGCTGGCAATGCTGGAGCATCTATCGTACCAACACTCCTGCCTAAGGCAGGGGTTGGTCCTGAATATGTATTTGAAGTTAAAGCCTGTGTTACTTTCCCTCCAATGGAGCCACTTGATATAAAAATATTACCATTTACATCTACATTACCATTGATGACGGTACCAGAACCTGCCTGGAAAATGGTACCCGATGCATTACCGGTATTTGCTATAGCCACCCTGCCGGTGATAGTATTGTTATTTGCAAAATTAATTTTACCATTACTGTGAACATTTCCATTTATTGCGGTACCTCCTGTAGACTGAATAAGTGTATAACTTCCAATAGCTCCATTACCAGTAATGTTATTAGAGGATCCTGTTTGTACTGCACAACCGGGTGCCAATGGAGCATTTGCACCCGTAGGGCAGGTGCCAAAGCCTCCAAACAAAACAAAATCATACATTTTTAACTGCTGTGCCTGGCTAATAAGCGGCAATGCCTGTATAACAACAAAAAGGAGTAGTGCTGGTGTGAATAACGGCTTGCACTTAAATTTAATTTTCATAAACAGTTTGATTTAGGATTGACAGTTTGAAAAAATACCTGGGGGAAGCAATGGAAATAAATAATGAAAATTCTAAAATATCTTGTGTGTGCAATGACATTTTGAAAACAAAAAATATCCTGTAATAATAAAATATCCGGATAACTTATGTTGGCCTGAGAATTTACACTATCGAAAGCAGAGGGGCAGATTGGTTTATTAAATATGGATATAAGGTATGTAAATATAAACATTTTTTTATTTCACACAAAGTGTTTTTTTTGACAATGTATCATCTTTGAAATAAATTACCCAAATGAATACCACAATTAAAAGTTGAAAAGTTTGACAGCTTTCTTTGATAATATTTAATAATAAGATGCATTGATGTTCTTTTCGTAAATTTAATTTTTATGAAAGAACGTATCATCAGTATTCTAAACATTAAAGTATCTGAGTCTAAGCAGGTATTTGATCTTTTACCCGTTCAGTTTTTTATAGGTCTGGCCAACGCTATTCTTAACATAGTAGCTTTCACACTTTTCATCTACGACTTTTCCGTTAAAACACTGCCTTACATATATCTTGCCATCGCACTGGTTTTA
>JANMJU010000167.1:0-3184 GCA_031371545.1 Chitinophagaceae bacterium
TCCTGCTGCTTTCATTTTCTGGATGGTATTGGTGGTAACTTTTTTAAATTCTTTGTCGGGAGCCATGGCAGTAGTTTGATGATTAGAAAAAAGCGAATGGGAATAATTGGCCCTGCATTAGAATAAAACAATACCCAAAAAATAATCGCCGGTGTAAATGTAGAAAAGATTTTGATTGTAACTAAATAAAGCAAAGGTTTTTGAGAGTTTGTTTGCGGCAACCATTTTTACAAGAGAATGTAAAGCCATTATTGAGTATTGAAAATTGAATATTTATTTAGATTTACCCAGAAAATATTCCATACCCAATGCTCAACTTTCAACAAAGAATAATATTGTATAAAATACCAGCTATTGGGTATTTGTAATTTTTTTTATGTTCTGTATCTTTCACAAAAATTCAGTCATGCGTAAAATATGCTTAATTACTTTTTTGTGTGTAGCCGCCACATTGTTTGCCACAGCACAAACTGCCAAATCAGCAAAGGATTTGTATGATGAAGGGATGATCTTAGTGGACAAAGAGAAATACAAAGAGGCGTTGGTATTTTTTAAAGATGCACTGGCAAAAGATCCCGGCTATGCCAATGCTTTTTACGAGGCAGGATGGTGCCTCAACGAAACAGGGCAATACAAAGAAGCCACCGCCTATCTTGAAAAGGCTGCCGCCCTCAGTCCAGAATCTGCTAAAATAATTAATGAACTGGGGTATGCTGCTTACAAAAGCAAGCAATTGGATAAGGCAATTGGATATTATGAAAAGACGCTGGAGCTAAACCCCAAATATTACAGTGCCGCTAAAAGCCTGGGAAATATTTATTATGATACCGCCCAATATGAAAAAGCCCTCACTTACTATGACCAGTATTTTGAAAGCGACGCCCCTGAAAACAGTTATTACTACCGTGCCGCCTGGTGTGCCAATGACCTGGAAAAATATGAAGCCGCTTTATCTTATTTGGATAAATATGATCCTGAAAAAGATGAAAACAAAGTAAATAAATATGCAGAGACCGGCTATGCCAATTATAAATTAAAAAAAGATCCGGAGGCGTTGGACGCATACAAAAAAGCGCTGGAAATAAACCCTGATAAAGGCACTACATTAAGAGGGCTGGGAAATGTTTATTATGAACATTTGGAGAAGTACGATTCTGCCGCTGTATATTTTGAAAAGGCTATAAAAGTGGATGAAGAAAATTCAAAGAATTATTTTTATAAACTGGGCTGGATATACAATGATTCCGAAAAATACGATGAGGCCATCAAGATGTTGAAAAAAGCAATTGTGTATGATAGTGAAGCAGTAACCAACCGGGAAGAAATAGGATATGCCTATTACAAAATGAAGAATACAGGTGATGCCATCAGCCAGCTTAAAGAAGGTATCATCATTGATCCTAAGTCAAAACTATGCCACTACTACCTTGGGCTTTGTTACATAAGTTTAAAACAAAAAGACAACGCCACAGAAGAATATAAAAAACTGCAAACAATTGATGAAGCACAGGCAGCAAAACTGCTGAAAGCCATGAATGGCGAATAAGTGCCAACAGTGCAAACAAAAGCGTAGCTGGGAACATAAACAGTTACGCTTTTGTTTTTAAAATACCTCTAAAACTCCCAGGCCAATTGAATGGAATTATATTTTAAGTATTTATTTAAAAAACATATTTTTGAACAATTGATTTTTTAAAATGGCCATTACTATATCACTGCTTGTTTTTTAATACTTATTGGCTCCACTTCATACCAGCATATTGGGAGATGAATGCAAGAAGATTTAACCAGCATTCCGGGATGTATTATTACCAGGATAGAAAAGCAATTTACCAGTCATTTTTTTGCATATCAATAAAACCGGCATTACACCTTAATAAAAATAAACTCATCAGTATGTTTAAATTTTTTACACTTCTTTTTTCAGTGTCGTTTATTAGCCTGGCGGCAATCGGGCAACTGGATGTTTCTAAACTAAAAGGCCCACGGGCTGTGATAGACCCATTAAAGTTTTCTGATGATGCTTTTGAGAAAGGGATCATTAGTTTTAAGTTTAACCAATCAGTTGAAGCAATCATTGGCAATGGCCCGGTGAAAGATAAGAACGGGAATATTTCTTTCGGCATACCGGCAGTGGATGCCATTATGAGGGAGTACAATGCAACAGAAGCGTTTTTAACTTTTGGTGCTATCAGGGATAAAGATGGCCTGTTTACACAAAGGCATAAAGACTGGGGATTCCACCTGTGGTATCATGTAAAATTTTCTTTAGATAAAAGCCCAAGAAAAATAATTGCTGCATTGCAGGAGTTAAAATCTACCATTGACATTGCAGAATTTCAATTTAAAGTAGAGCAGGGAGAAAAGCCTTTGAAAGGAGAAAAAGTAAACTTTGTGCCCAACGATCCAAGGTTTAACCAGCAATGGCATTACAACAACACCGGTCAAAATGGTGGCACTGCTGATGCAGACATTGATTTACCGGAAGCATGGGATATTGAAACCGGCAAGCCTGAAGTGATTGTAGGTGTGGTAGATGGCGGCATCCAAATTACTCACCCCGACATTGCGGCCAATATGTGGCCAGGCAATGGTTTTAATTTTATTACCAACAGCACCACACTTACCGGAGAAGATCATGGCACACATACATCAGGCACTATTGCTGCTGTTAATAATAATGGCGTTGGGGTTTCGGGCATTGCCGGTGGAGATGGTACTGCCAACAGCGGAGTGAGGCTGATGAGCCTGCAGGTGTTCAGCTCGACCGGAAGTGCTACCAATTTTGCAGCCGTGTATCCATGGTCTGCCGACAGGGGCGCTGCCGTATCACAAAATAGCTGGAACTATACTACAGCAGGCACATTCAGTCAATCTGTACTGGATGGCATTGATTATTTTATTGCCCATGGCGGCGGTGCGGTAATGACAGGTGGTATAGTAATTTTTTCGGGTGGAAACAATGGTGTGGATGAAGCAAAATATCCGGCTTTTTATCCACCAACCATTGCGGTTGCTTCATCCAACAATAAAGATATAAAAGCCAACTACTCCAATTTTGGAGCTTATATAGATATTACCGCACCGGGTGGAGAACAAAATTCTGACACAGACCCAAGAGGTGTTTTAAGTACGGTTAGCGGAAGTGGTTACGCATTTTTCCAGGGTACTTCAATGGCCTGTC
>JANMJU010000173.1:0-41958 GCA_031371545.1 Chitinophagaceae bacterium
AAAAAAAGACTCCGCTTTTCAGCGGAGCCTCTAGTTATCCAAACAATCCATAAAAACAAAAGCTCTTGCTTGTTAGGTCACGACTTTTGAAGTGTATGTTTGTCAGTACATATTTAAAACCTGGGGCATCTTACAGCATCCCGGCTTGTATTATCTTTTCTTAAGTAGGTTTGATAAGAAAGCGCCAGTTCAAATCCGCCCCGGCCGCTGGTTGCAGAGCTCAGTTGAGAAATATTAGCATCATAGCTTACAGATATTGCCAGTGGCCTTACTTCTAATTTTGCAACGGGTATAATGGCATCTTTAAATCTTATAAATGCACCGCCATGTATCAGGTAAGAAGGGTCAACTTCATCATCTAACTTGTAAGTGTATATTGCTCCGCCTATCAGTTCCGAATGTGGCCCCTGCTTTGAATAATCTGCCTGGAAGGTTACATAAGACCTTTCCGAAGTACTCATTTTTGCACCGGCAGAGTACACCCATTTTGGTATCATCTCTAATTTGGTGTTGCCATAAAAACTAATATTGGATGGCTTATTAAAATGATGATAGGCTATACCGAGAAAAATATTATTATCAACATTATCACCAATCTGTGAATTAAAACTCATCCCCGCTGTACCATCAAAATATGAGTAAGAAGGGTTGTCAAAATTTTCACCATCACTCAGGCTGCCATTGTAAGAAGTGCCGTCAAACTGGCTGTTGGTGGTAATTTTAGTTCTATCAATCCGTCGTTGTACCAGCCCGCCCATAAAGCCTAATGAGAGATACATGTTGCGCTGTTCGCTTAATGATTTGTGATAATTTACTGCAGGCAGTATATGTGTAGATGTCATGGCTACGGAACCTGCTTTGTCATATAATATCTGGGCACCGATTGTAATAAAGTCTTCAGTTTTACCAATTGGTAATTTGTATTCTCCATTTAAAGAAGTGGTTTGATACGGCACAGTAACACTCTGCCATTGGGTACGGTATACAGCTTGTACTCTGAAATCGCCTGTGAAAATACCTGCCAATGCCGGGTTGCGTAATAATGGTGCTTCGTTGAATTGTGAAAAATGAATGTCTTGTGATTGGGCATTTTGTGATGCAATTAATGTGAGGATACCCCACAATAAATTGCGTTGAATGGTTTTCATAAAATAGGATTTTTGTTTTCTGTTTGGATACTGACTTTCGTCCTATATGAAACGGTTACAGGTAAGTTTTATTATCGGAGAAGCAAAATATTTCCTTTTAAATTTACTGTTTCATTGTTGCTGCAGATGAATTCTATCGTATAAATATAGTTGCCAACGGGGGATGGTTTTCCTTTGTAAAGCCCGTTCCAGCCTGCATTTCTATCATTGGGATAAAAATTGCCGTTGGAGAAAACAAGCTTGCCAAAACGGTCATAAATTTTTAAAGCAGCTATTTTAAATACCCCGGTGCCCCTTGGGTAAAATACTTCATTTAATTGGTAAGGATCATTGTTGGGAGTAAAGGCATTGGGTAAAAACAGGTTGTTATTATCACAGATTACTTTGATAAAAATCTTGTCTGAACTTTCGCAACCACTGACGGTAGTTACTTTTATTGAATAAATAATATCATTGGAAAGAGTGGCAATTGGATCGGGGCAATCGCTGCAGTTTAAACTGGTGGCCGGTTGCCAAAGCCAGTTTGTAATATTGCCTGTATATTGTGGCGACAAAGTGATGTTACTGCCGGCATTTACTATTTTATCCGGCCCGGCATTTACTGCCGGGTTATCATTTACTTTAATAAATATTAAGGCACTGTCTTTAAAACAATTACTGCTGTCAAAACCCACTACTTTGTAAGTGTTGCTTTTTGCTGGCTTTATTAAAGGATTTGCGATGCCGTTATTATTAATACCATCAGCCGGTGTCCAAATATAATTTTCTGCACCTTTTACATTCAGTTGAATATTTTTTCCTGCACACAATGAGTCAATCGGCTGCAGGCCGCTGATACGGAAAGAATTTTTTACCCTGATAAAAACAGAATCCGTTTTTTCACAACCGGCAACTGTAGTACCTTTTACAAAATAGGTATAATTGTAAGTTGGAGAGGCAGAGGGACTGGGGCAATTAATACAACTTAAAAAAGTAGTAGGCCGCCACTCGTAGAAGTCAGCTCCGGTAGCAAGCAGTTGTGCAGCAGTATTGAGGCAAATGGTAGTATCGTTGCCTGCAAATGTGTTGGGCAATGCTTTAATAACCACCTGGATATTGGCGGTATCGGTACAGCCACTGCTGTTAACTGCAATTAATTTTACTGCGTAAGAACCGGTATCGTTGTATTGTTGTGGCAACGGATTTTGTAAGGAAGAAAAGTTGCCATTGCTAAAATCCCATTTCCAAAAAATGGCGGAGGTATCTATGCTGAGTAAATTACCCTGCAGCAAAACAGGAGATGCCCCACAATAACTGGTGATACCTGAAATATTGATTGCTGGTTTTTTTACAACTTTGATAAAATTATTTTTTATAAGACTATCCTGGCAGCCATAAATGGTAGAGATAACCAGCCCAATATTATAGAAGCCCGGATTGCTGTACAAGTGCGAAGGGTTTTGTTGCCACGAACTTCCACCATCACCAAAATTCCATCTGTAGCCGTTAACAGCACTGCCTGAAATGGTAGAGTCCAAAAAAGAAACTGTGGCACTGTCGCATAATATAGAATCAAGGGCGGTAAAGTTAACCTTGCTGCTGTATAGTCTCACTGTGTCTAAACCAATGATAGGGACAATACAACCAGCTGAATCTTTTAATACAACTTTTGGTACAAAACTACCAGGCAGGATGTAGTTATGTGTAGTATTAGAATCAGCAGAAAAGAATGAAGTGCCATCATTGAAATCCCATAAATAACTTACATTGTCCCGGGTGGTAACATGAAAAATAACATTTAATGGTGCACATCCATCCAATGGAGAATAGGTTAAAGAAGCAAACGGAGAAGTGACTTCTATTTTTTTTGTGTAAGTACTTACACAGTAGTTAGACCTTTTGACAGTTAATTTGGCAAAATAAATACCCGGAGCAGTATAGTAATATACAGGATTTACTGTAGTGGAAAATCCCCCATCGCCAAAGTCCCATTTTTGCCAAATTGCATTCACAGAAGTATTGGTAAAGTTTACCTGGAAAGGTATGCAGGTGCCTATTGAATCGCTTATTGTAAAAGATGCCTTTACATCCCTTACTTTAATGTAATTGATTTTTATCATTGAATCCTGGCATCCAAAAACATCTGTTACTATCAGCTTTACGGTATAATCTCCATGAGCTGTATATTGTTTTAGCGGAATTCTTACATTAGAAAAACTACCATCTCCAAAAGACCATTGATAGGTTAAATTAGTACCTGTAGAAGAGTTCGACCATATTATAGTATCGTTGATACAGGTATTATTATTGGGAGAATAAAAAACTGCAAAGGGTTTATTTATTTTTAATGGTGTGGAATATACAATACTGTCGCTGCAGCCAACAGAGTCTGTTATTTTTAAGAATGGATAATAACTTCCGGCAGTAGTATATATATGTGGAACAGGTGAAGGTGATGGAGCAATAAAATTTTGCGATTGCCCATCCCCAAAATTCCATTTCCATTCGGCAATATTATTACGTCCACTTTCAGTAGTGGAAGTATCAGTAAAGTTTACAACCTGGTTCAGGCATCCCCCCGGGGCATTAATGGTAAACCCGGCCTTTGGCCCAAATACATGAATGAAATTGGGTTTGATAACTGTTTCGATACAGCCATGCAAATCTCTGATGGTAAGTTTTACTGTATACCTTCCCGGCAGTAAATATCTATGAACCATACTATCTAAAGTTGTAGTATCAGACATGCCATCACCATAATCCCATATATAGTTTGAAATATTTGTCTTCTTGAAATTTTTAAAATAAAAAACAACCGTATCCGATTTGCAAAAAGAGTCTCTTGGTACTGTAAAATCCGGCACTTCATTAAACAGGCTTATGAGTTTTATTTTTTTGGTGGAGCATAATCCATTAGATACGGTTAACGAAACAATATAATTTTGATAATTAGCAAACAGGTGTAGGGGATTTTGTGCCGTGGAAGTAGTTCCATCCCCAAAATCCCACAACCAGTTTTGCGGTACAATTGAACTGTCTTTAAAAAGGACTTCTTTTTTATTGATACAATTATAAAATTCCCTGAACCTTGCAACTCCTGGTAAAATGGAAATGATCCTGGATTTAAGAATAGAATCACTGCAGCCATTATTCCAGGCTATCAGCTTAATCGAAAATCTTCCTGTATCAAAATATAGATGCAGAGGGTTTTGATCTGTAGAAGTATTCCCATCCCCAAAAAACCATTGCCATTTGTCTGCAGGTGCCGATAAATCTGAAAATTGAATATTATTTCCCGGGCATGTAGAAGTAGGGGATGCATTAAAATTAACTACTGGCGGGGTTCCAGTCTTAACACCGTTTACAATAACTGCTGAATCAATACAGCCATCATTGGTGGTAACAGTTAATTTTATAGTATAGCTACCTATTGCCGTGTAGGTTTCTGTGGGATAAGGGTTGGTTGAGGTAGAGCCGTTACCAAAATCCCATAAATAACTTGCTATTCCATCAATTGATGTTATCACTGGACGAGGACTAAACGGGTATGGAATGCAGCCTCCTCCTTCACGGGTATCAATATCAACGGCTGGTTTTCCAATTTCAATGAACGGGTACCTTACAAGAAACCCCTTGCAACCGAAACTGTCAGTTATAGTAAGATCCACATTGTATAACCCATTATTAAGGTAGGTATAAGTTGGGTTTTGTAATGTTGACGTACCTCCATCACCAAATCTCCATAGCCAACTGGTAGGCTTGAAAGATAGATCTGTAAAATTTACAGTAAGGGGGGCTTTGCAGGAGCTGCTGTCATTCGATTTGAAATTTACAAAGGGAAAACTTCTAACCGTAATTTTTTTGATTGCAGAATCGGAGCAGGTGCTGTAATTGTTTACCAGTTTTAATGAATAAATGCCGGCAGTAGTCCATCTTTTTGATACCGAACTGCCAAATGCAAAACTGCCATCATCAAAATACCAGGCAGCACTTAAGGGGGGAGGGGTAGTGCTGTTGGTAAAGGTAATGATGGTATTGTTGCATACCGTATCGGGGCCATTGATCTTTGATTGCACATCTTTTATCAGCAGCGTATCTTTTAATAAAACTGTGTCTTTGCAACCTAAATTATTTTTTACAATCAATTTTACAGAGAACAGGCCGCCGCTAAGGTAGGTATGGTTAGGGGTAGCTGTTGTAGATGTGTTGCCGTCACCAAAGTTCCATAAAAAACTTAATGTACCCGGTCCTGTTGTATTGTTGGTAAAAGCAATCGTCTCGGGAGGGTTGCATTTTATTCCTTTTGTAAAACTGAAAAGTGTACGGATGGAATCAGTTGCTTTTATATACGCTAATTTAGTAAGGGTATTGATGCAGCCGCCAGTATTGGTAACCTTTAGTGTAATGTTATAATTACCTGCTGTATTGTATAAATGTTGTGGGTTTTGAACACTAGAAAAACTGCCATCATCAAAATCCCATTTCCAGTTAGTAATACTTCCTATCGATGTCTTGCTTAAATCAGTAAACTTTACATTCACCGGAATACAGGTTGATGAATCGCTAACAGTGAAATTAACTGTTGGTTTATCATATACTGTGATATACTGGTTTTTAGTGATACTGTTACTGCCACTGGCATTGCTTACCGTAAGGGTGATGTTATAGATGCCTGGAGTAAAAAAAGTAGTACTGGGGTTTTGTTGTCCAGATATGGCTCCATTTCCGAGGTTCCAGTTCCATGCTGTAGGGTTGCCGGTGGAATTGTCTCGGAAGCTTACAGTTAAAGGGACACATCCCGATACAGGGGTGGCTGTAAAATTAGCTACAGGCTGGGCAACTAAAATTTCCCCACTTAAAAAGATGATAATAAAAAGACACAGTCTTATATAACTATTAATATTTTCTTTCTTAGGTTTCATTCAAGTAAGGCAATATACTAAGTTAATAAAAAATGCCCGAAATTCTTTTATATGATTAGTATTAATTACTAATTGCTGCCTTACGAATTTTAGTATTCATTTTCTGTTTGCAGGATATTACAGATTTCGCTTTAATAACGGAACGTTTTTTGAAAAACACTATTGTGATAAAAATGATTTGACAAAAGCATTACTGCGGTAAAATATTAGAAATGGCATTCAATCAAAAAAAAAGCCAGCCTTTCGGCCAGCTTTGTTGAGGTATAATAAAAACAAAAGCTTCTTTATTTTACAAGCGCCACATTACCATGGTAGGTAAGTACACTTCCATTGTCACAGATAACATCTAAGGTGTAAACAAAAACATCAGGGTTTAGCTTCATGCCTTTGTTGGTGCCATCCCATCCGTATGAAGGGCTATTGGCATCAAAATTACTTCGTTCAAAAATTACTTCTCCCCAACGGGTAAAAATGCGGAGGCTTTTTATTTTAAATAATCCTGTGCCCCGTGGATAAAAGATATCATTGGTTCCATCATCATTTGGAGAAAAAGTATTTGGAATAAAAATATTAGAGCCGTTGCAAATTACAAATACAGTTATCCTGTCTCTCGACATACAGCCCCCCTTATTTTTTACCTCTACAGTATACTCTGTATTTTCAACTGGCTTTACTGTGATGCCTGGATAGAAGTTTCTGAATAACCCGGTAGTGGGCTGCCAGTTTACAGTGGTTACATCAGCAGATATTACCGGAATAAGATCTATTGTATGACCAACATTGATTGTTTTATCCACTCCTGCTTCTACCGTTGGTATTGGGTTTACTCTTACCGGAATATACCCGGTATCTTTAAAGCAGCCAAGCTCATCTGTTCCAATTACCCTGTAAGTAGTAGTGGTATCAGGCGTAGCTACAGGGTCACTTATGGAGGCATTGTTAAGGCTGTTTGCCGGCGTCCATGAATAAGCAGCTGCACCGCTTGCCGATAAATTTTTCGACTTTCCACGGCACAGGCTGTCGCCGGTACTGTAGCTGAATACAAATTTATTTTTAACGGTTACGCCTACAGTATCTTTAGCGCTGCAGCCCTGTGCAGAAGTACCTGTAACGATGTAGCTGATATTATTAACAACACTGGTAGCAGGGCTTGCACAGTTGGTACAACTTAACCCGGTGGACGGAGTCCAGCTGTAATTGCTTGCACCAGCTGCCTGCAAGTTTAGGCTGCTTCCTTTACAAAGTATCACATTTTGTCCTGCAGTCACCACAGGTATTGCAAAAGCTTCAATATTTTTTGTTACACTGTCTTTACATCCGCTGCTGTTGGTGCCAATTAAATTAACCGTGTATATACCTGCTATGGTATAATTCTGTACAGCAGGGTTTGCTGCCGGAGAAATATTACCGTTGGCAAAATTCCATTTCCAGTTTATCGCAGAAGTATCAGGTACCAGCAGTTGGCTGCTAAAAGTAACAGCTAACGGACTACATCCATTGGCTGTAGAAATAATATTTATTTTAGGTGAAGCCACGATTTTTACCGGTATGGCAGATTGCAGTGTATCGGAGCATCCCAGTTGTGTTGTTGTAATTAATGTTGGATAATATATTCCTGTTGTGCTGTATTGATGAACAGGATTTTGAGTAACAGCAATGGAAGCATCGCCAAAATTCCACTGATAAGCACTAATACTATCATTAATAGCGATGGATGAATCTTTAAAAGAAATAGTGCCTGAATCGCAAAGTAACTTGTTGCTGAAACTAAAATGATTACTAATACCGCTCACTACAATTGTGTCAAGACCCCGGATGGGTACCTGGCAACCTGACTGATCTATCAGGATCATTTTTGGTATATAGCTGCCGGGATAAGTGTAAGAATAAGAAACAATGGAATCATTACCCCTTAATGTACTTCCATCATTAAAATCCCATACAATAGAACTACGGCCATTTGTAGATGCAGTAAAATTTACGGTTACCGGTTTGCAGCCATTTAAAGGGCCATAAGTAAAGTGGCCTTCAGGTCCTTTTATTACAACTGTTCTTTGATAAGTATTGGTACATCCTCCCTGGCCGGTTATGGTAAGGTCAACAATATAAGTACCCGGGTAATTATAAAAATGGGTAGGGTTTGCTTCTGTAGAGAAAGTGCTGTCTCCAAAATCCCATTTTCTGCTGATGCCATTAACAGAAAGGTCAGTGAAATTTATAATCAATGGGGGACAATTACCTACAGAATCACTCATGTTGAAAATTGCCATGGGGCTGATAATGGATATGTAGGTTGCTTTAATTATTGAATCGGAACATCCATACTGATCTGTAATAGTGAGTTTTATTGTGTAGGTGCCGTCAAGTGTGTAAGTATGCGTTGGAGTTTGTGCAGCAGATGTTGTATTGTCTCCAAAATTCCAATTGTAAGTAAGACCCGGTCCTGTACTTTGGTTCACAAAACGGATTTGTTTACCTGGGCAACTAGATGTATCAACAGAAGTGAAATCAGCTTTTGGTTTTGAAATGATAAGTGAAGTAGCTAATCCGAAGCTATCAACACAACCCTCGCTATCTGTTACTTTTAGCATTACCATATAAGAGCCAGCTGTTGCATAAGTGTGGAGGAAGGGTGGGCTAGTTATTGTTTCTGTAATTCCATCTCCATAATTCCATGTCCATTGTTGAATTGGATGTACGCCATCAGTTATTGAACTGTCATTAAAAGTAACTGCACTATTCAGACAGGCACCCGGAACTGAAGCAGCAAATTTAGCAGCAGCACCACCCACAGAAATATAATTGATTTTGGTAAGTGTATCCTGGCAACCAAGGTAATTGGTTATTACCAAACGAACAGTAAAATTGCCCGCACTGGTATAGATATGTGTGGCGGAATTACTTGTACTGGTGCTGTACACCGGACTGCTATCCCCAAAACTCCAGTTAAATGACTGTACATCCGTCCGGCTGATGCCAGAAGAAAAAATAACATTACTGCCTTTACATACAGCTGTATCTGATGCAGTGAATTGTGCTTTTGAATCTATAATTTGTATCTGTTTTGAAGTGGTGAAATCGCAACCAAAAGTACTGTTTACCACTTTTAGTGTTACTGTAAACAGTCCGCTTCCGGCATAAATATGCGTAGGGCTTGGTGTTGCAGAAGTGTTACCATCTCCAAAATCCCACAACCATGTATCTGCGCCAATCGACTGGTCTGTAAATACCTTTTCAAAAGGTTTTTTACAATCATTTTTTATAGCAAATTTTGCCACAGGAGGATTAATGTGTATATATCTTGGTATCATAATGGAGTCGGCGCAGCCACCTTTCCATATTTTAAGTTTAATATCAAAGTAGCCGGTATCAAGGTATTGATGAATGGGATTTTTAATTGTAGAGGTAGCATTATCACCAAAATCCCATAACCAACGGGTTGGCCCACCAAAGGATGAATCTGTAAAATTGATACCGTTTTTTGCACAGCTATTGGTTGGGTCAGCAACAAAATTTGCGGTTGGTTTATTATTTGCAACAATTGCCCTTGTAACTTTTGCGGTATCTGCACAGCCATTTGCTGTTACAACTATTACAGACACATTGTATGCGCCTTCGGCAACATAGGTGTTAGTTGGTGAAATAATAGTGGAAGTATTTCCATCACCAAAATCCCATAGATAAGTTACAACTGGATCACTGGTGGTTACAGAAAGATTAAATGTTTTTGTAAATGGAACACAGCCACTGTCTGGGGTATTGGTGATCGTTGCCTTTGGCCTTTTAATAACAATAAAATTATTTTTTATCAGTATGTCTTTACATCCGTTGGCATTGGTTACTGTTAGTTTTACGGTATAGTTGCCAACACTGTTATAAGTATGGGTGGGGTTTGGTAATGAAGAAGTGCTGCTATCGCCAAAATCCCACAGTAGGGATACTGCGTTTACAGATTGGTTTGTAAAATTAACTGTAGACGGAGCTTTACAACTTAACGTATCGTTGGATGTAAATGCAGCAGTTGGCTTAGGTAATACAGTTATTGTTTTAGTTGATGAATCATTACATGCGCCAAAATTTGCCACCATTTTTACAGTAAATACACCTGCTGTTGAATAAGTCTTTATTGGGTTTAGTAATGTAGAAGTAGTGGCATCGCCAAAGTTCCATGATACAGATGCTGGTGCAGGGGAAGAAGTATTTGTAAACACTACATTACTGCTTTGGCAGGCAGAGTCAGCCACAATAAACCCTGCTTTTACTGCACCTACTGTTACTGCATTTGCTTTGGTGATTGTGTCAGCACAGCCATTACTGTTAGTTACAATTAATTTAACAGAGTAAGTGCCTTGAGTTGTATAAGTATGCGAAGGGTTTAATAATGTAGAGGTTACATTATCTCCAAAGTTCCATAAGTAATTTACAACACCAGTGCCGGTTGATTGATTTTGAAAATTGATAGTAACAGGTGAAGTACAGGTTTGGGGATTGTCGTTGTTGAATCTTGCCAGCACCCCAGTATTAATTTGTATCAATGACGGTTTTATAAGTGTAGATACACAACCATTGGTATTTTTTACCTGTAGTGTTACACTGAAATTTCTTGCCGAGGTATAGGTGTGGCTGGGGTTTTGCAAAGTGGAGGTAACACCGTCGCCAAAATCCCACAACCATGAATTAATAGTACCGCTTCCGGTTGTAGTGCCATCAGTAAACTGAACCGGTAAAGGATAACAACCTGTAGTATTGGAAACAGAAAATGAAGGAGAAGGCTTTGCATACACTTCTACATAATCCGTTTTCACAATGGAGTCTGCATTACTGGCATTCTTAGCAACTAACTTAATGGTATATTTTCCGGGAGTAAAATAAACAACTGATGGATTTTGAAGAAAAGAAATGGTTCCATTTCCCAAATCCCATTTCCAGGAAGTAGGCGAGCCGGTACTTTGATCAGTAAATCTTACAATTAAAGGAGAGCAGCCGCTAAGTGGTGTGGCAGTAAATTTGGCAATTACCTGTGCATTACAAATAAAGGCGGCAATGGAGAAAGTAAACAATAAAGTTACTCTCAGAAAAATTCTTGAGTTCATGGATATTGGCTTTTGTTTTTATTAATAGGTGCATGGATACGAAGCACCCTTCAACAACTATCATAACTCCAAATTGCCAATAAAATTGTGAGCTATGGAATAATGTCCAGATAGATATTCACTGTGAGGGGAAAATAATTTCTTATAACCTTCGCATGTGCAGTACCTTAGGATCGCTAGTACCCCAAGGGGCAAGTTCCATTATGGGAAGATTTTTTTGTGTAAACTTCCATGCCCTGTTGATAAAATTAAATTCAACCGGAGGGGTAGGGCTGTTGAGGCTGATAACCAGTTTGCTGTAATCTTCATTACTGGCCCAGGTGCCGGAATAGACAATGCCAGCCTTGGAGCCCGTCATTGGTCCATCATAGTAAGAAGTCGTTTTGGTTAAAACAAAAGAGTACCCGGCAAAGTCGCTGGTTTTATTTATGGAGCTATCTGTAGCAAATTCTACTACGAAATTTTTATTGAGAATATTATCTTCAAAATATTGCTGCAAAGTGGGGGTGGAAATATTGTCTATCGTTTTTTTACAGCCGCCCATTAAAAGCATGGCAGCACATAAAAGCGCAATAATAATGCGGTTCTTAAATATCATAACAGGCATATCATCAAAATTACGGAGAAATTTTTTTTGAGGCATGATAAGTGAATAAATAGTAATCGAAATTGTATGAATAAATCAAGGAACGTTTTTTGTCATTGCAAATTGTGTTTATAAGCTGCAAGTTTTCACGAATAAATTTTACATCTATATTTTTTGCATCTTTGTTTTAAGTCTTTGCATATTGCTCAGACACTTTACCACAATAGGTTGATGAATGAAAATCCTGGAAATAATATTGCTCTTAGAAAATATAGCCCCTGGCTATTTGCAGGAAAGCTATGACAATGCTGGGCTGATTACTGGTAATGACAATTGGGAATGTATCGGTATAATGATAGCATTAGATGCAGTGGAACAGGTCGTGCAGGAAGCTATTGAAAAAAAATGTAACCTTGTTATAACGCACCACCCTATCATTTTTGGAGGCCTTAAAAAAATCACAGGAAAAAATTATGTTGAAAAAGCGGTCATTACCGCCATTAAAAATGATATTGCCATTTATTCCATTCATACCAATCTTGATAATGTATCCAATGGGGTAAATGGAAAAATTGCAGATATGCTGGGTTTGATAAATCGGCAAATACTTCAGCCTAAAAATAACCTGCTAAAAAAATTAATCGTTTTTGTTCCGGCCAATCATGCAGAAAACATACGGGTTGCTATGTTTAAAGCTGGAGCAGGGCATATAGGCAACTACAGTGAGTGCAGTTTTAATACCAATGGCGAAGGGACTTTTAAAGCGGGTGAAGGTACCAGTGCTTATGTTGGTAAGCAAGGAGAAAGGCATACGGAACGTGAGGTAAAAGTGGAGGTGATTTTAAACGCATGGACAGAAAAGGAAATAATAAAAGCATTGTTACAAGCTCACCCTTACGAAGAAGTGGCTTATGATATTATTGGTTTGGATCATAAGCATCCGGCTATTGGCAGTGGTATGACAGGTTTCCTGGAAACGTCTTTTGCTGAGATGGATTTTTTACAATTGATCAAAAATAATTTTAAACTGGATGTTATCCGCCATACAAAACTTACTGGTAAACCGGTGAAAAAAGTTGCAGTTTGTGGTGGTGCCGGAAGTTTTTTAATTAAGGCTGCTGTAGCGTCAGGCGCTGATTTTTATATTACTTCAGATATTAAATATCATGAGTTTTTTGATGCGGATGAAAAAGTGGTGATTGCCGATGTGGGGCACTATGAAAGTGAGCAATATACCATCGACTTGCTTTTTGATATTTTGAAGGAAAAATATCCTACCTTCGCCGTCCTGAAAACTGAAGTAAAAACCAATCCGGTTAATTACTTTCTGTAAAAGGGTGAGTGGAATTGTTCAGAAAAAGGGATTTTTATTTCCTTTTGAAAATGATAAAACAATAAACTGCTGTTCACAACAAACAATAAAAAATTTATATGGCTTCAGTAAAAGATTTCTCAGTAGAAGAAAAATTGACTTCCCTTGTGCTCCTCCAAAAAATTGATTGCAAGCTGGATGAAATTCAAATTTTAAAAGGCGAACTGCCCATCGAAGTAAAAGACCTGGAAGATGAGATAGAAGGGTTGCATGCCCGCCAGACAAGGGTGGAAGAGGAAATAAATGGAATGCAGGAGTTTATTGCCCAAAAGAAAGAGGCTATTAAGGAAGCGGAAGCCCTGATAAAAAAATACGAAAAGCAAAGTGAGAATGTAAAGAATAACCGTGAGTTTGAAGCTATCAACAAAGAAATTGAGATGCAGACCCTTGAGGTAAAGCTTTGTGAAAAACACATCAAAGATGCCACAGAAGAAATATCAGAAAAAGCCAGGCAATTAGAATCTGCCAAGAAAGCAGTAGCTACCAAAGAAGGTAACCTGAGTGGCAAAAAAGGTGAGCTGGAAAAAATTATCGGCGAAACAGAAAAAGAAGAAAAACAATACCAAAAGCAGGCAACCCAGGCAAGGGGCCATGTAGATGAGCGCCTTTTAACCAGCTATGACCGTATCCGTAAAAATTATCGCAATGGTTTAGCCGTTGTTCCTGTTGAAAGAGATAGTTGCGGTGGATGTTTCCATGCCATACCGCCACAAAAACAAAGCGAAATTAAATTGCGTAAAAAAGTAATTGTTTGTGAAAACTGCGGACGTATCCTAGTAGACGTTGATTTGAATGACAGCGTGGATGTAAAATAATTACAGCAATTACCAATACATAAAAAATTATTAGGCACTTCAATTTATTGAGGTGCCTTTCTTTTTTAATAAACCCTGCTTAATAGTATCATTTTAATAATTCGTGACAAAAAAAAACTAATTTGCCAATCAATTTATGCTGCAGAAATTACATATAACTAACTACGCCATTATAGAAGAGCTAACAGTAAATTTTTCAAAAAATCTGAATGTTATAACAGGGGAAACAGGTGCAGGGAAAAGTATCCTGATGGGAGCTCTTGGCCTTATACTGGGTGAAAGAGCAGATAGCGGCACATTAATGAACAAAGAAAAAAAATGTGTGGTGGAGGGATGTTTTATTCCAAAAAAAAATCCGGTCATCAAAACATTTTTAACTGCCAACGATTTGGATATTGAAGAAGAGCTGGTGCTGAGAAGAGAGATAGCTGTGAACGGCAAATCAAGGGCCTTTATCAACGATACACCGGTAAACCTTATTCAGTTAAAAGAGTTGAGTTCTTTATTGGTTGACCTTCATCAACAGTTTGACACATTGGATTTGGGGAATAATGATTTTCAAAGAGAGGTACTGGATGCCCTGGCTGACAACACCCTGTTGATACAGGAATACAGGAATTTTTTTTCTCAATATACCACTATAAAGAAGCAACTGGATGATTTAAAAAGGAAACAGCAGGAAGCCAATGCCACACTGGATTATAACCAGTTTTTGTATGATGAATTGGCAGAAGCTAATTTTAAAGAGAATGAACTGGAAGACGCAGAGACAGAGTTGAAACTCTTGAGTAATGCTGAAGAAGTGAAGCAACAACTCGGCAGTATTTATTTTGAATTAAAGGAAAGCGAACAACCGGTGTTACAGCAATTGAAATCACTTGTAAACAGGTTGCATACCCTGCAGCAGTTTCATGCAGATACCGAAGAATTGACTGCACGGCTGCAAAGTGTACAGCTTGAGTTGGACGATATTGCAGAAGGCATTAGCCAGGTAAATGATTCAGTACAATACAATCCCGACAGGATACAATTGATGAATGAAAAAATTTCTGTTGGGTACAAATTGCAGAAAAAACATGCGGTAACTACCACCAACGAACTGCTTGCCATTAAAGAATTACTACAGGCAAAGCTTAAAAATATTCTGAATATTGGAGAAGCCATTACAGCAACAGAAAAAGAAGCAGGTCAGTTACTGAAGACCTGTATGAAAATGGCTGCAACAATTTCAGCAAATAGAAATACGGCTGCCGGGCCCCTTGCCGAAAAAGCGAATTTGCTTTTAAAGCAGGTGGGGATGCCCAATGCCCAAATAAAAATTTCCATAGTATTAACCACAATATATCAACACGGTTCTGATACAATTACTTTTTTGTTTGATGCAAACAAAACAAATCATTTTGAACCATTGAGCAAAGTGGCCAGTGGCGGCGAATTGAGCCGGCTGATGCTTTGCATAAAATCGATGGTGGCAAAAAAGCTGCAGTTGCCTACGCTTATATTTGACGAAATAGATACAGGCATTAGTGGTGAAGCAGCAAAGCAGGTAGGTATTATTATGAAAGAACTGTCGCAAGCCCACCAGGTTATTGCAATTACCCACCAGCCGCAGATAGCAGCCAAAGCTGCGGCTCACTATTTTGTGTATAAGGATAATAAAGCAGGTAAAATAAATACCTCCATCCGCTTGCTGAAGGATGACGAACGCATTGCTGCCATTGCACAAATGCTGGGTGGAGAAAAACCCACAGCCGCAGCTTTGCAAAACGCCAGGGAAATGGTAGGTAATTAAGAAAAATAAAGAAGTTTTTCAAAAAATCTTGTATAATTCAAATTAAATACTACTTTTGCCCCGAATTTTAAAACTCAAAAAAAAACAAAAAATGAAAAAATTACTTTCTATTCTTGCTATTGCAGGCTTTATGGCTTCTTGCAACAACGCTACTGAAACAACCGCTAACGCTTCTGCTGATTCTGCAAAAATGGCTGATTCAGTTGCTAAAGCTGCTGCCGCTGCTGCTACTAAAATGGATTCATCTGTTAAGGCTGCTACTGATACAGCAAAAGCTGCTGTTGATACAATGATGAACAAAGCTAAGGCTGGTGCTGATAAAATGATGGATAAAGCTAAAGAAGGTGCTGCTGCAGTAAAAGAAGGTGCTGCTAAAATGAAAGAAGGCGCTGACAAAATGAAAGAAGCGGTAAAACACTAAGATTTAATTTGACTTCTTATAAACAATGCCCTGAAATTTTCGGGGCATTGTTGTTTTAAGCAGGTTGCTATTTTATGCAGGAATGTTTTTTCAATATTGCAGCTAGTTTTATTTTCAATTTGGCTTACCGTAATTCGGGGTTGTAAAAAAATAAATTATTGAAAATGATTTCAAAGAGTTGCTAATTAAATTGGCACCTCTTTTTTCATTTGCATAATTACCCGCCGAAGGGTATTGGCTGTTATCAAATCAAAATATAACTTGTACCCCAAACCAGTTTTATGATCAAAAATTTGCTTTGCTGCGGTACACTTTTTTTTAGCATCTTATGCCAGGCACAAAAAAATGAAGTAATAGACAGCCTTGAAAAATTAAGTGTAACCCAAAGCGATACCAATCTTGCAAAGACATATAATGAACTTACCTGGCAGTACAGAAACGTAAACCAGAATAAGGCAATTGAATTTGGCAATAAGGCTTTGGAACTGGGCACCCGCCTGCATTTTGATAAAACTGTTTCACAGGCATACAATGATATGGGTATCATTTATTTTGACCAGGAAAATTTTAGCAAAGCAGTAGAATTTTATAATAAAGCTTTTGAAATAAGAAAAAATCAAAATGATATAAAAGGAATGGCTGCCCTGTATAATAAGATTGGGATTATTTATCAAAAGCAGGGAAGCTTTGATAAGGCCCTTGACAACCAGCAAAAGGCGCTTTCCCTTTTTGAGCAGATAAAATATGACATCGGCATTTCATACTCATTGAATAATATCGGCATTGTTCATCAAAACATGGGCAATTTTGATGAAGCCCTAGGGTACCAGGAAAAATCAATTGCTATCAAACAAAAACTGGGAGATAATTACGGCTTGGCTGGCTCTTATATCAATGTTGGCAATATTTATTTGGCAAAAAAAGATTTTCCTAAAACAGAAGCGTATTATGCCAAAGGAGAAAATATTTCCAGGAAAATTGCTGACAGAGAATACCTCTCCAATGCACTGAATAATTTTGGCAGCTACTTTATAAAAACAAACCAGTTGCTCAAAGCACAGGCGTATGTAAAGGAGTCTTTTTCTATCCGGCAATCAATGAAAGATTATAAAGGCCAGGTGAGCTGTATGGCTAACCTGGGAGATATTTTTACAAAAAAAAATCAATACGACAGTGCAGAAAATATTTTAAACAAGGCTCTGGTAATGGCAGACAGCAATATTGCCTGCAGGCCGGAAATACCAAAACTGTATAAACAATTTGCCGGCTTGTACGAGGCTAAAGGTGAGCTGGGAAAGGCATTGACAATGCAGCGAAAATATTCAGAAAGGAATGATTCGTTATACACAGATGATTTAAAAACAACTTTTGCTCAACTGCAAATCAAATACGAAACTGTCAAAAAAGAACAAACCATTCAACAGCAGCAATTTGAAATTACTAAAAAGAATTTTTTAATTACAGCCATAGTGGGGCTGCTATTACTGGCAACACTGCTGGCTTTTTCTTATTATAAAAGAAATAAACTGCGGCAGGAAAAAAAATTGCAAACAGCCATTATCCGCCAGCAGGACCGGGCAACCAAGGCAATCATTGAGGCCGAAGAAAATGAACGCAAACGTATTGCCGGCGATTTGCATGATGGCGTTGGACAAATGATGAGTGCCGCCAAAATGAACCTCTCAGGATTTGAAAGCAGGCTTAAGTTTGAGAATGAAAAAGAAAAAAAAGCGTTTGAAAATATCATTGCATTGGTAGATGAAAGTTGCAAAGAGGTAAGGAGTGTAAGCCACAATATGATGCCCAACGCACTTTTAAAAAGTGGTTTATCCAATGCGGTAAAAGAATTTATCAGCAGGATCGACAGCAGTCTTTTGAAAGTAAATTTATATACCGAAGGCCTTAATGAAAGATTGGACAGTGATGTGGAAACAGTTTTTTACCGGGTAATACAGGAGTGTGTAAATAATGTGATTAAACATTCGGGAGCTACTGTGCTAGACATTGCTTTGATAAAAGATGCCGATGGAATAGCAGCAACCATTGATGACAATGGAAAAGGTTTTGATGTGGCAGAAAAAGAAAAATTTGAAGGGATCGGGTTAAAAAATATTATCACCCGTATCAAGTATTTAAAAGGTAATGTAGACTTTGATTCGTCACCCGGCAAAGGAACCTTAGTGGCGATTCATGTACCTGTTTCATAATAGTTTTATTGCGGGAAAGGCTTATGTATTATGGCTTTCAGCCTGTTACCCAAAAAATAGATAGCCTGAATTTTAACATTTGCAAACAGAATTCAGGATTATCTTTGCCGTATTAAATCCAATATATCATGAAAAGCTTTAGCTTTAAAAAAATACATTTATTTTTTTCTTCCTTCTTTATTTTCTTCCTGCATTTACCATTTGTATTTGCAAAGACAAAACCTAAGATGGATAATGTTACAGGTTTTGCCGGCCTCCAGCCTTTGGTTGTTTCTGATTCTACTTCTGCTCTGCAGCTGTTGATTCAAAATAATATTCAGCCCAGTATTTACGACAGTCTTCGGCTTGCTTCTTATGGTCTTGCAAGGCAGGCGTTTGATTATGCCATGAAGGGCTTTAACAGTCTTAAAGAAACCGGCGGGTTGGTAAATCAAAACATTATCTCCATTGTAGATTTCAGCAAACCATCATCTCAAAAAAGATTATTTGTTATTGATCTGAAAAATTATAAAGTTCTTTTTAATACTTACGTGGCACATGGTGTTAATTCAGGAAAAGAATTTGCTAACCAGTTTTCTAACAGGCCGGAAAGCAATAAAAGCAGCCTGGGGTTTTATGAAACGGCTGATACTTATTTTGGCAAACATGGATACTCTCTTCATTTGCAGGGCATCGAAAAAGGGGTGAATGACAACGCCTACAAAAGAGATATTGTAATACATGGCGCCGAGTATGTAAATGAAAACATGATAAAAGAAAATGGTTATATCGGAAGAAGCTGGGGTTGTCCTGCTTTACCACAACAACTTTCTAAATCAATCATTGATAAGATCAAAGACGGCACCTGCTTTTTTATTTTTGGCGAAGATAAAAAATACCTGAGCCACTCCGTATTGCTGAAGAATACATCCCCGGTATTTGCTTATAACAGTTAACCTATTTATATTTTGATATTGCCTTCATTAAAGTGGGGGCATTTTTTGTTTTATCATTTCACTGCTTAATGATACCTTCACAAAAATATTTTTAATGAATTTAAGACAGCAATTAATGGGCACGGGTGTAGCCATCGTAACACCATTTAAAGAAAATGAATCAGTAGATTTTGATGCATTGGGCAAACTGATTGATTTTATTATCAGTAACGGCGTAGAGTACATTGTATCCCTTGGCACCACTGGGGAAACGCCTACTTTGGATAAACAGGAAAAAGCAGATATTATCCATTTTACTTTTGATAAGGTAAATGGAAAAGTGCCTGTTGTAATTGGCATTGGTGGCAACAGTACCAGGGAAGTTGTAGACAGCGTACAAAATTATCCGCTCGAAAAAGCTGCCGCAGTATTAAGTGCTTCACCTTACTACAACAAGCCATCACAGGAAGGAATTTTCCAACACTATAAAGCCATTGCAGAAGCTTCTCCCAAACCAATTATTTTATATAATGTACCGGGCAGAACAGGACGAAACATGGAACCAACTACTACTCTTCGCCTGGCGCATGAAGTGAAGAATGTGGGAGGTATAAAAGAAGCTGGCAACAGCATTCCGCAGTGCATGCAAATTTTACGGGACAGGCCGGATGATTTTTTGGTAGTGAGTGGAGATGATGATTTGGCTTTGCCGGAACTGGCAGCCGGAATTGATGGTGTGATAAGTGTTGCTGCCAACTGTTTTCCGAAAAATTTTTCTGATATGGTGAGGGCTGGCCTTGCAGGTGATTTTACAAAAGCAAATCAATTGAACTATCCTTTAATAGAAGCATACAATTTATTATTTGCAGAAAATAATCCTGCCGGTGTAAAAGCATTTTTATACGAAATGGGGTTAATAAAAAATGTATTGCGGTTGCCGGTAGTGGCATTAAGTGAGCCGGTGCATGTTAATGTAAAAGCCTATTTAAAAAAATAATTTTGAAACAAAACATTGCAACGCCAGTCAATTCTTATTTTCATAAGTATTGCTTTTTACTTTGCATTGCAATGTCATTGTTTTGTTTTTCTGCCACTGCTCAGTTTACTGTTACCATTCAATTAAAAAATGTACCCATTGCTCACAACAGAGATGAAATTTTTGTCGCAGGAAATTTTAATGGATGGAACCCAGCTGAAAGCAACTGCAAGTTTTTTAAAAATGGAGATACTTATTTTTTGAAACTCACAGGATTGAAAGCAAACACTTATCAATTCAAGTTTACAAGGGGTAGTTGGGGAAAAGTGGAATGCACCGCAAAAGGCGCTGATGTAGAAAATCATTCCCTGAAATTTAGCAGCGATACAACTGTTGAATATGATATTGCAGAATGGATGGATGATTTTGCGCCTGCTTCAAAAATACATACTGCTTCAAAAAACGTACAAATAATTGATACCGCTTTTTATATACCCCAGCTAAAAAAATACCGCCGTATCTGGATCTATTTACCAGAAAATTACAGCAGCAATAAAAAGCATTACCCGGTAATGTACCTGCAGGATGGGCAAAATATTTTTGATGAATATACTGCTGCCTATGGTGAGTGGGGTGTGGATGAATGCCTGGACAGCCTGATAAAAATAGGAAAACCAGGCTGCATTGTAGTGGGTATTGACAATGGCGGCGAAACAAGAATGAATGAATACAATCCGTATGAATTTGTTTGGAAAGATTCAGTTTCATCAAAAATATTTTTGCCTCAAGGCGATATGTATGTCAGTTTTTTAATCCAAACACTCAAGCCCTATATTGATAAACATTACAGGACATTTTCTTCAAAAGAAAACACCATTATTGCAGGCAGCTCCATGGGTGGATTGATCTCTTATTATGCAGCATTAAAGTACCCGGATGCATTTGGCAAGGCAGGTATTTTTTCACCGGCATTCTGGACAGCCAACGGAATTCACCAGCTTACAGATTCGCTGGATAACACAGTAAAAGGAAAATTTTTTTTCTACATGGGGGGTAAAGAGGGAGGAAGCGATGTGGATGCCATGCTAAGGATTCAGGAAAAAATTGGAAGAAATTCAACTGCTATGATCTATTCTTTTATTGACCCCAATGGACAGCATAATGAAGCGGCATGGAGAAAATGGTTTGCAGAATTTTACAACTGGATAATGGCAGATGGGTATAATGTAATTACAAAAGGGGATGATTAAATATTGTAGCAGGTGCCTTCCAATGCAAGTTCGGTATTAGGAAAAACAGAACTTGTCTCCGTCAGAAAATCCTCTAAGGATTCGTATTTGGCAGAAAAATGGCCGATCAGTAATTTTTTGACAGCAGCTTTTTCTGCAATGGCTGCAGCCTGTAGGGTAGTAGCATGAAACCTTGCCGCAGCCTTAGTTTCATTACCTTTCAGGTAAGTAGTTTCATGATACAGCAGGTCAACACCTCTTATTTTCTCCACTAGGTTTTCATCATAAATAGTATCTGCACAATATCCATAAGTCTTGGGCAAAGCTGCAGCAATGGTAACTTCATCATTAGGGATGATGGTTCCTTTTTTGGTAACATAATCTTCCCCCTTCTGTAATTTTTCATAGAAGCTGGCTGGTATTTCAAATGACTTTATTCTTTCTGCATCAATCTTTCTTGGGTTCTTTTTTTGTTTGAACAAAAATCCCCAGCACTCAACCCGGTGCAGTGTTTTAAAACAACTAACCTCTATTTTATTATCACTCAAAATAACCTGCTCATCTCCCAAAGGATGAAAATGCAGTTGGTAACACAATTTGGTATTCGCTGCATCCAATTGCAGCTGGATTATTTTTTCTAACAGTGGTGGTGCATGGAGGTGCAGGTCTTGTGTACGGTTCAGCAGGCTCATGCTGGTAAGCAGGCCGATGAGGCCAAAGTAATGATCACCATGTAAATGTGAAATAAAAATATGATTGATCCTGCTGCGGCGAACTTTATACTTTACCATTTGCATCTGCGTCCCTTCCCCGCAATCAATTAAATAACTGTCTTCCTGCGATTGAAGCAGTTGCGCTGTGGGGTGCCTGTCAAAAGCAGGTATCGCCGAGTTATTGCCAAGAATGGTCAATGCTAACAAATTACTTAATTGAGGTTTTAGAATGATGTACCGGTATTTTTCAAGACAGCTTTATTATGTAATATGTTGCATCAGAATATTAACTGTAGCACAACATGCTGGATTTTTATAGTTGATTTTTAAAATCCCTGATCCTCATCATCAGACAAAAATTCCCTTTCAATTTCCTCCATCTGTACAATATCCCATGCTTCGCTTTCCGTTGGTGTTAAGTTCATAAATTCCAGCAGCTCCTGTTTGTCTAAACTGTCTTCTACATTTTTTTGTAATCCACAAATTACAAAAGAGCAATTGTTTTCGTAAAATTTTTGTTGAGTTACAGCCAGTGCTTCACTTGTATTTTCATCTATCTCCTCCAGCTCCTGCAAATTCAATATAATGTGCGGTATGTCTTTTTGCAGGTACAAAAGTAAGAGTTGGGTAAGTTCCTCTGTCATATTAACAGATAAACGTTGCTCTTTCGGCGTTATAACAGTGAATTTTTCTTTGGTATCTGTTTTGACAATCATTTATCAAGGTTGGGATTTAAGCATACAGTTTAAAACTCAATTTATTATAAAGTAGTTTTTGTTCTTTGTTTATGATGATGATTTTTGTAAAGAAAAGCAATTTTTTATTTCAACGCATCCAAATATAAAAGTTTTTAAAGATAGAAGGCGGATACTTATTATTTGCCGCTTTGGAGAAAATATTGGTTGGCAAAAGCGTTTAATAAACAAAGGTTTAACTTTTCAACATTTCAACATTTCATAATTTCAGCAAACTAAATCTATTAAATAATCGTTATTATTGTACAAGTTAAATCTAGTATACATGGACAACAACTTTTCAGCACAGGTAAAAGAAATTATTTCCTACAGCAGGGAAGAAGCCCTGCGTCTCGGCAATGATTTTATTGGTACTGAGCACCTGGTGCTTGGCCTGATAAGAGACGGCGAAAATACCGCCATCAAAATATTAAAATCGTTAAACGTAGACCTCTACGAACTGCGTAAAGAAATAGAGGTGGCCGTAAAAGACAAGACAGGAAAAAATATAGCCAACATCAATTCCCTCCCACTGACCAAGCAGGCAGAAAAAGTAATTCGCATTACAGTACTGGAAGCCAAGGCTCATAAAAGTACAATGGTGGAAAGTGAGCATTTGATGTTGTCTATTTTAAAGAACAAAGAAAATATTGCCACACAAATTTTAAATCAGTTTGACGTGGATTACGATATGTTCAAAAACGAATTAGGATTTGTTGCCAGCAATCCTCCCAAAGCAGAATTTTCTGATGAGAACGATGATGATTTTGATGAAGAAAGAAAGCAGTATGGCCAGCAGCCAAAAGCACAACGGGGTGGTGGTGCTGCCAATCAGCCAAAAACAAAAACACCGGTGCTCGATAATTTTGGAAGAGACATTACCAGGTTAGCAGAGAATGGTTCATTAGATCCAATTGTAGGAAGGGAAGTGGAAATTGAAAGGGTGTCTCAAATTTTATCAAGAAGAAAAAAGAACAACCCAATTTTAATTGGGGAACCGGGTGTGGGTAAAACAGCCATTGTAGAAGGCCTGGCATTACGAATTGTACAAAGAAAAGTAAGCCGTGTGCTGTTTGATAAAAGAGTGGTGTCGCTTGACCTGGCAGCATTGGTTGCCGGTACAAAATACCGTGGACAGTTTGAAGAAAGGATGAAAGCCATCATGAATGAACTGGAAAAAAACAGGGATGTTATTTTATTTATTGATGAGATACACACCATTGTTGGTGCAGGCGGAGCCAGTGGTTCTTTAGATGCCAGCAATATTTTTAAACCAGCTTTGGCCAGGGGCGAATTGCAATGTATCGGTGCATCTACATTAGATGAATACAGGATGCACATTGAAAAAGATGGTGCATTAGACCGCAGGTTTCAAAAAGTAATTGTTGATCAGCCTTCTGTGGAAGAAACCATTTTGATACTCACCAACATTAAAAGTAAATACGAAGATTATCACAATGTAACTTATAGTGCAGAAGCAATTGACGCTTGTGTAAAATTGAGCGAACGTTACATGACAGACAGGTTACTTCCTGATAAAGCCATTGATGTACTGGATGAAGTGGGAGCAAGAAAGCACATTAAAAATATCAATGTTCCGGAAGATGTAATTGAACTGGAAAAAAAGATTGAAGATATTAAGCTGGAAAAAAACAAAGTGGTAAAAAGCCAGCGATTTGAAGAAGCCGCTTCTTTAAGGGATTCGGAAAAACGCCTGCAGGAAGAACTGGAAAAAGCAAAAAATGATTGGGAAGAAGAAAGCAAGCACAAACGTTTCCCGATTGAAGAAGAAGATATTGCCGAAGTGATCAGTATGATGACAGGCATTCCAGTAAAGCGTATGGTGCAGGCAGAAACAGACAAGCTCCGCCGCATGGCCGAAGATCTAAGGGGCGCTGTGGTTGGCCAGGAAGAAGGTATTCAGAAAGTGGTAAAAGCAATACAGCGTAACAGGGTGGGCTTGAAAGATCCTAAAAAACCAATTGGTACTTTTATATTCCTTGGTCCTACAGGGGTGGGTAAAACAGAATTGGCAAGGTGCTTGGCCAGGTATATGTTTGATAACGATGATTCGCTGATTAGGATTGATATGAGTGAATACATGGAAAAATTCACCGTAAGCCGTTTGATTGGTGCACCTCCGGGCTATGTAGGGTATGAAGAGGGCGGGCAACTTACCGAAAGGGTTAGACGTAAACCTTACAGCGTTATCCTGTTGGATGAAATAGAAAAAGCACACCCGGATATTTATAATCTTTTATTGCAGGTGCTGGATGATGGACAGCTGACAGATGGCATGGGAAGAAAAGTTGATTTTAAAAATACCCTGATCATCATGACCTCTAATATTGGTGCAAGGCAGTTGAAAGATTTTGGTGAAGGGGTTGGGTTTGCAACAGCAAACAGGATGCAGAATTCTGATGAAAATAATAAAGCAGTTATTGAAAAAGCGTTGAAACGTACCTTCAGCCCGGAATTTTTGAACAGAATTGATGATGTGGTGATTTTTAATTCACTCACAAAAGAAAATATCTTTGAGATCATCAATATACTGATGAAAGGTGTAATGAAGCGGTTGGTAAATCTTGGTTTTTCATTGGAATTAACTTTGGAAGCTAAAGACTTTATTGCAGACAAAGGCTACGATGCTCAATTTGGAGCAAGGCCGCTGCACAGGGCTATACAAAAATATCTGGAAGATCCTTTAGCAGAAGAGATACTGAACATGCAGGTAAAGCAAGGTGATATTTTAGTGGCCGACCTTGATGCCAATAAAGAAAAAATCATGTTTACTTTAAAGGAACAGGAAAAAAAGAAAGAAGCTGAATCCGAAGCCTGATAAGGGTTTTATAAACGAATCAAAGCCATCCGCCTAACAGTGTGATGGCTTTTTCTTTGAGGGATAGTTTTTTTTAGTCATTTTTGCTTTGATGAAAAAAATAATTATAACGATTGATGGCTGGTCATCCTGCGGCAAAAGCACTTTGGCAAAGCAAATGGCTAAGGTGCTGGGATATGTATATATAGACAGCGGTGCCATGTACCGGGTCATCACACTTTATTTTTTAAGAAACAGTATTGACTGGACAGTTACTGAAGAAGTGAAAGAAGCCTTGAAAAATATTTCCATGGAGTTTGCATTCAATGAAAAATTGCAGCAATCAGAAATTTTGCTGAATGGCGAGAATGTAGAATATTTAATAAGGGATTTGATTGTGGCGGAGAAGGTGAGTGATGTGGCTACTATTAAGGAAGTAAGGGAATTTGCAGTAGCTCAACAGCAGAAAATGGGTAAAAAGAAAGGTATCATCATGGATGGCAGAGACATTGGAACCACTGTATTTCCCAATGCAGAATTAAAATTTTTTATGACAGCAGATATCTCAGTAAGGGTAGAGCGGCGTTTTAAAGAGATGTATGAAAAAAATCCCAACGTAACAGTGGAGGAAGTAAAAAACAATCTTGAGATGAGAGACTATATAGATTCCAACAGGGAAATAAGCCCTTTACGAAAAGCAGAAGATGCAATTATTTTAGACAATACCAACCTTACAATGGAACAGCAATTGAAGTTTGCACTGAGCCTAATTGAGAAGATTTAAAATGAATTTTTGTTAAACTGATTGTTATTTATTGCCGCAAGATAAGCCGGGGCAATTTTTTTTGCAGTTTGCAGTTATTATGGTGAAAAATAATTTTAAGGTTTCTTTAAACCAACTGCCTATCGTTAGGTCTACCATTCAACCAACTTTTTAAAACTAAAAAATAATTTATGAAAAAGCAAATCAGCTACCTATCCGTAGCCATTTTATCAGCAGGTTTATTTTTCTCTTCCTGTAAAAAAGAAAAAACTGATACTACAGATACTACTACAGAATTTAAAGTTCAATCAGATGACCAGGCCAGGTTTAGTAATGAAACCGATGCAGTTTCTGATGATGCCAATGCTGCATTGGAAAACCTAGGGGGTACTTATGCAGGCGAACGTCCGCTTACACCACCTTTGCCTTTTGCCTGTGATGCAACCGTAACAGTTGACACAACTAGCAATCCAAGGACAATAACCATTACCTACAACGGACTGAATTGCATGGGCACACGTATTCGTACAGGTGTTGTAGTAATCAGCTTTTCTCCTAACTTTCGCTGGGCTGCTGCAGGATCACACTATACAGTTGCTACACAAAATTTAAAGATCACCCGTGTGCTGGATAATAAAAGCATCACCATTAACGGTGAAAAAACAATTACCAATGTTTCTGGCGGCAAGCTGCGTAACTTGGCTACAAGAACAACTCCTATTATTCATGATGTTACAAGCAGTGGAATCTCTGTTACTTTCGACGATGGTACCCAACGCAACTGGCAAATAGCCAAACGCAGGACATTCAGTTATGATAATGGAATTGTAATTGCTGTATCAGGTATGCATGCTGAAGGAAGCATTAATGGCATTGCGGAGTGGGGCACCAACAGGGCTGGTCATGCTTTTACAAGTGCTATTCTTGAACCATTAACTGTAAAACAAAGTTGTAATTTCCGACTAGTAAGTGGTAAAATACAGCACAACGGGCCTGCAGTTACCACCACCACTACTTTTGGTTTAGATGCTGCCGGCAACCCCGTTACCTCTTGCCCAACAGGTCCATTCTATTACAAAGTAGTATGGGTAGGGCTTAATGGTAATACAAATACTTTCATTGGTCCTTATTAATTTTTTTGAGTTTTATTGATAGATAACAAAAAGCTGCAAACTAAAATTTGCAGCTTTTTATTTTATGATTACAGCCATCCCGATCTTCTAAAAAGAAAATAAATGATGATGCATAAAGAGATGGTAAATCCCACCACCAAAGGATATCCATAATGCCATGCAAGCTCCGGCATAAATTTAAAATTCATTCCATAATACCCTGCCACCATAGTAGGCACAGCAATGATAGCAGCCCATCCGGCAAATTTTTTTGATACTTCACTTTGCGAAATGGAGATGAGGGAAAAATTGGCTTCCAGTGCGGTGTTCAGTAACTCACGGGCATGGTCAACCATCTCATTTATCCGCAGGGCATGATCGTATATATCCCGAAAATATGGCTGGGTTTCTTCTGAAATTAATGTGATATCAAACCGCATGAGGCGGTTAGAAATATCAATGAGTGGAGATACGGCTCTCTTTACATCCAGCAATTCCCGTTTCAATTGATAAATATCTTCTGTAGTTTCCCGGGTGGGTTTTTCTTTAAAAACTTTTTCTTCAATTTTTTGCAGGTCTTCTTCCATTGCTTCCACTACAGGAAAATATTGATCTACAATTGAATCCATTACTGCATACAACGCAAAGCCCTGTCCCTTGCGGAGCAGGTGGGGTGTGCTTTCGCATCTTGCCCTTACATCAGCATACGAAATAGAAGAGCCATGACGGATGGTGATAAGAAAATTGTGCCCCACAAAAAAATGTGTTTCACCAAAATCAATGTGGTGTGTTTCTTTATTCATCCGGGCTGTACGCAACACGGCAAATAAAGTTTCGCCGTACATTTCTATCTTAGGCCGCTGGTGTGCATTGTGGGCATCTTCTATTGCAAGGTCATGCAGGTTAAATTGCTGCTGTAGTTGTACCAATGTTTTTTCATCGGGCTCATGCAGGCCGATCCATACAAACTGATCGGGGTTCAACAGTACTTTGCTAATGTTGTTAATATCGATATTGGCCACTCTGCGGCCATCAATGTAGGCAGCACAGTTTATAATTTCATTCATGGCATCAGGCATAAAGTGAAAGAAGTTGTTAAGCAATTGTCTGGCTTATAAATATACTTCTTACAGCAATAAAAATTGAAAACAATTTATAAAGTAAAAATATTTTCTAAAAATGCTACTGCATCTTTTCTTCCAGCTCCATTACCTTTTCAAAAAGTGTTTCATATTCTTTATTGAGGGCTGTAAGCTCCGCCGCTGTTTTATTGTAGGCCGATTCTGTTTGCTGAAATTTTTCCTTGTTGCTGTAGCTGTCAGGTGATGCCATGGCAGCTTCCAATTCCGTTTTTTGTTTGGTGAGTTGAGCTATTTTTTCTTCCACCTGGTTGAAACGGTTTTTATGTTTCTGGTATTCTTTTTTTATTTCTTTATCAACAGGACTGTTTACAGTTTGCTGTTTGGTGTTGGCGGTTGGGGCATCTGCTTTTGGGGCAGGTTTTATTTCTGCAGGCTTGTTACTTTCAGTTGCTTTTTGTTGCTTCAATCTTTCTGCCTCCCTGCGTTCTTTCCACTCCAACCATTCAGCATACGATCCTTTGAACTCTACAATTTTATTGTCTTCTATCTCCCAAATTTTATTCGCTATTTTGCTGATGAAATACCGGTCGTGACTTACCAGCACAATGCTGCCTTCATATTTATTCAATGATTCTATCAGCAATTCTACAGAGTGAATGTCTAAGTGGTTTGTTGGTTCATCCAGCATTAAAAAATTGGCTTTGCTTACAATGGTTTTTGCCAGCGCCACCCTTGCTTTTTCTCCACCACTCAATACTTTTATTTTTTTATCAACGGCATCGCCACTAAATAAAAAACATCCCAGCAAACTTCTCAGTTCCAAATCTGTTTTTCCGCTGCCGGCATCTTTCATTTCTTCCAACACATTGTTTTCCATATTCAATGCTTCCAGTTGGTGCTGTGCATAAAATGATTCATCTACATTATGCCCCCACACTCTTTCTCCGGTAATTTCTTCTGTACCTACAATCACTCTTAGTAAAGTAGATTTTCCTTTACCATTGGCACCAATCAAAGCAATTTTATCGCCACGGTCTATCTCAGCTCCGGTGTTCTCCATGATGGTGAGGTCGCCAAATCTTTTGGTAATATTTTTCAATGTACAGATCACCCTGCCGGGTTGTTTATCAATGGCAAAATTGATACGCATATTGGGGCGTTCAATCTCCACATTTTCTATCCGGTCCAGTTTTTCCAAACGCTTTACAATACTCTGTGCAGCCGCAGCCTTACTGGCTTTGGCTTTAAAGCGTTCTACAAATCGTTCGTTCTGCCGGATATAATCCTGCTGGTTTTCATAAGCCTTCTGCTGTATGTCAACACGGAGTGCTTTTTCCTGTTCATAGTAAGAATAATTGCCGGTATAAAAATGCAATTTTTGCTGATACAGTTCCACCACTTTTGTAACCATCCTGTCCAAAAAATACCGATCGTGACTTACCATCACTACTGCTCCGGAATAACTTTTCAGGTATTTTTCCAGCCATTCAATACTTGGTAAATCTAAGTGGTTCGTCGGTTCATCCAGCAGCAATACATCCGGGTGCATCAATATCATTTTAGCCAGCAACACCCTCATGCGCCAGCCCCCACTAAACAGCTTGTATGGCTTTTGCAGGCTCTCATTGGTAAAGCCAAGCCCCTGTAATATCTCTTCTGTTTTGTGATGGATATCATAACCTCCCAATACTTCCAGTTCATGCAATTTATCTGCATAGTCATGTGCCAGTTTTTCGTCACCGGTCTTTTCCAGTTGTATGCCAATTTCCTCAATTTCTTTTTCCAATTGTTTCACTCTTTCAAAAGCACCCATGGCTACTTCCAGGATAGAATCATCCGTGTCAAAGCTCAACAGGTCCTGATGCAGGAAGCCGATGGTGGTTTCCCGACCCTGTTCTACGGTGCCGCCATTGGGTAAATACTGGCGGGTTAATACTTTCAGCAGGGTAGATTTTCCGGTACCATTGTAGCCGATGAGGCCAATTCTTTCATTGGGTTGTATATGCCAGGTAGCATCTTCCACAATCGTTCTTGCACCAAATTCAAACGTAACATTTTGTAATCCTAAAAGCATAAAATTTATTGTAAATAAGTTGTTGTGTATTTATTTTGGATGCAAAAGTAATCAATCGGCAAACTATTCCCTTAATTTGATGTTATCGTGTAGCTTTGGCAAAATTTATTAGGCATGAAAAAAATATTCTTGATAGCAGTTTTGCTGGTAGTGGTATTTGTTGTTTACTGGTTCAAATTCAGGGCAGATGATACTCCTGAGGCGTCAAAACAGCAGGCACTTAAAGTAGGCAAACATTCCACGGCATTTAACAGCAGCATCGATTCGCTGGTACAGGCTTACTTAGAAATAAAAAATGCTTTTGTAGAAGCAGATAGTTTAAAGGCAAAACAGGCAGGTAATGCATTTGTAGTTTTTGTAAGTAGGGTGAATATTGATGAGTTAAAAAAAGACACGACCAGTATTTTTGAAACTGCTGCTGGCTTTTTAAATGATGTAAAGGCCAGTGCCGAAGGTATGGGCAAGGGACAAAACATTACTGATATGCGCCAAGATTTTAAAAGTATCAGCGATAATATGTACCCTTTCTTAAGAGCTATTCATTATGAAGGAAAAAATTTATACTGGCAAAATTGTCCCATGGCTTTTGGTGAAGATAAACCTGCCAACTGGATCAGTAATACCAAAGAAATTTTAAATCCTTACATGGGTAAAAAACATCCGGAGTATAAAAGCTCCATGCTGCATTGCGGCGAAGTACAGGATACTATCAAGGCACAATAACAACAAATTATTTAACCAGGGAATAACTGTGGTAGATAAATTTTTAAAGCGTTTTATAAAAAAACGATCCTGATTTTATTATGCGGTTCAAACAAACTTTATTCGTACTCCTCTTACTGCCGGGCACAGCTTTTTCTCAAAAAAAATTTACCATCAGCGGCTATGCAAAGGATGTTCAAAATGGTGAAACATTAATTGGGGCAACCATCAGCGTTAAGGAACAAACAAAAGGAGTAAGCAGCAATCAATTTGGTTTTTATTCTATTACACTTACCGAAGGGGATTATTCGCTGATATGTTCTTATGCTGGTTATCAGCCAAAGCCAATCGACATAAAATTAATAACCGACAGGCTGATAAATTTTGAATTAATTCCCCGTACTGCTTTGGATGAAGTGGTAGTCACTTCTAAAAAAAGAGATGTGAATGTGAAGAATGCACAAATGGGAAAATTTGTTTTACCCATTGAGCAGATAAAAGCAGTGCCTGCATTTTTGGGTGAAGTTGATCTGCTAAAAACGATACAATTATTACCAGGTGTAAGAAATGCAGGAGAAGGAAGTGCAGGTATTTATGTACGGGGTGGTGGCCCTGATCAGAATTTAATTTTGCTGGATGATGCCATTGTTTACAACACAGGTCATCTCTTTGGTTTCTTTTCTATTTTTAATTCAGATGCCATTAAAAATGTGTCGTTGATAAAAGGTGGAATGCCGGCACAATATGGCGGCAGGTTATCGAGTGTATTGGATATTGCCATGAAGGAAGGCAATGATAAAAAAATACAGGTAGAAGGTGGTATTGGTGTAATCGCCTCCAGGCTTTCTATACAAGGTCCCATTAAAAAAGACAAAGCTTCTTTTATTATTTCGGCCCGGCGCACTTACATAGATGCATTGACAAAACCTTTCATTAAAAAGTCAAGCCAGTTCTATGGTTCCGGCTATTATTTTTATGATCTCAATGCAAAAATGAATTACCGGTTTTCTGAAAAAGACAGGCTGTACATCAGTGGCTATTTTGGAAGGGATGTTTTTGATTTTGTAAATGGTAAACAAAGTTTAAAAGTAAATATTCCCTGGGGTAATGCTACCGGTACCATTCGTTACAACCATGTTTTTAACAAACGCCTTTTTGGAAATACTACGGCAGTGTTCAATAATTATAAATTTGATTTTAATGCAGCACAAAATAATTTCACTATCAAACTTTCATCCGGCATTCGTGATATAAGCCTGAAACAGGATTTTGATTTGTATCCATTTACAGGCCACAAAGTAAAGTTTGGCGGCTTTTACACTTTTCATACATTCACTCCGTCGGTAATAAGCGGCAACCAGGATTCAATGGTATTTAAGCCATTAAATGCACAGAACAAATATGCACATGAAGCAGCATTGTATGTTCAGGATGACTGGGAAATAAATGATAAACTGAAAATAAATGCAGGTATACGGTACAGTTGGTTTCAGCAAATTGGGGCTTATAAAATTTATACTACTGATGCCGATGGCAACCGTACAGACAGCACGGTATATACATCAGGACAGCCCGTAAAAACTTACGGTGGTTTAGAGCCCCGGTTCACTATCCGTTATGCACTGGATGATGAAACTTCCATCAAAGCTTCTGTTACCAGGAACCTCCAGTACATTCACCTGGTAAGCAATGCAGGCACTACTTTACCTACCGATCTTTGGGTGCCCAGCACTTATAAAGTGAAGCCGCAAATAAGCTGGCTGTATGCTGCCGGCCTGTTTAAAAATTTTAAAGACAATATGTATGAAACTTCTGTGGAGCTGTATTATAAGCTAATGCAAAACCAGCTTGAATACAAAGAAGGCTACACACCCAATACTTTGGAAGACACAGAAAACTCCTTTACATTTGGCAAAGGCTGGAGTTATGGATCTGAGTTTTTTATTAATAAAACAAAAGGAAGATTAACGGGATGGATAGGCTATACCCTTAGCTGGACATGGCGAAAATTTCCTGCATTAAATTTCGGAGAAAAATATCCTGCCAAGTACGACCGGAGAAATGATTTGAGTATTGTAGCATTGTATGAATTAAATAAACGCTGGAAATTATCTGCCTCCTTTGTGTATGGAAGTGGAAATGCGGCCACACTGCCACAGAGTTTTTATTTTATTAATGGTGTACTAACGCAGGAGTACAGCCGCATTAATGAATACCGCCTGCCATCTTATCACCGACTCGATTTTTCTGCCATCAATTCACCCAAAAAGAATGAAGGACGAAAGTATAAAACTGAGTGGGTGTTTAGTATCTACAATGTTTACAGCCGTAAAAATCCCTACTTTATTTACTTTGACCAGACCGGGAGCCTTGCTGGCGGCGACTTAACAGTGCAGGCCAAACAGGTAAGCCTTTTCCCTATTATACCTGCCGTTACTTTCAACTTTAAGTTTTAATAAATAAAAAATACCTCGGCAGTCCCGGGTATTTTTATTTATTAATTAAGTGCAGGCATCAAATCAGCGGACAAACCCTTGAAATGTTACAACCGTTGCGTCGGGGAAAGCGTTATTATCTGTTGATGTTCTTTCAACATTAAAATTGGTTTCTGTAAGTAGTAATATTTTCCACCGCTGGGTATCGTGTCCTCCCAAATGAATGTCAATAGAATCACTTCCCACAAATGTATAATTGCCACCTGTAACTGCAGTACTGTTAAAACAATATTGCAAATTGGAAGTACCATCAAAAGTCACAAAGTTTTCCGGAGTTGGCCTCCATGGAATAGTACTGTCCTTAGGAGTTGTGGTGCCATTATAAATTTTATACCGGATGGCATTGATGCTCCATTTGCCTGCAGCTTTATCTAGTGTGATAGGGGCTGTTATGCCTTTTTTACAACTGCTGGTAATGGTTATAAAACCTATTCCAAACAAAATTGGCAGAAAGAGTAGATTTTTTTTCACGGGATTTTGTATTTATCCATACAAACGTTCCGGAGAAAAAATTATTGTGTCTTGGGTTTATGAATAAAATGAATGGTGCCGCTGTTTTTTAAATCGGAAGAAATCCTGGCCTCATAGCGCTTATCACCATCTGTAATTACCATTAAAGCGGTATTTGGTGGAATTTCCCCCAGGTTTTCAGCATACATGGTCAATTCATTTATGTCGTGGTCTGTGGTGGCATCTAAAGTAAGGGTAATGGGTTTTTCACTCAGCCGCTTATGCGATAGGATTAGTTTGCCATTATAAAACAACGATACGCTGTCTCCATCCACCTCTCCATTATCATACAGGTCAACCTTAAAACTTGCATTTTCTATCTCAATAGTTTTTAAAATATCTGCCTTTCTCTTTTCGAAACTAATATCAGATTTTATCCCTGTGATCTCAGATTTTTTTATTTCCGGAGCCACCATTTTAGGCAGCTCTTTTTGTATTGGGATTACTTTGGTCACTGTTGGCTGCTTGACAGGTGTTTTTGTTTTAGCAGTATTTTTTGTAACCGGGGTTACCCTTTTTGGTGCTGTAGTTTTTGAATTATTTTTTATTGCAGTGCTGTTTTTATTAATCGCAGTTTTTGTGGGTGGGGGTATCTTGTCAAACGGGCTTTTTTTGTTTATCGCAACGCTTTGGGTACTTTGTTTTTTGTACGAAGAAAGGTCTTTGCTCAAGGTTCTTCTTACTAAAGTAGTGCTGCCGTCGCCACAGGAAGAACGCTGTCCGGGAGCTGTTTCCCATCTGCCAACTAATTTTTCTGTACCGCCTTCTTTTTCATAAGTTAAAAAATGCACCTGCAGGCAATCGGTGAAATCAGGAGGGGTATTGCCTTTTATTCTTTCTGTTTCTGTTACCTTAATTCCCTTGCTGTTTTTGTAATAAGTTCCTTTTAGTTTACAGATCACATAATATTTTCTTCCCTGGAAATAAGAATAAGAAAACCCCGACACCTGGTTACCTTCAATCTCCAGTTCCAGTACATATTCAGTATTGTTTGAGCTGCTGAGTACAATATCTCCATCACTGTCAAAGTAACCCCTCCATTGCCCATTAATTTTTTGGGCAAATGTTGCAATACTGGTAAAATAAAGGATGGTAAAAAGTATAATTTTTTTCATTTTCACATTCGCTTTTTGTAAAATTAAAATTGACTTTTGAAATCCAAAAATAATTGACAGACAAAGTTATTTCGGATATGTTCTTCCTTCGCCAAGACTTCGTTAAATTTGCAGCCTAAATTAAAGTATAAAGGTAAGCGAACATGATAAAGATAACATTGCCGGATGGTGCAGTAAGGGAGTATGAACAGGGAGTAACTGCCATGGACATAGCCAAATCTATCAGCGAAGGATTGGCAAGAAAAGTGTTGGCAGCCAAAGTGAATGGAACAGTATGGGATGCCTCAAGACCAATAACAACGGACGTTTCACTGCAATTACTTACCTGGAATGATACTGATGGTAAAAGTACTTTCTGGCATTCTTCTGCTCACTTAATGGCAGAGGCTCTGGAGTCTTTTTACCCGGGCGTAAAGTTTGGTTATGGCCCTCCCGGAGAAAAAGGTTTTTATTATGATGTTGATTTAGACGGACAAACAATTGGGGAAGAAGATTTGGCAAAGCTGGAAAAAAAGATGACGGAGCTGGCAAAAAACAATTCCGCTTTTGAAAGAAAAGATGTAGCCAAAGCAGATGCTGTAAAATATTTTACCGATAAAGGCGACCAATACAAACTCGAAATTATTGACCGCTTAAATGATGGGGAAATTACATTTTATACTCAAGGCAATTTTACAGATCTCTGCCGTGGGCCACATATTCCCAACACAGGTTTTATCAAAGCCATCAAACTCACTAACATAGCAGGTGCTTATTGGCTGAATGATGAAAAAAATAAAATGCTCACCCGTATTTACGGTGTTACTTTTCCTTCTCAAAAAGAACTGGACGAATACATCATATTGATGGAGGAAGCAAGAAAAAGGGATCATAGAAAGTTGGGTAAAGAATTGGAACTTTTTGCATTTTCCGAAAAAGTGGGAATGGGTTTACCATTGTGGTTACCCAAGGGAGCCATGCTGAGAGAGCGATTGCAGCAGTTTTTGCAAAAGGCACAAATAGATACGGGCTACCTTCCGGTAGTAACACCACATATTGGCCACAAAAATTTGTATGTCACTTCCGGCCATTATGAAAAATATGGCAAGGATAGTTTTCAACCCATCAAAACGCCGCAGGAAGGCGAAGAGTTTTTTTTAAAACCAATGAACTGCCCACACCATTGCGAAATTTATAAAACATCTCCCCGGAGCTATAAAGATTTGCCACTTCGTCTGGCAGAGTTTGGAACGGTATACCGTTATGAACAGCATGGCGAATTACACGGCCTCACAAGAGTAAGGGGTTTTACCCAGGATGATGCACATTTATTTTGCATGCCCCACCAGGTAAAGGATGAGTTTAAAAAAGTAATTGACATGGTGCTGTATGTATTAGATTCACTCAGCTTTACCGATTTTACTGCACAGATATCATTGAGAGATAAAGTTGACCGGGCCAAATATATCGGTTCAGATGAAAACTGGAACCTTGCAGAGCAAGCCATTATAGAAGCCGCTGCAGAAAAGGGTTTGAACACAGTGGTGGAATATGGAGAAGCTGCTTTTTATGGTCCTAAACTTGACTTTATGGTAAGAGATGCTATTGGCCGTAAATGGCAATTGGGTACCATACAGGTAGATTATAATTTACCAGAAAGATTTGAGCTTACTTATATTGGTGAAGATAATGCAAAGCATACGCCGGTGATGATACACAGGGCGCCGTTTGGAAGTATGGAGCGTTTTATTGCGGTATTGATTGAACATTGTGCAGGAAAATTTCCGCTGTGGCTGGCACCAACTCAGGTAAAAATATTGCCTATCAGCGATAAATTTTTACCTTATTGCGAAACAGTGCAGCAGCAATTAAAAGCAGCCGACATCCGTTCCGAGATAGATGACCGCAATGAAAAGATTGGTAAAAAAATAAGAGATACTGAATTAAATAAAGTGCCTCTAATGCTGGTAATTGGCGAAAAAGAAATGAATGAAAATAAAGTAGCCGTTCGCCGCCAGGGCAAGGGTGATATTGGTGTACAAACCATTGATGAATTTATCGCTTTGGTAAATGAAGAGGTAAAAAGTAAAAGAGCAATTGAATAAAAAACTATATTTACACAACTCTGTCAGGAAGTTAACAGGGATTTAAACAATATTTTTCCGGCATTCATTAAAAATAAAAAACAAAACAGCCTGTAAAATTTGTACAAAGCCGGGTGCAAGTTTAAGGCAAGATAAGTATGGCATTTCCACCAAGGCCACCCCGTGGCGCATTCAACCCCCGCTTTAAAAAAGAGCAACAGCAGGAACACCGCACTAACCACATGATAAGGGTACCCGAAGTACGGTTAGTTGGCGACAATGTAGAACCCGGCATTTATCCCACTGCAGATGCAGCTAAAATGGCGCAGGACCTGCAATTAGATTTAGTAGAAATTTCCCCCGGTGCAGTTCCGCCCGTTTGTAAAATTATTGACTACAATAAATTTTTGTACGACGAGAAGAAGAAGAAAAAGGAGATGAAGGCGAAGTCAAAAACCAGTGAGGTAAAGGAAGTTCGCTTTACCCCCAATACAGATGACCACGATTTTGAATTCAAATGTAAACATGCTGAAAAATTTTTGCAGGATGGCAATAAAGTAAAAGCCCACGTTCAGTTTAAAGGCCGTGCCATTATGTTTAAAGAAAGAGGCGAACTGCTCCTGCTGAAATTTGCCGACCGTCTCAAAGATGTTGGTGCATTAGAAGGAATGCCTAAAATGGAAGGCAAAAGAATGCTGGTAATGTTTGCACCTAAAAGTCAGAAAAAAGCAAAGTCGTCTGATAAATAAAATAAATTTTCTTCAAAAAAAATAATGCCTTGCAGGGAAAACGTTTCGTTTTCCCTGTTTGTTTTTATACAAGTTTTATAAAAAGACTCATTTAAATTACAGGTTTCCCCATTTTTACCATACTTTTGCCGCCCGAAAAAGAACTTTCTTTTTTGGATATTTCCCACACGGCTCAAAAAGCGGTTTCCAGTGAAACCCGCCAGCAGGGAGTAACTATTTAAGTTATTAAAATGCCAAAAGCAAAAACAAACTCAAGCGCCAAGAAGCGCTTTAAGGTTACCGGAACTGGGTTAATTACCTTCCAGAAACCTTTCAAACGCCACATCTTAACAAAAAAATCAACCAAACGCAAGCGTGCCATGCGGCAGGACGGAATGGTTCATCCTACACAGCAGGCTTTTGTACTTCGCTTACTCAGGCTTAAAGGATAAGCCCCGGTTGATTTATTTTCAATTTACTAAAATTTAAAAAATTAAGATATGCCACGTTCAAAAAATGCAGTAGCATCAAGGGCCAGAAGAAAAAGGGTTTTAAAAGCCGCTAAAGGTTATTACGGTAAACGTAAAAATGTATACACCGTTGCCAAAAACGTAATGGAAAAAGGGTTAACGTACAGCTACGTTGGCCGCAAATTAAAAAAGCGTGAATACCGCAGTTTGTGGATTGTGCGTATCAATGCAGCAGTAAGGGAAGAAGGACTTACCTACAGCGAATTCATCCATAAATTGGCTGAAAAGAACATTGATATCAACCGCAAAATGTTGGCAGATTTAGCAATGAATTCGCCGGAAAGCTTTAAAAGCCTCATAGCTCAGGTTAAGTAAGCAACCCTGCGTATTAAATAATACCAGCCGGATGTGATAACAATTCACATCCGGTTTTTTTTATGGTAGTTAGTAATATTCCCTTCGTTTTAATTCATTTCTCAATAAACTACTCTTCTTAAGTAACTCCCGATAGGTTATTTCTGTGATTTCTCTTGCACTATATTGGTTAAGGTTTGAAATAGAATTAACTACGTCCAAATCCGGTTTATTTTATCATACTACTTTTTAGTTTTCTTTTTACCATTATCAAAAAGATAACCTACTTTAAAAGATAAACCATTGTTTTTAGTAGTTGCATTAGCATCAACAGATATGTTACTGAGGCCAAAAGCATAACCAACATTAAAAAATAATCCATTTGCCAATTTGTATCCTCCAATTAAATTTATTCCAAAATCAACCGCCTTTAAGTGGTCAAAATCATCTGTCGCATCTTTTTTACCATCAAACTTTACATCAGTAGTTGTTTCAGCTCCACTGCCTCCACTCTCTAAATCTTTTGATTTATCTTTTCCCGATAATCCCAAACCAAATGAAGGGCCTCCACCTAAAAAAACATTACCATCACCAGCAGGTAAATTATATACAAAGTTCAATGGCAATTCAAGGTAGTTCAGTGTAGTGGAGCTTTCAATAATTTGCGGAATTGTTATTTTTCCACCCTTTTGAATATAGTTTAACTCAGGACGAAAATTCACAGATTTAGAAACAGGTATTTCTCCTAATGCTCCGATTAGGAAACCAAATTTCGAACTGGTAGATATTGTAATACCACTCGATTTAGAAGACACTGATGCAAGATTTCCTCCTGCCTGTATGCCAAATGACTGTGCAAAAGACATTGCTGATATAGCCGATGCAGCTACATTTAAGATAATTTTTTTCATGTTAATTAATTTTTAAGTTAACAATTTACTTTTCAATTACGAAAGATATAAGTGTTTCTAATGTGTAGGTAGTCTTTTGATGATTTTTTTTTGAGATAATGTTACAACAAACAAGAAGCATGTGTTTATCAACGGTTCTGCTGTTGCCTCAAAAAATAATAAGCCTGCATTTATCAATCAATTACATTTGCAAATAATTTAAAAACCCATTTTTTGTAAATGAAGGATATGAATAATACCTATGCCGATTTGGTAAACCAGACTTTTAATTTTCCGCAGGAAGATTTTAAAGTGGAAAACTCTTACTTAACCTACAACGGGCAAGACATTAAAGCCCTCATAGATAAGTATGGCACTCCATTAAAACTGACTTATTTACCAAAGATCGGGATGCAGATAGACAAGGCAAAGAAGATGTTTGAAAATGCATTTAAAAAACATAAGTACGAGGGTAAATACAATTATTGTTATTGTACCAAAAGTTCGCATTTTTCTTTTATTGTAGAAGAAGCATTAAAGCATAATATCCATCTCGAAACTTCCTATGCATATGATATCGATATCGTAAACAAGTTGTATTCCCGTAGAAAAATAAACAAAGAAACATTCATCATTTGTAACGGGTACAAACAGAGGCCTTACACCAATAGAATTGCACGCCTGCTAAATAGCGGGTTTAAAAACGTAATTCCTATTCTCGATAATAAAGAAGAACTAAAGGCCTACAAAAATGTAAAATCTCCCTTTAAATTAGGAATAAGGGTAGCTGCAGAAGAAGAACCCAATTTTCCTTTTTATACTTCAAGGCTGGGTATGAGGGCAAAAGATGTACTGGAATTTTATGTAGATGAAATAGAAGGTTTCGAGCACAAGTTTCAATTAAAAATGCTACATATCTTTTTAAATAAAGGCATCAAGGATGACATATACTACTGGAGTGAATTAAATAAAGTGATCAACCTGTATTGCCAGTTAAAAAAGATTTGCCCCGAGTTGGATTCCATTAATATCGGCGGTGGTTTTCCTATCAAACATTCCCTTGGCTTTGAGTACGATTACCAGTTCATGATCAATGAAATTGTCCGTAATATCAAAGTGGCTTGTGTAAGAAGTAAAGTGCCCATGCCCAATATTTTTACAGAGTTCGGAAGTTATACTGTAGGAGAAAGCATGGCACATATTTATAGTGTTATTGGAGAGAAAATGCAAAACGACCGGGAGATTTGGTACATGATTGATTCTTCTTTTATTACAACCCTGCCTGATACCTGGGGCATTGGAGAAAAGTTTTTGATGCTGCCCATTAATAAATGGAAAGATGAATACCAACGGGTAACATTAGGCGGTATCACCTGCGACAGTCATGATTACTACGATTCGGAAGAACATATTAATGAAGTGTTTTTACCAAAATTAAAAGCTGGCGGCGAGCCTTTGTATGTAGGCTTCTTTCATACTGGCGCCTACCAGGATCAGATCAGTGGTTACGGCGGTATCAAGCACTGCTTAATTCCGTCTCCAAAGCACATCGTCATTGGCCATGATAAAAATGGTAAGTTGGTAGATTGGGTGTATGCAAAGGAACAAACAGCACAAAGTATGTTGAAAATACTGGGCTATTAATTTTTTTGAATTACACCTGCACTGAAAATAAAAAGCCACCCTGTAAAAACAGGACGGCTATTTTATCAAAACCAACTGTATTCGTTCAATATTATGAAATTGAAATCTCTTGTGCGGCTGCTTTAGTTTCTTCTTTTTTACGATGATCCGAGCCAATGCTCGAATGCCGAGTTCCGGATGCTCCGAATGAAGGCGTCGAGCCTCAGCGACGAGTGAGTCGTCGTTGAGACGCCTTTG
>JANMJU010000196.1:0-47977 GCA_031371545.1 Chitinophagaceae bacterium
TAATTCAAAACATTGAATAGAATCTTTGCTTCTAATTTGTCCGTTTGTAAATGCAACAAACAATACCGTTGTTACCAGGAATAAGAAAGTTGATATTAAATTCTGTTTACTCATTTTGTTCAACGGCATTAAAGATAAAAGTAGCGATAACCCAACTGAAAATTACCACAGCCTTCCAAAAAATTTTATCGAAGCTTATTTTACAGCAGCAGCAAATGCCCGAAATGATTTTAACTAAATTAGGAGATGGTAAATTCTGATTTAATTATTAAGTTCTATTTCAAAAATGGATTATACTTCTTCTCTTCCCCAATAGTCGTTGGCTCACCATGACCTGAATAAACAATTGTTTCATCAGGCAGCACAAATAATTTTGTACGGATGCTGTTTATCAAAGTATCATAATTACCTCCGGGCAAATCTGCTCTTCCAATACTTCTTTGAAACAATACATCACCGCCAATTACAAAATTCTGTTTGGCACAATAAAAACAAACATGCCCCGGAGAATGGCCCGGTGCTTCTATTACCAGCAATTCATCTGTACCCAGTAAAATTTTATCAGCTTCTTTCAGCAAAATAAATTCGCCGGCATAGTTATCAAAAGGCATATTGTACATCAGGCCGGATGTGGGTGCAAATGCCAGTACCTGCTTTTCCCTCTCATGCAGGTGCAGGCTGAGTCCGTAGGTTTCTGCAATAAATTTATTTCCAAATACATGATCGAGATGGCAATGGGTATTTAACAGCAGCAGGGGCTTCAGGCCATTATCATTTATAAAATTTTTCAGTGTTTCTTTCTCTTCATCAAAATAACAGCCCGGGTCAATGATGGCACATTCCTTTTGCTCATTGTAAAGAACATAAGTATTTTCCTGTATAGGGCTAAAAACAAAAGAATGTATCTGCAACATCTAACAATATTTTTGGTAATTAAGGGATATTTTTATGATTGATTGTAATGGTTTACTTTTAACTATTAAACAGTAAAGTTAGTATGGTAAAGTTTAGCAGGATATTTTTTACAGCGGTATGCTTTTTTTTGATTGGGAACTCTTCCTCCACAGCACAGGTAATCAACGCAGTTGAGTTTGGTAAAAACCGGGTGCAGTATAAAAAATTAAAATGGCAATATTATCAAAGCAAAAACTTCAATACCTATTTTAATCAAAACGGGCAGGAGCTGGCAAAATTTGTGCTGCAGGTGGCTGAAGAAGAATTGCCGGGCATTGAAGAATTTACTGAATACAGTATGCAGCGAAGAGCCAACATTGTGGTGTACAATGAATTTGCAGACTTGCAGCAGTCTAACATTGGGATGGGTATTGACTGGCAAAATACCGGCGGTGCCACCAAATTGCTGAACAACAAAATGGTGGTTTATTTTAATGGCGATCATGCACAACTCCGCAAACAAATCAGGCAGGGCATTGCCCGGATCATTACCGACAATGTATTGTTTGGTGAAGACCTGGGTGAATTTGCCGGCAACCAGGCTTTACTGGATTTGCCAAAATGGCTTACTGATGGCTATGTTGACTTTGCTGCAGAAAACTGGAGCACCACTCTGGATGATGAATTAAAAAGCGAAATACTCAGTGGCAAGTACAAAAAGTTTTACTCTTTTGCTTTTCAAAATCCAAGGCTGGCCGGTCATGCTTTTTGGTATTACATCGAAGAAAAATACAAGAAAGAAAATGTAACCTACCTGTTGTACCTGGCAAGGGTTTACAAAAATCTTAACCGGGCAAGCATGCAGGTGTGTAAGAAAAAATTCAAAGATGTACTGGTGGATTTTATGGAATACGAGGAAGAGAAATATGAGACCGACGTAACAAAAAGAAAAGCTTATCCCAAGGGGCAAGCGATAGAAAGTTTTGACATCAACCAGCGCAAAGACTATTACCGAATTAACGTAAACCCCAACAAAAAAAACAGTTCTTATGTGTTGGTTGAATACAATAAGAACCTGGTAAAAGTGAAACTGTATGATGACTTTGAAGAATACACGATCCTGAAATACGGCATCCGCAGCTACCTCAATGAAACCAATCCTGATTATCCTTTGCTGGCCTGGGATCCTAAAGGCACAAGGATCACCGTTATTCACAATGAAGAAGGCAGGTTGAAATTATTTGTGTACGACCTGGTAACAAGAATTAAAAATCCGCAGATAGACCTCACTGAACAGTTTCAGCAAATACAGGATGTGAAGTACATGCTCGACAGCCGTACGGTGTTGCTGAGTGCTACTAAAAATGGCCACACAGATATTTTTACACTGAACCTGGAAAATGAAAAAGTGCAGCAAATAACCAACGATGTGTATGATGACCTGGATGCCACTTTTGTTTCTTTCCCCGGCAAAACAGGAATTATTTTTGCCAGCAACAGGCCTGCTGCTGATGCTAAAGCTGGAGATACTTCTTTACCCAGCCACAACCGTTATAATATTTTTCTGATCACCAACTTTGGTAATAAAGCAGAGCTTAATCAAATCACTCAATTATCCAATCTTAAATATGGCAATGCCCGTTACCCAATGCCTTACAACAGCAACCACTTTACTTTTATAAGTGATGAAAATGGTGTGGCCAACAGGTATGCAGGTTTCTTTACTACAAAGGCTGCCGGATTAGATACACTGGTGCTGATTGGAGATGATATTTTGCGTAACCCTTCTATAAAAGATGTGGACAGTATGCTGAGGGTTTATAAAAAAACGGATGTTGATTCTATTGCAGTAGTAGCAGTATCTCAGGATTCTGCCTATACTTTTCCATTGACCAATTACGAAAGCAATGTGGCCGAAACAAGGGTGGCCGGTGATAATAACCAGGTAAGTGAAGTAACCAGGCAAAGCGATGAAAAAACTTTGTACAAATTAAAAATTGATGAGACGGTACTTCGTCGCCGCAATGTAACTGTGCCACCCACTACCTACATGAAAAGAATAGTGATGGCTGATAAAATTGTAACCGGCACAGATAGTAAGTATGATAAACCATTACCTACAGACAGCATTCAAAACCAAAATAATATTTTTCAAAATGAATTTGAAAATGAAAAAAAAGACAGCAGCCTTTTAGGAAAAACAGTGGGTGTTACAGAAGCTTCTAAAAATGATGTATTGAAAAATGCCAAACTGTATCCTTACAAACCAGTAAAGTTTGGAGCAGAATATGGCGGTGTAAATTTCAGCAATGCTATTTTATTCAACCGTTACCAGGCTTATGCAGGTGGCAGTGGCCCTATCAGGCTGGGCAGCAGTACGCCGCTGAATGGCTTAATAAGACTGGGTACATCCGAACTGCTCGAAGACCAAAAGATATTCGGTGCCTTTCGTCTTTCTACCGATTTAAAAGATAATGAATGGCTGATGGGATATGAAAATTATAAAAGAAGAATTGATTGGGGATTGACTTATTACAGGAATGTGGAGCAGGGAGGATTGTCTTACGTTGGCGATAATTATATCTATTCTGGTAAAATTTTCACCAATATCTACATGGCCAATATTGCTTATCCATTTGACCGGTCGAAAAGAATCAGTTTGTCTTTTGGTGTACGTAATGAAAATTATGTAGCCCTTACAGATATAAACAATGATCAATCACTAAAGAAAGGTAATGCTCAAAAACGCTTTGCCCTTACCCATGCTGAATATGTATATGACAATACGCTGAATCCTACACAAAATATCTGGGTGGGGTTACGCTACAAAGTTTTCTTTGACTGGAATACCGACATCAGTAAAGGAAGAGATTCATTGGCAAAAACCAAAAAGTATAATTTTAACTGGGGCTTCGATGTACGGTATTATTATCCTATCTACCGCAATTTTATCTGGGCTGGCAGGGCTTCTGGCGACTTTAGCTGGGGCAGCCAAAAAACTATTTACTATGTGGGTGGTGCAGATGGGTGGCTGATGTTTGGTGGCAATGGCAATAACCGTTTCTTTAATTCAAACAACCTGCCTGCCCCTGATATTGACTATGCATTCCAAAGCCTCGTGGGCAACCTGAGAGGCTTTACACAAAACGTAGCCAATGGTAATAACGCCGTTACAATCAACAGTGAATTCAGGCTACCGGTATGGACCACCTTTTTTAACAGGCCAATTAATAATGCATTTGTACGCAACTTTCAGCTGGTACAGTTTATTGACCTTGGCAATGCCTGGAATGGTGCTTACAAAGGTATTGCCAGGCCATCTACTATTTATGGCCAGCCGCCTGTGCAGGTAAAAACCAAGGTTGGTGGCATTGGCCCTTTGGCCGGTGGCTATGGCTTTGGTGCCAGGAGTACCCTGCTGGGCTATTTCCTAAAGTTTGATGCAGCCTGGGAAATGAATGGCATATTTAAAGGCAAGCCAATTTATTATTTTAGTTTAGGTTTAGATTTTTAAGAAAATCAATCATCATAATTAATATTACCCGGCTGTTAAAAGCCGGGTAATTTTTTGTGGGTATTGAAGAAATGTGTGTCTTGTCAGAGGTCATCTAAACTATATTAAAATATATAAAACAGGGAAACCACATCCCCATGTTGAGGAAGTCAATGAGCAATTATAACCACCATCATTTTAATTTGAACAATAAATCCCTGCTGGTAAAGCAGTAAATCTGTTTGGCATATCTTTTTCATTAATCGCAGTAAAAAATAAAAAACTTATGAAACAAATTATTGTAGTAACAGCAGCCTTATTATTGGCAGGAGCAGTTAAAGTAAATGCACAGGAAAAAACCAGCACTGATAAAAAGGATGGAGTGCATATTGGTGTAAGGGCAGGTGTAAATTTGTCTAACCTTATTCAGGATAATAATGCTAATACCACAACAGGTTCAAAACTTGGGCTTAATGCAGCAGTTTTCCTTGAACTACCGATAACAGACGGTTTCAGTGTGCAGCCGGAATTACAGTTTTCACAAAAGGGGTATAAAGAAACGGGCAGTTTTTTAGGGTCACCTTATGAATACCATAAAACAACTAATTTTATTGAAGTGCCATTATTGGCAAAATTTAAACCCACAAAAAACTTTGGTATTTTAATAGGTCCACAATTTTCTTTTCTTGCATCTACACAAACAAAATTTACAGTTAATAATTCAACATTTGAAAATGAAGTAAAGCAGGATAATGATAATCTCCGGAAAAATATACTTGGTGGAGTAGTGGGTATTGAAGCCTCTTCAGGACCGGTAGTATTTGATCTGCGGTATAACCTAGACTTTCAGAATAACAATGGAGATGGTACCAGTTCAACACCCAAATATAAAAACCAGGTAATCGCATTAAGTGTTGGTTTCAGGTTTTAAAAATATATTTAATTTTTCATTCAGTACAGGTTTTTGGTTATTCGGCCTTTTCAAAGGCGGAATTTTTTTATATCTAAGCTTAACGCTTTTATTTCATCAGCTACATCATTTATCCTTCACCAGCTATTATGCTCCTGCAAAAACCTTGGTAATTTTTTTATCCCAAAATACAATAGGCTGAATAAACCGGTTAGCAACACAGTGACAGCCCAGGTACGGTAATGTTGAAATGGCATAGCAAACTGTTTGGCAATTTCCACTAATAAAGAAAATGGATTGGTAACAATATCCCAACTGTTCCACCGCAGGAAACGGCCAATGTACACACCAAATGAACCAAGAAATAATGTGGCCATCACTAATTTGTTGCTATGTTTTTGAGTGACTTTTTTTTCAAAAAAATTTCTACCAGGTACAGCGAAACAAAAGCCATCACAAGCCCGGCTACAGAACTGGTAAATAATAAAATAGCATCAAACCATACCGGCACATCTGCCCGGGAATTTTCTAAATGAATAAGGTCGGTGATGATGTACAATGCATTGGGAAAAAACAATAACCAGGATGCCAGTAAGAAATAACGGTACCACCTGTTGCATTGCCCTCCCTGGGTAAGTGCCACACTTAGTTGAAATGGTACCCACGCTAAAAATAAATTCCACAACAGGAAAATATAATGCAGGTTATTGGCATACCCAATCCTGGCCACCAGCATGGCAGCAATAAATAAAATAAAAGCAGCTAATAATTTTTCGATTGATGACAACTTTATCATGGGTACAATTTTATTTGATGAATAATTTTGGGAAGAAAAATAACTATCCCGATTACAGCACTGCCAATAGCCGTTATCAGCACTGCTCCTGCCGCTACATCTTTTACAATTTTTATTTTGGGTAAAGGTTCTTTATCCAAACAATCGCAGAATACTTCGATGGCAGTGTTAAACATTTCTGCCGTTAGCACGAGTGTGCAGCAGGTAATTACTGCAAGCCACTCTGTATTGTTGATAGCAAAACAAAAACCAGCAACTGCTACTGCAAAGGTCGCAAACAAATGTATCCTGAAATTAATTTCATAGATACTGCTATGGCGGATACCATTACCGGCATAGCGGAGGGATTTTAGGAATTTCATGTGTTGTATATTTATCAATGATTAATAAAAGAAGTGGCATTACCACTGCTAAGATGTTCCCTTACATACGCATCTGCCTGATTCCAGGAAAGCCAGGAATAATTTTTTTGACTTAAAATAAAATCAGCTTTTCTTTTGTCAAATAATTGTTTAAAATTCAGATTGCTCCTGTATAAATAATCGCCTTCACTATCTTGTGTTCCCGGTTGCTTTTGAGATAACACATCCTGATTTTTTTCCAGCAATGGAAGTGTTTTATCTGAAAGGGTCAATAAAAATTTTACATCCAGTGCAATGGAATTTTTTCTTGCAAGGTTATATCCTGCAATGGTTTCATCCCAATGAATGCAAGATGCCAGCACCAGTACAATAATGGCAAACCAGGCATTTACTTTCAGTAAAAAATAGTTGGTTTTTTGCTGTTGAATTTTAATAAATACAGTGATCAGCCCCATCAATACCATCAGCAGGAAAACCAATACACCAATGCGTTTGTAAGCCAGGCCATAATGCATGATATAATAATAATCCCGTATCAAAACAGAAATTACCAGTATGCTGTTTTGAATGATCCATAAATAAGCTCCCTGCTTCAGCCATTTGTTCTTTTTGTAAAAATTCAAATTGCCCCGGAAGAAAAATAACAGCAGCAACATTGCCAGTACAATAGAAAAAATTAACAGCCCTGCACCTTCATGCACATATTCAGATAGGTTGATATTATTGTTGTAGGTAAATCCAAACCATACATATACCACATCGATAACATTGATAAAAAGCAACAAAATATTCAGCAACAAAAGACTAATGATACCGGTGGTATTTTCATTCCTCAGTGCCATTACGCCATTGGCAAACCTGCCCATTAGCAGTGTAAGCAATTCAAACCAGTTGCTCTTTTTCCATTCCGGTAAATTGTTTTTCTTCCTGACTAAATTATCAGGCTGTTTTAAATCTGCAGTAGAAAAATAACTGGTATTAGTTTTCAGCAACAGCCCTCCGGTAACCACAAACCCCAGCAACAAAAACCAACAGCGTTCCCAACTTACCCAATTAAAAATATTGCTGAAAAATTTGCTGATGGCAAGTCCGGCATCGTTGATGATCTGGCTGAAAACACTGTTGGCAAAATTGTAGAGGATAACAAAAGAAATCAAAAGCAACAAAGGGATTATTAAAAACCGCAAGGTCTTACGGACAGCATAAGAATTATTTCCATTTGTTTTAATCCCTTTTACAAGTAACCAAAAAGATGGCAGCAGTAATATATAATTTAAAGCGGCTGAAGCGCCAGCATACCAAAGTGACCGGTGCAGGTATTGCACAAATACCACCAGTAATAATAAGGTGCTGGTAAAAGCAAGCTTGCTCAAAACGGTATTGTGAATCAGCACCGTTGCCAATGCAATAAGATGTGCCGCCAGCAACCATCGTACTGTTGCCTTATTGAACGAAGCAGGATACAAATAAAAAACTGCTGTAAGGATAAAAGCATCAAATAACAAACTGTTCAAAGCCAGTTTTTCATTCCAGAAAAAAATATTAAATAATACAGCACCGGTGGTAACTAAAAAAAATTTTACTAAAGAGGATTTCATGTGTTTAATTTTTAAAGGTTTTGATAAACTGTATACAGCATAATTGCAGGCACCAGTAATAATTGATGAGTGCGGTTTTAATTATTTTCATGCCGGTTAATAATATTGATGAGCAATTGAGTAGGCTGGTGAATAATATGAAACCATTGCCAGTGGCTTATTTTAGCAGATCGTCTGCCCCGTTTGTAAGCATGGATAAATTTGCTCCAGTGCTCCGGTATAGTTATAAAACCAAAAACAACAGTGATAAAAACCGGAAAAGAAATATGCCTGTTGCCCAACATAAAACTTTGCAGGCAAACCTCTCCTTCATCCGTAGTATCATAGCCCAGTAAAATATGTTTGATGTCGTGCTTTACATAATAAGAAAGCAGTGGCAGGTTTTTTGCCTCCAGCATGTTCATCAAATCTTTCCCTAAAATCCCTTCCGGTATTTGCTCAAGCTCTTCTTTTGTGTAAGGAAATTTTTCAGGCTTCCTTATAATTTTTAAAATAGGTAATGCAATTTGATGAGTTAAGTACACCAAAATTGCAGAGCGTACGCTGATGATAAATTTATACATGGGTTTGATTTTTATTTTCGTTTACAATATTGCGGACAGAACCATGGTGGATCATCACAGATGCAACTGCCGCCACAACAGCAAAAATTATCAACCAAATATTATCGCTATGAAAACCTCTACCCACCCAGCCAAAAAAAATCAATGCTGAAAAAAGAGAAGTAAACAAAGCCGTCTTCAGCAATAATTGGAATAACCCCTCTTGGAAATAATTAGCAATAAAAAAAAGCCAGAAAATAAATATGCCGGGGATGGAGAACAGCAAAGAAAAAACAATCACCAATCCAAAAGTTAATCCAAGCTCCCCTGAATCGTGGTTGACAAACAACGACAATGCTGCTACCAGTAAACCATTAATTAATGCTGCCGCCACCCAAATAGTAAAACTTGCAGATACTGTCTTGATAAATTTTTTCATAATTAAAAGTGCTTTGAATTTCAAAGTATAAGTACAAAAAAAATTATTTAGTTCCCTTGATCATTTTTTCCAGTGCATCAATGTGCAGCTTGAATGCCTTCTCTCCAACTTTGCTTAAAGCATACGTCGTATTTGTTTTCCTTCCAATAAATCCTTTCTGCACTTTGATGATCCCGTTTTCTTCCAATGCTTTCAGATGGCTGGCCAGGTTGCCATCGGTAATAGACAGTAATTCTTTCAAGTCATTAAAATTTACCGATTCATTTACCATCAGCGCACTCATAATGCCCAGGCGGATACGGCTGTCAAATAATTTATTCAGATTCTCTATCGGGTTCATCATATTCTTTCATATTTATACCACATCACCAAGCCATACACAATATGCAATACCCCAAACCCCATTGCCCAAAAATAAATCCCAAAACCTGGATACCAGCAATTCATTAAACCCAATGCCAGTTGGCCAAATCCTAAATACCTGATTTCTCCCAAAGTATATTTACTGGCATTTACCAAAGCAAGTCCGTAAAAAATAAGGCAGGCCGGGGCTACCAGCTCATACGCTCCAAACTGCATCATCCTGATAATAAAAACACCACCCACTACAATTGGAATAACCGTATTCCAAAACAAACGGATAGAGGTGGTTCCCCACATCGGAGTGCCATTTTTTTTGCTACGCAGGAAAGTGAAAAAGAAAGCACTGACAAAAGCACCAATAAAAGTTAAGGTCGCAATCCAAAAGAGTTCATTAATAAGCACTGCTCCACCCATATCTATCAGCGTATCAATTTTACAATCTCCTTTTACCCAACAATGAATTTTTTGGTTGGCAAACCAGGCTCCTGCCAAAGCACAAACCCCTGCAGCAATACCGCTTAATCCGCTCAGGCTGATGAAACGGCTGCTTTGCTCCATCATTTTTTTTATATGCTGCAGGTCTTGCAGTGACTGTTGTTCTTCACTCATAAAAAGCACTTTGAAAAACAAAGTAAAATTAATTATTGGGACTCTCCAAAAAATATTTGAATTTTTTTTGAGCTGAAGCGTTACCGGCTTATGCCGGAATTAAAAAACCCTGTTGAAATTTCAACAGGGTTTTTTATCGTTTTATAAGGTTAATCTATTTTTGATTAGTCGCTTTTTTTAAAGCTTTTACCGGAGCTTTTTTAACAGAAGCTGGTGATGCTGCTTTTTCAGGAGCCGCTGCTTGCTTTACTTCTGCTTTGCCGCCATCCGCTAATTTCATTTTATCAAATTCTTCTGCAGGAACAACATCACCTGTAAATGAAATTGATTTTACTTCATCAATACCGGCAAACTTCACTGTTAAGTGTTTGTCAAAATGGTTTGGTGATGCTGCATTGTAAGTAGCATTGATAACACCGGTTTTACCTGGTGCAATTGGTTCTTTTGTATAATCGGAAATGGTACAGCCGCAAGTAGGATTAGCCTGCTCAATGATTAACGGCTCGTTACTGATATTAGTAACTGTAAAGGTTCCTTTCTGCGGAACACCTTGTTTAATTTTTCCGAAATCAATAGTTTCTGATGCAAATTTTGCTACATCTGCTATTTTCTTTTGAGCAACGGCTGTAGTGGTAATTGCAAATACGGCTACAGAAAATAAGATTCTTTTCATGTTATTGTTTTAGTTTTTATTTGATTTATAAAATTGTTGATTAATCTTCTTTGAGGCTTTTTAATGCTGCATTTTCAGGAGCAGAGGAAATGGGGGTTTTCCAAACTTCGCCTTTAATCGTAATCTGTTTGGTTTGTGTTCCATTATAAGTAATGGTAATAAATTTTGAAAAAGGGCCTTCAGCTGCGGCATTATAACCAACGGTTATTTTTGTCTTTTCACCTGCAGCCTGCACTTTGTTCCTGTCCCATTCAGGTGTGGTGCATCCACAGCTGGCCTGTACATTTGAAATTTTTAGGGAATCTGTTCCGTTATTAACTACATCAAAAATATGTATCACTGGTTTGCCCTGTGGTATTTTACCAAAATCAAAAGTGGTTTCGGTGATACCTAAAGCTTCTTCCACTACAGCTACAGTTTTAGGCTGCACTTTGTCTGTGCTGATTACTTGTGCACCGGCAGAAAATACCAGCAATCCAAAAAATGTAACAGTAATTGTTTTTTTCATTGTTCCCAGAATTTTCAAATATTGAACCAAAGATACAAAAACGGTTAAACCGGCATCAAATTGTTCATTCATTTACAAATTATTTACAATCATCACAACTAATATTTTACATTTGTTGCATGGACGCTTTACAAACCAACGATGCCGCTTTACTGGAAAAATTCAGTTTCGATCATTTTAGAAATGAAGTGCTGAAAGATTACCGGGTAGCCTGCGAAAGCCGGGAGACAAGCCTGCTGGGCAGAAAAGAAGTATTGACAGGAAAAGCGAAGTTTGGAATTTTTGGTGATGGAAAAGAAGTTGCACAGATAGCCGCCGCAAAATTTTTTAAGCCCGGCGATTTTAGGGCTGGCTACTACCGGGACCAGACCTTTATGTTTGCCGCAGGGCTTGCCAATGTAGAACAATATTTTTCACAACTATTTTCTGACCCTGATATTAACAATGATCCATTTAGCGCCGGCAGGCAAATGAATGCTCATTTTGCCACTAAAAATGTTGATGAAAATGGTGACTGGCTGCCATTGGCCACCACCAAAAACAGCAGCAGTGACATGGCCCCTACTGCCGGGCAAATGCCGAGGGCATTGGGTTTGGCACTTGCTTCTAAATTATTCAGGCAGGCAGATATATTTAAGCAGCACACTCATCTGAGCGATAATGGAAATGAAATATGTTTTTGTACCATTGGTGATGCTTCTACCAGCGAAGGCCATTTTTGGGAAGTGGTAAATGCGGCTGGTGTACAGCAGGTGCCATTGGCCATTTTTATTTGGGATGATGGATATGGCATTTCTGTTCCTAAGCAATTCCAAACCACCAAAGGTTCTGTTTCGGAAGCATTGAAGGGAATGCAAAAAACAGCTGGCACCAACGGACTGGATATTTATAAATTAAAAGGGTGGGATTATGCCGGTATGTGTGAGGTATTTGAACCGGCTATTCAGAAAATAAGGGATACACATACACCTGCCATTTTTCATGTGGAAGAAATTACGCAGCCGCAGGGACACTCTACTTCGGGTAGCCATGAACGGTATAAAAAACCAGAAAGGCTGGCATGGGAAAAAGAATGGGATTGCATTAAACAAATGAGAGAATGGATACTGGCCAATGCCTTGGCAGAAGAGCATGAACTGAGTGAAATTGAAATGACAGCAAAGCTGTATGTAAAAGACAGCAAACAAAAGGCCTGGGACAAATACCTTGCTCCTGTAAAACAGCAGGCTGATGAGTGCACCCCAATATTATTTCGATTAGCACAAAGCCTGAATGAAACTGCTGCCGCTGCAGTAAAAAATATTGCGGACGAATTAACTGCTAATAAAGAACCCTTACGCCGGGAGATAATGAAAGCGTTGGCAACAGCACTTGATATTGCCGGTAATCATCCTGCAGCTAAAACACTTGGCGATTATTATGCTGGATTGAGGAAGGCCAATGCAAAACTGTATAATTCATTTTTGTACAATGAAGGCCAAAAATCGGCATTGAAAGTAGCGGTGATAAAAGCCGAATATGATGAAGATGCCAAAACAATAAATGGCTACGAAATATTGAATAAATATTTTGATGAACTGTTTGCCAGCAATGATAAAGTAACTGCGTTTGGTGAAGATGTGGGTTATATCGGAGATGTGAACCAGGGCTTCAGTGGCCTGCAGGCCAAGTATGGCAACCAGCGGATTTTTGATACCGGCATCCGGGAACTTTCTATCATGGGTCAGGGCATTGGACTTGCCCTTCGTGGATTAAGGCCCATTGCAGAAATCCAGTACATCGATTATTTATTATATGGCCTGCAGCCATTAAGTGATGATGCTTCCACCACTCATTTTCGTACCGCAGGCGGACAAAGCTGCCCGTTGATTGTTCGTACAAGGGGTCATCGTTTAGAAGGTATCTGGCACAGTGGCTCTCCCATGGGAATGATCATCAATTCGCTGAGAGGTATGTATGTATGTGTGCCACGAAACATGGTACAGGCAGCAGGCATGTACAATACTTTGATGCAGGCCAACGATCCTGCCATCATGATCGAGTGTTTAAATGGTTACCGTTTAAAAGAAAAATTACCTTCCAATTTATTGGCCTATACTGTGCCGTTAGGTGTCCCTGAAATTATAAAACCGGGTATGGATGTAACGGTGGTTTCTTATGGCTCTACTTTAAGGATTGTAGCAGAAGCAGCAGAGACTTTGGAAAAAATGGGTATCAGCTGTGAAGTGATTGATGTACAAACTTTATTGCCTTTTGACATTCACCACGGCATTGTGACATCACTTAAAAAAACCAACCGGATTTTATTTGTAGATGAAGATGTGCCGGGTGGTGCTGCAGCTTATATGTTTAACAAAGTGATGGAAGAGCAGGGTGGTTATAAATATTTAGATGTATCGCCAAGAACTATTACCGCCCAGGCTCACAGACCTTCTTATGCAAGTGATGGCGACTATTTCAGCAAACCTAATTTAGAAGATATTGTTCGTGTGGTAAAAGAAATGATGGGGGAGTAATAATTGGATAAAGTGTGTTTTGTACAAACAATAAATTACTATTATGAAATTATCCCTTTACCAGATAGATGCTTTTACAAACAAATTATTTGGCGGCAATCCTGCTGCCGTAATTCCATTAGAGAAATGGCTGGATGATACATTAATGCACCAGCTTGCATTGGAAAATAATTTAAGCGAAACAGTTTTTTTTGTTCCTTCTGCCAGAGCGGATGCCGACTATGATATCCGGTGGTTTACTCCGGCAATAGAAATTAATTTATGTGGCCATGCTACTTTGGCAAGTGCTTTTGTATTGTTCAATATGCTAGGTTTTAAGAAGCCTGAATTAAAATTTAATTCCAAAAGCGGAATACTCTCTGTTACAAAAAAAGACGACCTGATAACAATGGATTTTCCAAGCTGGAAGCCGGAGCGGCTGAATGAATACGATGAATCATTACAAGCTGTGTTAGGCATTGAGGATATTGATGGTGTGTATCAGTACCGGGATTTACTGGTAGAATTGGAAAATGAAGAAGCAGTAAAAAACTGCCAGCCGGATTTCACATTAATGAAAAAAAAATTCGACAAAATGATCATCACAGCGCCGGGAAAATCAGCGGATTTTGTTTCCCGTTTCTTTGCACCTGGTGCAGGTATTGATGAAGATCCGGTAACCGGTTCTGCCCATTCCCAACTCATCCCCTTCTGGAGTGAAAAATTGAATAAGAAAAAAATGCACGCCTTACAATTATCTCAACGTGTCGGGGAGATTTGGTGTGAACAGGTAAGCAAAGAAAGGGTTACCATGAGTGGGCAATGTGTGTTTTATATGAAAGGAGAAATTACACTTGCGCCATAAAATATTTCTTGCAATGTTTTTTTACAAAGGAATATTTCCATGTTTTTTTCTTGGCCGTTTGGCAACTTTGTTTTCCAACATAGCATAAGCCTTGATCAATTTCTTCCTGGTTTCTTTTGGTTCTATCACTTCATCAATAAAACCTCTTTCGGCAGCAAGATAAGGTGTGGCAAATTTTTCTGCATACGCTGCTTCTTTCTCCAGTAATTTTTTTGCCGGGTCGGCAGCTTCTGCAATTTCTTTTTTAAAAATAATTTCACTGGCTCCTTTTGCACCCATTACCGCTATCTCTGCTCCGGGCCATGCAAAGTTCATATCAGCGCCAATGTGTTTGCTGTTCATCACATCATAAGCGCCGCCATAAGCTTTTCTTGTAATAACAGTACAGCGTGGCACAGTAGCTTCACTTAGTGCATACAATAACTTTGCGCCATTTGTAATAATGCCATGCCATTCCTGATCGGTGCCTGGTAAAAATCCGGGAACATCCACCAGCACCAGTAAAGGAATATTAAAGCAATCACAAAACCTGGTAAATCTTGCTCCTTTTTTAGAACTATCAATGTCGAGTACCCCGGCAAGGCACATGGGTTGATTGGCAACGATTCCAATACTTCTTCCTGCAAGCCTTGCAAAACCAACAACAATATTGGTTGCATAATCTTTATGTATCTCAAAAAAACTTTCTTCATCACAAATGCCATCAATCACATTACGCATATCATAAGGCTGGTTGGCGCTTTCAGGAACTATTGTTTCCAGCACATCTCTTACTTCCTCTCCTAAAGTGTATGGCAATTTTGGTAACACATCTTCGCAATTCTGTGGCATGTAGCTCAGTAATTTTTTTACCTGTGCAATACAATCCATATCATTCACCGCAGTTAAATGTGTTACGCCAGATTTAGTAGAGTGTGCCGATGCTCCTCCCAATTCTTCTGAACTCACTTCTTCATTCGTAACTGTCTTCACCACATTCGGCCCGGTAACAAACATATAACTGGTGTTCTCCACCATGATAGTAAAATCTGTTATTGCTGGTGAATACACAGCACCACCGGCACATGGCCCCATGATTGCAGAAATTTGTGGTATCACTCCCGATGATTGCACATTGCGATAAAATATATCTGCATAACCACCAAGCGAACGAACGCCTTCCTGAATCCTTGCACCGCCTGAATCATTCAACCCAATCATTGGCGCTCCGGTCTTCATCGCCATGTCCATTATTTTGCAAATTTTTTCTGCATGTGTTTCAGATAATGCACCGCCAAACACCGTAAAGTCTTGTGCAAACACATAGACCAATCTTCCATTCACTGTTCCATAACCTGTTACCACACCATCGCCATAAAACTGTTGCTCCTCCATTCCAAAATCTTTGGTGCGGTGTGTTACCAATGCGCCAATCTCTTCAAACGAGCCAGCATCCAGCAATAAAGTAATACGTTCTCTTGCGGTGAGCTTTCCTTTTTTGTGTTGTGCTTCTATTCTTTTTACGCCACCGCCCAGTTTGCCTTCTTCAAGTTTGGCTTGTAATATTTCTGTTTTTGATTTCATGAATTGCAGCATTTAAAAGCTATTAGATTACAGCCTTGCAAGGTTACACAAATTGTATAAGAACAATACAATCAATTAAAGATAAATGGAACTTTCTATCTGAAGAACATGGGAAAACAAAGCAGATCAATCGTAATAATAAAACACTTCATAAAAATCCGGCGTTCCTGTGTGCATTATTTTCTGATACAATACTTTGTTATTGGCTGAATACTGGTAGTCGTAATCTATATTACTCCATTCCCAATCTTCTGGTGAAGAAATGCGACGGCTTAGCGGGTTATTGTTTCCTTTATAAGTATTATCAAAAGCCTTTATCCAAAAGCCAAACAATTCGTTTTCAAATTCTCTTACAGGCAAGCTACCGGGTTTGTTATCGTAAGTATAAGTACTGTTTTTTGATGATGCAGGGTTACTCCAAACAGCAGATAAATTAACCAAATTACCTGCTGCATCGTAGTCATAATTCAAGGTAACTAACAGGGAATACGAACTGCTGCCTACTGCTTTCCGGTACAGGTATCTTTGTGATATATTGCTACCCAGGTATGTATAAACACAACTATCATTATAACTGGTAAGCGACCTGTTTAATGCAAAATCTATCTTTCCGCCAGCATCATAATGGAACTCAGTTTTATAAAAATTTTGAAATGCCGGCGTTTGAGGATTTGATACATCCAGGAAAATGATACTATCCAATTCACCATTCTGCTTACGATAGTAAACATCTTTATTTACAGAGGAGCTTGCAGATGGGTCAGTAAACTCTCTTGTTACTTCAGATAACTCTCCTGTAACGCTATATGAATAATGTGTGGTTATGCTTAATTGAGTGCCGGATACATTTCGGGAAATTGTTTTTAGCAGCTTATTAAAATTACTGCCCTGCTTTTCGGCAGGCGATGTGGACGTACTTTTTTTGCAACTATTAAATAGAATGGCAACAACAGCAAAAACTTGCAAAAGATGGGCAAAGCGTTTCATAATTGATAATTGTATTTGCTAATATACAAAAAAACCTACACTTATTTAGCTAATCTTCTCTTCCAGCTTGTAGATTTTATCTCCACCGGTTGTAGTACTTTTTGTTTATCAAGAAAATATTTTAAAGCAACTATTGCAGCGACTTCCGCATTCGCCTTTTGTTTTTCTTTTATTTTATCAGCAGTATAATGTGCAGCCACAAAATGCGTATCAAATTTTCCCGACACAAAAGCATCATGCTCAAATACAAATGTTCCAAATGGCAAAGTAGTTGCTACACCTTCAATTTTATATTCTTTAATAGCTTCCAGCATTTTTTGTATCGCTTCTGTTCTGTCTTTACCATGCGTAACCAACTTGGCAATCATCGGGTCGTAATAAATAGGAATAGCCATTCCTTCTTCATAGCCATCATCTACTCTAACATTTTCTCCAGTTGGCTTTATATACTTTGTCAATGTGCCAACAGAAGGAAGAAAATTATTCAACGGGTCTTCTGCATAAACCCTTAATTCAACCGAATGTCCGTTGATAGAAAGATCATCTTGTGTAAAAGATAATTTCTCTCCTTTTGCAATTTTAATTTGTTCTTCTACTAAATCAATACCTGTTATCATTTCTGTAACAGGATGCTCCACCTGCAGCCTTGTATTCATTTCGAGGAAATAAAAATTCAATTTATCGTCTAGCAAAAATTCTACTGTGCCAGTGCTTGTGTAGTTGCAAGATTTAGCAACCATCACTGCTGCTGCTCCCATCGCCTTTCTTATCTCCGGCGTAAGCACAGAAGAAGGAGATTCTTCCACCACTTTTTGATGACGGCGTTGTATGCTGCATTCCCTTTCAAACAAATGAACGGTATTGCCAAAATTATCAGCCAGCACCTGTATCTCTATATGCCTTGGCGAACTCACATATTTTTCAATGAACACAGCACCATCACCAAAAGCCGCTTTAGCTTCACTGGTTGCTCTTTCCATTTGTTCTTCCAGGTCATTTTCTTTTTCCACCACTCTCATTCCTTTTCCTCCACCACCAGCAGATGCTTTTATCAAAACAGGATATCCAACTTCTGCTGCAATTTTTTTTGCAAGCTTTACATCATCAATCGCTTTATCAATTCCCGGCACCATTGGTATATTATATTGCTTCACACATTCCTTTGCTGCCAGCTTGCTGCCCATCACTTCCATCGCCTCTGGTGAAGGCCCGATAAATGTGATACCTGCATCTTTTACCTTTTTTGCAAACACTGCATTCTCACTCAAAAAACCATAACCCGGATGAATGCCATCTACATTCAACTGTTTACAAAAAGAAATTATTTTATCGCCATCTAAATATGATTGTGCTGAAGGTGCAGCACCCAAACAAACTGCTTCATCAGCAAAAATTACATGCGGCGCATTGCGGTCTGCATCGGAATACACAGCCACTGTTTTAATGCCCATTCTTTTTACAGTACGCATAATACGCAATGCAATTTCTCCACGGTTGGCAACTAATATTTTTTTCATACTTATAACTTATAACTCATCACTTATAATTTATTCCAACTCCACTAATACCTCCCCCTTCTCTACTGCCTGTCCTGCTTTTACTTGTATGCGTTTTATCACCGCATCAGCAGAAATGGTTATTGAGTTTTCCATCTTCATAGCACCAAGAATTAAAAGTTTATCACCTTCTTTTACTTCCTGCCCTTCTGTTACTGCAATCTCAAGCACCATTCCGGGCATAGGTGCTTTTACTTCTTTTATTTGTTTAGAAGATGCTTTGCTGAATCCCATTTCATCTAGCATCAGGTCAAGTTCATTTTTTATTTCTACTTCAAATACTTCACCTTCTATTTCTACTTTTATTTTTTTTCCAGCAATATCCTCTTCAACAATAACAGCATTTACTGAGCAGTTATCTTTTATATAATTAAATTCAGTGGGAGATTTTTTTACAAGGTCAGCGCCAGCAATTTGTTTTGCAGTAAATGAAAATTCAAATTCATTTACTTTTGTTTTATACAGTATATTTTCATCAGTCATACAACGAAGTTTTTTTGCAATGACGAATTCATTTTGTTGCTTACAATATCTTGCAGATATCAGCATTTCATTGCACTGTAATATAATTCATGCAGCTGGAAACAACAGCAGTTATAAAACTATTTATTTTTATTGAGGCACGCAATCATTATTTGCAATGACGAATTCAGCATTGTTATTGTTACCGTAATGCTTTTGCCGGCGTATCTTGGCATTTGAATTTGTACAGCAGCATTATTTAAAATTTTCATCAGCCATCAATGGAAATACTACATACTTATTCTATCAGCAACTGGATTTTAATCATGGCGGCTGCATTTATCATCGGGCTTGCCAAGGCTGGGTTAAAAGGCATTGAGATGCTAAATGTAACCATCATGGCCATTGTGTTTGGCAGCAAAGCATCTACCGGAATTGTGCTGCCTTTATTGTGTGTGGCCGATATCGGTGCGGTGGTTTATTACACCCGTCATGCACAATGGAAACATTTTTGGAAGCTGATACCCTGGATGGCTGCAGGTATTTTAATTGGTGTGTATGTGGGCAAAGGCCTGGATGAAATTATTTTCAGAAAAATAATGGCACTCATCATTGTCATCACAGTGATTATTATGATACTGATGGAATTTCGTATAACAACCACTGTTCCAACGAATCCATTATTTGTGGCCAGCACCGGTTTGGCAGCAGGTTTCACCACCATGCTGGGAAACCTTGCCGGCGCATTTGCCAACATTTATTTTTTGGCGATGCGTATGCCCAAGAATGATTTTATTGGCACTGCTGCATGGGTCTTTTTGGTGATCAATTTATTTAAACTTCCCTTCCAGGTATTTTACTGGAAAAACATTAACCCGGCAAGTTTGCAAACAGACCTGCTGCTGATACCTGCACTGGCATTTGGATTTTTGGCAGGACTAAAAATTGTGGCGGTAATAAAAGACAATAATTACCGGAAGATTGTAATAGTACTCACACTGATTGGAGCAATGGTTATTTTTTGGAAGTAATGATAAACTGCAGTAAACTGCAGAAAGATTCCCGGAAAATAATGAGTAAATATTTACTCAAACTGTGGCAGTTGATTCATTGCAGGAATAACAATAATGGTAATTTTTTTGGCAGAAAAATTGAAGTAACTTTCTAAAAAAAGATGCAGATAAAATACGGAGCCGCAATATTTTTTTTATGGTGTATACTGCTTGTTGGATGCAGTAAAAAACATGTTCCGCAAACTGAAGCTGCAACTATAGAAACACCCGAAATTAAAAAAGTAGCAGTAAGAAAAGTAATCAAAACACCTGTACCAAAAATAATCACCGTAGATGACCGGGGAGCAAAAAAAGCTATAGATGGCAGGCTGTATTACGACCTCGAAGGACACCGCTACTGGAAAAACTATGATGACGGAAAGTACTATAAATTTAACAGCAGCATGGGTGGTAATCCTGCATTTAAGCCACACTAAACTTCATACTAAGTATCTTCTTTAAGAGTTCAGCCATTACGATTTAATTTAATAAAAGCCAGTCTACTTTTTTTCATCAATAAGATTCTCCATCTTTTTACTTGCCTTTTGAGCCACGAAACGGCCTATGGAGGCAAAACAGGGAATAATCAGGTAAAGCGTAGCTAATAATAAATTTACCAGTTAAAAGTTTAAATGATAATTTCGCAACATTATCAAACTTCAACCGCTATAACGTCGTATATAAGGTGAAATTTGAATTTATAGATAATAATGAAGCCGCAAAACAATATAGAAAACATTAAAAACTATATCGACTCCGGGATACTGGAGTTATATGTTTTGGGTGTTGCCAGTGCAATGGAAAATGAAGAAGTGGAAAAAATGGCTTCTTCATATCCTGAAATACGTTCTGAGATTGAACAAATTGCCATGTCGATGGAAGCTTTTGGAAAGCATCATGGCGTTTCTCCAGATCCAACCATCAAGCCTTTTTTAATGGCGATGGTGGATTATATGGAAAGATTGAAAAATGGTGAATCAGCTTCCTTTCCTCCTTTGCTGCATCAAGGATCGGCTATTACAGAATACGCAGAATGGATCAACAGAAAAGACATTTTCCTTCCAGATGACTTTGAAGATATTCATGCAAAAATTATTGGTTACACTCCTGCAGTCACCACTGCCATCGTTTGGATAAAAGAAGGGGCTCCTGAAGAAATTCATGATGATGAACTGGAGAATTTTTTGATACTGGAAGGCAGTTGTAATATCACCATTGATGGAAAGCCACATCATCTTGTTGCCGGAAATTTTCTCTCTATTCCGCTCTACAAAAAACACGATGTAAAAATAACTTCCTTCATTCCCTGCAAATTAATTTTGCAACGCATCGCTGCCTGATGATTTTTTTAGCAGCTGGTTCATCATTTTATCCCGCTAAAATAAAGTGTTTGTATTGTTGAATAAATCATTGCGATTGATACCAACATTTTTTTCTACAGGATTTAGTCCTGCTGTAGATATTGCTTTTGTTGTTACTTTATTTTTAATCTTTTCCCTGCAAAGACATTAATTTGATTTTTGACGAACTTTTTATGACATGCCTGTAAAAAGGATTTTTCTTTTACAGGCTTATTTAATTTAACCAATTGGGCAAATGCTGTCTTTGCAGGGAGAAAATTATATTTTTAAAAAAACTTGTTTCTTTATCTCCACAAAAAATTTGCTAATGATATGTAATGCCGGTTATTATTAGTGTTCTTCCATATTTTATACTCTGCTGGATAATTTGTATTTACAGGTGAAAAATTAATAGGCTGAGGAATTGATTTTGCAACCGAAGCCCCACTAAGAATAAATGCCCTGGTAATCATTGGTTCTAAAAAAATCACCTGGCCATTATTGGAGCCATAAATTAAAGTATGTGTAAAAGGAGAAAGTGTTGGTGGCAGTTCTGGAAAAGAAGGATCCAGCCAGTGCGTACCCATTTGCGGAACAGTGGCACCTTCTATAACATACGATACAGGAAGATAACCTGCAGGTGGTGGTGTGCCAGGCACAGGAGAAATATTCAATTGCTCCGGGATACTTATCCTGTAAAAATGCATATCAAAATGTGGTACATCATAAATACCCGGTGGCTCATGTCCCGCTGGTTCCCAATTGATAGCAATGTGATTAAATGGCGTAGTGCTTAGTGCTTTGGGATGCAATGCCAGGAAAAAAGTGTTGCCTGCAAAATTCAACGGATCCATTGAAAGGTTTTGAAGGGAACAATCCGTCATTTCAATTCCTAAAGCCAATGGCTTGTTATCCGATTTTCTGATGTTGATCCAGGAACGGACATGGCCATTTCCCATTTGTACTGCTGAACCATAAAAGGTATTGCAACTGTTATTGTGTGAATTTTTGCCACGGGCAGAAAATCCATCCGTTTCCGGCACTACTACGGTTTCCGAAATATCGAATGTCTCGGGTGATGATGCAATTGGCTGCTGCTTTTCTTTTTGGCAGGCTGGGATGGTGATTGCAGCAATCCACAATAGCAGATAGCTCAAAAGATGTTGCTTCTTCATGTTAAAATGTTTTTAAGTTAAAAAATGAGGTTTCTGATACAGAACTATTGGAGAAGATCAAATGGTTGGAGAGGTAAATTCAGTAGAATAAAAATAGAGACCTTTTTATTAAAATGCAATAGCTTTTTATATTTCCTGCAAATTAATTTTGCAAAGCATCGCTGCCTGATGATTTTTTTAGCAGCTGATTAATTGTTTTATTCTATCAAAAATTTCTTCTTTTTGTGATTAATCTTACAGGTTTGCAATTGCTGATATTTATATGAAGAAAGCTGAAAAAAATTATTACAGAAAAATAGAAAAGGGTTGTCATAAAACAACCCTTTTCTAACAATATAATTTAGCAGTTATTACCGGAAGCTTGCACGTGGGCCACCAACAGCGTATGTGGCCTGCATACGTGTTTTTTGACCTGCACTAAACATGTACATACAGGCATCATCTGTATAGTCCATGTAGTTCATGGTCATCATTACAGGTGTGCCTGTGCAGGAACTTGTAATGCCAGCTGCAGGGCAACCATAATTAGCAGTGGTATGCAACGGCGTATCATCTACCAAGTCATTGCCACAGTTAGCATCCCCCCAAATATGTCGCAGATTGAACCAATGGCCTACTTCATGAGAAGCAGTTCTTCCCAAGTCGTAACTGTTAATATAGTAACCGCCTGGATATTTTGCACGGCTGCCAAAAGCACTATTTAAAATTACCACTCCATCAGTGGCAGAATTGCCACCCGGAAACTGGGCATAACCCAAAATACCATTGCCCAATGTGCAAGCCCACAAATTTAATTTGGTAGTGGGGCTGGTAGGAGCAATGCCACCCTGGGAAGTTTTCTTCATTGCATCATTGGTGCCCCAGCTTTTTTTAGTAGTACTTTTTCTTACCACAGCATCCAATACAAAACGAATCTTGGTATCACCGGCTTTAACGTTGGTAAACAAAGCCGGCACACCGCTGATATCAGTATTGGAACCTTTAAAGTCTTCATTCAATACATCAATCTGCGATTGTATCTGAGCCAGTGAAATATTTTCGACTGCAGTTTTATAAATAACATTTACCACCACCGGAATGATCATTGAATCGCCGGAAAGACGCTGCATAAAAGGGGTTTTTGCAAATCTCTCTGTAAAAGTTTCGATGTCGTTCATTCTGGCTCTGAGGGTAGGATCGGCCTGCAGTTGTTCTTCCAATACATCGTTGGAAGCACATTTCCGCTGGATAGGTGAACTTGTCTGGCTCTCGTTATTTTCGGCAGTTATCACATCTGCTTTATGACAGGATACCAAGAACATCCCTCCTGCAATAAAAGCTGCAAATAGTTTTTTCATTTTTTTAATGTTTAGATTTTAAAGATGGCTGTCAGTACAGCTGATTATTAACAAAATTGAAAGTAGGTAAAATTTTTTATTAAAAATACAAGAAGAGTACCTGGGTTGAGATAAAAATTTGTACTGCTGGGAAATATTTTCTACATACTGTAATAAAAATTTAGTTACAGCCAGTAATCTTATACTGAGCATTTAGGGTATGACTTTTGAAACTTGTGCCAGTAAATACATAATTATGACTGTAAAAAACAAAAAGCAATTCGGCGTATGGATGGATACTCATCATGCCACCATACTGGGAAGGGAAAATATAGATACCGGCAATTTTGTTGTATTGGGACAAGTTGAAAATCCCGCCACTGAAAATAACAGTAGTGAAAAAGGAGCCAACAATGCAGAAAAAAGTTCACTGCAAAAATATTTTAAATCCATCACTGCCCTGATGCAGAATGCAGAAGAAGTACACATTACAGGTACAGGTACAGCTCAGGAACAATTGATACATTTTATGGCTGAGACACCGCAGTTTAAAAATACCGTTGCGAAAGAAAGTACCGCCAATAAAATGAGCGACGAAAGGCTGGCAGTATATGTTACTGAACAATTCGACTAAACACCGTTTGTATAATTTGCTACCGGTAATTAAGATAATTTTTTGCAGGAAGATTATTGCACTCAACTAAAAAATAAAAGCTAATAAATATTTCTAAAACAATAATGATAAAAGCTGAAATGTTACTACTAAAAAATAAATCTTAACTTTATTACCGGCTGGCATAGAACATTTCCAATATCACTTATATAAAAACATGAAAAACCTTATATTTTTTTATGCTTTGCTCATCAGTAGTTTGCTGATAATAAGCTGCAAAAAAGATTTTCAATTCCGGGAAACAAATACTATAAAACCCATTACAAATTCGAGAGAATTAAATACTGCTTTACTGTCCAAAGTTTATTACGTAAGTCCGGCCGGCAATGATAATAATGACGGCACTTCTATAACAACTCCGTGGCAAACGCTCACTAAAGTAAATGCACAAATATTTGCACCCGGCGACCAGGTATTATTTGAAGGTGGCAAAATTTTTACCGGCACCCTCTCCATCAACAGCAGCGGCATTAATGGGTATAATATAAAATTTGCCAGCTACGGCACGGGGAAAGCATCTATTATTAGTGGTAACAACAATGGTATTTTTATTTACAACAACGCTTTTATATTAATAGAAAATTTGATTGTAACTGGTGGATGGAAGGCAATTGAACAGACTGGCAATATTGGTTATGGCATTTTCTTTTATACTACGCTGCCCAATGCTGCAAAGCTCGGCAATGTGTCTGTTTATAATTGTGAAGTAAGCGGCTTTAAAAATGCAGGCATTACTTTTATGTCATACCCTGCTGATTTAAGCCAGGGAGGTTACAGTAATATAGTTGTGAGGGGCAATAGTGTTTATGGTAATGGATCTGTCGGAATTTCTACCTGGGCACCAACAGCAGCAGCAGGCAATACTGTGTATGCTTTTCCAAATGTGGTGGTGGCCTATAATAAAGTGTACGACAACATGGGTCTTAAAAGCAATACCACGTCACATAGTGGTGATGGTATTATGATAGGAGATGCTTCGGGTGGATTGGTAAGTAACAACATTTCATATAATAATGGATGGTATAATGCATGTGTTACAGAAGGGCCTGCAGCCATCTGGTGTTATGATTCTAAAAATCTTGTTATTCAATACAATGAAGCACATCACAATGGTACAGGTGCAGGCACTCCGGATGGGGATGGGTTTGATTTGGATGGCGGCACTACTAACTGTATCATGCAATATAATTACAGCCATGATAATTATGCTGCAGGTTTTTTGGTGTGGGAATATGGTAATGCCAGGATCAACAATTCAAACAATACGATACGGTATAATATCAGCCAGAACGACAATATCAATAATAACAATACCATTTATGGGGGCATCAGCGTAGGGCCCAACTGCAGTTATAACCTCATTTATAACAATACTATCTGGAGTAATAAAGGATCATCCATTTTTGTATATGGCGGTAAAAAAAATCAGTTTTACAATAATATATTTTTTGCCACACAAACTAATACCCCAATTATTAATGTTGTCAATTCCACTACCGATTGCTGGTTCCTGAATAATGATTATTACAACCCTTTAGGATTTACAATTAAGTTTAAAGGCACTACTTATTCTACGCTCAGTAATTTCAGGACAACTGGCAATGAAAAATTCAACAGCGTTAATTATGGCTACAATACTGACCCACTTTTAAGCAAACCGGGAACAGGTGCCACACTTAATTCATTCAATCCTTCCAGTTTAACTAATTATTCCCTCAATGCAGGATCGCCTATGATAGACAAAGGATATAATTTAACCTCCTGGAACATGAATGTGGGAAGCGTTGATTTCAACAAAGCAGCTATTCCTTTTGGCGGAGGATACGATATTGGTGCATGTGAAAAACATTAAGTGTTTTGCCAAAATATACTGTTATGGTAAAGCAACCCTTCCATACACATCCCCGTAACTTAATCAGCCTGATAACTTACCTGTTGCTTGCTTTGCTTAATTCATTTTTGCAAGCTCCGGATTAAAAATAGTTAGTCATTCCTTCATCCAAAAAAATTTGTGTATGCTACGCTTTTGTAAATTATTACCGCTTGTATTTTTAATTACTGTTGCAGCTTCCTGCAAAAAAGATAGTGCCAGCACCACGCCTCCCGCCAATATAAATTTTGCCGCTACTTTAACGGGCACCAGTGAAACACCTGCCAATGCTTCCACTGCCACTGGCTCTGCAACAGGAGTATATAATCCCACCACAAAAATATTAACTGTTACCATTGCCTACTCTGGTATCACGGTAACAATTGCTCACTTACATAAAGGTGCGGTAGGTGTAAGCGGACCTCCTGAATTTCCTTTAGCCGTTACAGCTTCTCCCATTTCTTTCACCTCTTCGGCATTAAGCACTTCGGATGAAACTGACCTGCTGGAAAATAAATATTATGTGAACCTGCATTCTTCTGCATTTCCCGGTGGAGAGATAAGGGGGCAATTGAATAAACAATAAATTGATCTGGCAGGTTGATTTATAAAAGCATTGATAGCAAGAAGACACAGAACGGAGTCTGTGCCAGATAAAAATATAGCGTAATGAATGATGGCAGCAGAAAACCTAGGTAGCTTTGTCAGCTGTATTTTTGATAAGACTAATGCCTGATACAAAAAAGATAACACCCAGTACAGCATACAAAATAATGAGTTTTATATTATGTGTGCCCTGGGAAGCATTCATAAAATAATATCCTGCCGCAATAAGACCTGCGATGCCCAACAAAGTAAGAATGAAACCAAGTATTCTTTTTTCCATGATTTTTTTTTAATAAGGTTGCAAACGAGATGCCTGCTTTTTATTGGGCATTCTTTTTCAATGGATGAATTGCCAGGCACAATAAACTGCGGTAGTTACTTCTCAGTTTGTGTACAGAATTGCACAAAAAAAAATTATACACACATATATTTCTGGGTAATATTGGATGTATACAGGGCTCAAGTATTTAGTAGCTTTCACTTACAATGTTCGGTGAAGAACAGTCCGGCCTTATTCATATAATGGAATGGGCTTTACATACTTTCTTAATAACCTTACATCCAGCAGGTTTATATTTTCAGCACCATATTTTTCAATGTTTTTTTGGTATTTATTTTTCCCTTCCACCTGGGCATTCAGGAATTCTAAGAAATATGCCTTATTCAGATCTGAAAGCTTAACTCCCTTAGGAATCATTTTCATCAATACATCATTATATTTTTGAACTGCCGATTTTGGATTACTGATAAATGTGCTGTTCGACATCATCGTTGTTTCCAGGAAACGAATATCTGTGGTGGTGGTATCGTCTGCATAATATCCAAGAAAACAGTGCCCCGGAACAGTAACCATAATGGGCCTGATGCCCATGCGTTTTAAAACAGAAGCAAACACTACCGTTCCATCAACACAGTTGGCCTGGTTGGTTTTGAGGGAATTATCGAATGTCCTTACTGTTTGGGAAAATAATCCTTTACTGTCATTCCATCCTGAATTATCCGTTATGCTGCTGTATTGAAATCCCCTGTCGTGAAGCACCCGCCACAAAGCAGCTACCTGCAGATCTACATACACTTTGCCCCATTGATACCCCAACACAGCATCAATCATTTTAGTATTCAGCATTTGCTTTAGTATTTTATCAATTTCGGGATGGTCTTCATTAATATAACTGGCAAAGAGATAATGAAATTTAGTGCCATTATATTTTATCAGGCAATCATTAATACTTCGCAGGTTTACATTCACCAACTTTTCTACTTTGTTGCCCGTATTGGGATCAATTAACCTGAAGTATATGTTTAGCGGAGCGCTGGTTTCATGTTTTGTGAGCGCCCTGTAGTTCCATGCTATTTTTGGCAAAAAATAATTTGTCCGCCTGATATCGTCACAATTGATATAACCACTATCGATGGTAAAATAATTTTTGTCACTGGCTTCAATTTCCCATTTCAGCACAACACCGGATAAATTGGTGATGATATTAAAACCAAGTGAACTTCCCATATCTTCTTCTTTAACTCCTTTATAATTTGCCCATCCAATTACAAAAGAAGGAAAAACCTGGTTGTCGAATTTTGTTACAGGCTGCCAACTGAGATTTTTAAACTGGCCGTTTTCTACACTCAGCTTTTGCTTATTACTGATGCTTACTTCTTCCCGGTACCGGTAGTCTGGTATTTGCTTGTACCTTATATTGCTGGAGGTATCTTTCTTCCAGCTTTGCTTAACTATTTTTACTGTATTACTTACTTCGTTTGTTGTATTAGTAACCTGGCGTGCAGCATCCTGCAAATCCTTAGCGCTTTCTTTTATTTTTTTTAATATTTGCCCATTGGTTACGCCAAGGCAAATAATAAAAAATAAGAAAAATAAAAATGTTGTATGAATTGATATAAAATGTTGCTGTTTCATATTTGAATATTTTAATTGATGGAGTCAACATAAACTTATGACCATTTTGCATTTACAAAATTGCTTTTCAAACGGAATGGATATCCAGTAAAAACGGAGCAAAAATTTCCGGTTGGTTAAGAAATGGGCAGACAGGTGGTCTTTGCAGATATTGTTGCAGTTTAATTGGTGGGGTAATCAATTAAACAATCACTACAATTTACAAAAAAAATTGTAGTAATAATAAATATTTAACAAACAGCAATACTATTGGAGACATGACAAAAACTAACAGTACAAAAGACTGCATTGGAACAAAGCATATTGTTCTATTTCCCAAGCTGTGTAACGAATTGCTCAAAACTTTATTTTATTGATTCCTGCAGCCCGGTAAAAACAACGAAGAGCAAGGCTGCGTTTTTATCTAACTTCGGGGATGCTTCCAATACATTTATTTTCTAAAAAAATTATATGCCAGCCTGGTTACTCTATGCTTTAGTATCTGCATTCTTTGCTGCACTTACAGCAATCTTTGCCAAAGCAGGATTAAAAGAAGTCAATTCAGATTTGGCAACTGCTATCCGTACCGGCATCATTTTATTTATTACCTGGGGCATTGTTTTTTTTAAAGGCAATGCTGGTGGAATAAATAATTTAAGTAAAAACAATTGGCTGTTTCTTACACTGTCTGCCATTGCTACCGGCTTATCCTGGTTGTTTTATTACAAGGCATTGCAATTGGGAAAAGTATCCGAAGTATCTGCCATCGATAAAGGCAGTATTGTATTTACCATTTTACTTTCTTTTCTTTTTTTAAAAGAACCAATGACGCCTAAATTATTAATTGGTGCAGGGCTGGTATTTGCCGGCATGCTGGTTATTGTGTGGAAGTAAAAGAGCGGCATTTTAAAATAACAATTACCTTGAATAGAATGACGCCTGAAATAGTTCCCACACTTTTTGAGCATGTGCTTTCTGATACTACTGATGCTGCCCACTTTGTGTTGAAGGCAGATGCTGAAAAATTATTTTCCTTTTTTAAACAGCATGAATTATTCAGATGGCAAGAGAGTCACAATGGTTGCGAAGCAAGGGCTGATGCCGTTTGTGTATTACTCTACGAGTGGCAGATCCCACATTACAAAGCCTGGGTATTTGGTGGCGGCTATTTAAAAAAACATATCGGCGGATTGAAACAGCACTGGAACTATCATGTGGCCCCTATGCTGCAGGTGAAGGAAGATGGCCGTATTGTATTTTATATCCTTGACCCTTCTACTGCCAACTGCCTGCAAACACTGGAAGACTGGGCTGGTGGCATTACCCAATATCCACATAGTTATCATTTTATCAGGTTGCCGCACTGGTATATCTTTCATAAAAAAAAGATCACTCCGCACAATTGGCATACAAGAAACCGGCAGAACCGTAAATGGATGATACAGGGTCTTGCAGGCATCAATGGTATATCTGCCACCGGAAAGGCAAGGTTGTGTTTTAATAAAGGCAGGCTTAAAAATATTGCCACTGCATTTGAAAAATTAAAAAAACAACTACCGCCTTAATGTCTTATAATTGCTGCTAACAGCATTGCTTTTATCCACGGAAAATTTCTTTATCTAAAGTAACGACCTTCACTTTTTTGTACAGATCGTTAGAGATGGCACAGAAGAAAAAAAATTAGTTCTTCCTTTTTCATTTCTAATTTATTATCTTTCATACCGTAATCCTTCCCGTTTAATTCTCCCTTTTCCTAAATTGTCACCATCCTTAAACCAAAAAAATACAGTTATGAAAAAGATTCTCTTTTCTTTTAGCCTTGGCGCTTTTTTCCTGTCGTGTAACAATGCTGCAGATAAAGCTGCCACACCTGCTGCAGATAAACCCGCCGAAGCCACTTCTGTTACTGCGGATAAAGCTCCTGCAGGCCTTGCTTACACAGCCTCCTACAGCAGCACCTGGAGTACCGATGTTTCGGATGCTGACCTGAAGATGGTACTGATGTCGTATAAAGACTGGGAGACTGGAAATATGGCCGGGGTACAAAATGCTTTTACCGATACCGTTATGGTGGAAATGAATAACGGTGACCACCTGGTAAAATCAAAAGCTGACCTGGTAAAAATGTGGACCACTTTCCGTGACAGCCTTAGCAATGTGCGAATTGATATGGAGGGCTGGCACAAAATGTATTCGACCGATAAAAAAGAAGGCTACATCGTAACCTGGTACAAAGAGTATGATACCTACAAAGGTGGAAAAGTAGATTCTGCCAATTACCACGACATCAACCAGCTAAAGAATGGAAAAATATCCTGGTACTCACAGTACAAAAGGAAAATGAAATAATCACACTTAAATTTATAATTAAAAAGCCCCTGAATAAAGGGGCTTTTTAATTATATGCTTTTGCCGGCAAATAAAACGATTATTGAAAAAGCCGGTTACTTACCGGAAATATCAAGTACTGTATTCATGAAATTGTCCTGGTATTGCATCCACGATTGTAAATGTTTGTTGGCTTCTTTCACATATTCCGGCTTTTTATCCGCAATATTATTGGCTTCATAAGGATCCTTTTCTAAATCAAACAAAGCGGTACTGTTATCAGTTGCATTAAAAATAAATTTAAAATTACCCTCCCTGAATCCGAATAAATAATCTGAGTAAGGGGAAAAGAAATAAACTCTTTTCCTTCTGTTTACACTAAATAAATTTTCGCCCTGCCAGATTTCAGGAGCAGGTTTGTTAAGTATGGAAAAAATACTGGGTGCCACATCGCTGATACCACCAGTGCAACTAAATCTTTCTCCATTAAATAGGCTGGGGTTGATAAACATCATGGGGATGTGCAGATTCTCTTCATAAATACCTCCTGCATGGGTAGTTTGGTCGTGGCGCCCAAAAGCTTCTCCATGATCACCCAACACAACTATAAGTGTTGATTCCAAAAGATTTTCTTTTTTGAGCCCTTCTACCAGCTCCCTCAGGGTTTCATCTGCCCGGTGCAATGCGTTCAAATATTTTTGCAGTGATGGATTAGCTACCCCATAATCAGTTAGTTTGCCAGAATTGAAATAAGGATAATGAGTTTGAAAAGTCCACATCATGGTAAAGAAAGGTTTGGATGGATCTTTTTTTATCCAATTTAAAAATTTTACTGATAGGCATGAATCATCAACGCCTTCTAAATTTTTAATATCAGAATTAGTTTCGGTAAAAACAGTTGTTTCGCAGGGGTTGTTTCTGTAATCCTGTATCTCGTCTATCTCCCTGTTTTTTAAAAATCGTTCCGCATTTTGATAACGGTTATCCCCTGAATTAATAAAAGCAGAACGGTAACCATATTTTTTTAATTCAGAAGAAATAGAGGGCATTTTTAAAGCAGGATATTTAACAGTAATTGACTTGAAAGATAAGTAAGGATAACAGGCACATAAAATAGAAACCATTGATTTATTCGTTGCAGGAGTATGGGCATAGACAGCATCAAATATAGCCGCATGTGATTTGAACGAATCTAAAAAGGGAGTGGCTTTGAAAGATGGATTGTAGGCAGTAATATATTCGACCGGCGTAGATTCCAGCACATAAATCAATACATTTTTAATTTTCGATTGCTTGAATATGGCATCATACTTAGCCGGCAAACTATCGGTGTTTTTTACCATAAATTCACTTTCCTTAGCCAGGCTTTTATCAGTGCTGAGAAAACCGCCGGAGCCGTATAAAGAACCAACAAAATAAAGTTCCGGATTTACCCTCTTGAGCCTCGACACATCCGGCTTACTGTTACTAAAAAAACCGATTGCCAAAGAGATAATGATAGTTGCAGGAATAATTAATGATTGTTTGATGTGCAAATGATAAAGTGTCCAGCACAATGGAATAATTGATAAAATAATCAACAGTCCACCAATGAAAAAATCGCTTCCCACATTGGCACCAACAGCTTTAGAAGCATCAGTACTCTTTAAAAAATCGGAATAATACAGCCATTGATAATTGAATGGCTTACCCAGTACCTCTATTACTTTTTCATTTATTATTGCCAAAACAATAGAAACAAAAATAAAAATAAAATAAAAGCTCAGCACATAACCCCTGCTTTTTTTTCTAACAAAAAAAAGCAACCCGAATATTAAAAAAAGTAACCCGCTATATAAAAAATCATCGAATGTAATTTTCAGTAGCAGTGGTATTGTTGCAAAAGGTTTCAGTAAAAAAGGTACTACCATTCCGCAAAGCTCGGCCCGGATGACAAGTAAAATGCACAACAAAGAAAAAGAGGCAGAAAATAAAATGGCCTGTGAATTTAATGGTTTTGCAGGCACTTTTAAATAGTAATTTCTAAAAACAAATACGACAAAACCCATCAAAAAAAATAAGAGGCAAAAGAAGCCAGCATAGTATAATGGCAAAATGTTTCCAGTTGGTTTTACATATTTTAAATTGGGAATAATATTGATTACCTGGCCATTGCTGGTGTGGGAATGATAATACAATTTCTCAGGCTGATTATTAAAATCCCAATACTCTATGTGCATATTAAAAGGCCCTTCAACTTTGGTAAAGTAAAAACCATAATCGACCATACTGCCAGGTGGAACTGAAACTTTAAAGACATATTCTTCACCCTCTTTTTTCATGGGTGACCGCATTACTTTATCCTTTATAAAAGTTCCGGCAGGAATTGGAGAAATGGGGATCCAGTTATTAATACCCCAAATCATAACAACTTCTTTAGCACCCGGCATACGATACCTGATTTCAATATCATTGGCTTTAGACATTGAGTTTAAAGAGAGCAGTATTAGCAGTGCTGCAAAATTTTTAAACATATCAATTGATTATTTCTATTGTAAAACAGTATTATAAGAAAAATATGATTGGCGCTGTAATAGCCGCAGTACCAATAACGCTAATTTTTACCTGCAAGTATTTTTTATAAAAAACAAGTACCACTACTCAGCAACCGATTTTTTTGTTTTCCTTGTATTGGCAACTTGTAAATGTATATTTTATTTCTTAAGAATATTTTTTTAAGCGCCTTCTTCCATCCAGGTTCTTGAAGGCAAAAAGCAAAGCGGAGCTATCTTTTTTTACGATTCACCCTACGGCTTGTATTTATCAAACAGGTACGCTATTCTTTTCCGTTAGCAGTTTGCCAAACTAAAAATCAATTTGTTAAGATTTACACATTTGCAGTCAATGGCATCGTATTTGTTTTTAAGTACTGCCGTTTTTAATTCAGTTGTACCAATTGATCCGGATAACAAATTTTTTAAACCAAAAAATTAATTTTATGAAGACCTTCTCAAAGTTTTTGACTTTTTCTGCAATGGCTGTTGTAACAGCAGCCCTGGTTATTTCCTGCCAAAAAGATACATCAGGTAATACCACCATACCGGCAGATAAAACAAAGTATTCTGTTTACCTCACTGATGGGCCCAATGATTTTCAACAGGTGCTGGTGGACATTCAAAAAATTGAAATAAAGCTGGATACCTGCCACCGCAATAATGATGAAGACCACGACAGGCCTGGATGTGATGATGACCATGATGCAATGGATGCACACTGCTCGGTATGGCAGACACTGGATATCAACCCCGGTGTGTACGATTTATTGAAATTGCGAAATGGCATTGATACCTTACTGGCAAGCGGCCTGGCACTGAACGGAAAAATTGAAAGGATAAAAATTACACTTGGCACCAGCAACAGTGTGATGGTTGACAGCATGGTGCATCCTTTGCAATTGATCAACAACCAGAATTTTATTTTTGTAAATATTCACAGGGAACACCTGGATTATATCGCCGCCAACAACCTGCAGTTTTATCTTGATTTCGACCTGGCTCATTCTATCAGGTTCATTAATGGCCAGTACTGGCTAAAGCCTGTACTAAAGCCATTTGGCAAACACAGTACCGGCGAAATTGAAGGAAAAATAAGGCCTGTAAATGCTCATGGAATAATAAAAGCATTTAACGCAACTGATACTTTATTTGCAAGGCCGGGCAACGAAGGCGAATTTAAGATACGTGGATTACATGATGGCACTTACAGTCTTTTTGTAGAAGGGCGCAATGGTTATCAGGACAGCACTATCACCAATATTATTGTGAGCCGCAGTCATGAAACAGATCTTGGTAGCATAGTATTGCATCAATAAACAATATCATATTACATATAAAATAAAAAAACCGCCCTATCTTATTAAGGGCGGTTTTTTTTTATGCTAATACACTTTTTGTTAAAGGCGTGTCTTTTTTGTAATGAATACGGCAATGGCATTGCGCTTTAAAATGAAATATTAAGCTGCATACAAAACTGTCTCTGCTTATCCCCAAAGCCCTGGAAGGAAAAGGAAAAAGAAATAGTACATATTCTACATAATTAAAACAGGTTGTTAATCCAGTGCTTACTAGCAGAGAACTATATGTTTTAGCTTACCTTGAAGTCACTTTGCTAACTTTTAGTAAGTGTTAAAACCAATATCAATATGCCGCTTCAAAAGTTTACTAAACTAAGCTTACAATTTAAACAGTTTGGGCTACATGGTTTTGTGATGCTAAAAATTACAGAAAACCATTACAGGAGAAAGATAAAAAAATTGGGTATTACTTATTTACCCGGAAGAGGTGAATTACATGCGGTAAACAATAACTCCTTAAATAAAGATTCCAGGCTTAATGAATGCACCGCATATTACATCATAAAAAAAGGCATACAGGTTACCGGTTTAAAATATGATTCCATAGAGCTGCTGGATATAGGCTGTGGCAATGGCAAAGTATTAACTTATGGAATGTACAACAAATGTAAACAGGTAATTGGTATTGACCTTGATAAAGCAGGCTTGGGTATAGCTGATAAAAACTGTACCCAGATGAACAGAAAAGGATTTACAACCCTATTTAAAACACATTATGCCGATGCCTGTGAGTTTACAATTCCTGCAGGAATCAATGTAATATACATTGCCAATCCATTTGGAGAGAAAACGATGGAAAGTGTTTTGAAAAATATCGTCCGTTATTACAATACCCAAAAAAAAGATTTATACATTATTTATGCTGTGACTGTTCACAGGCATATATTCGACCAGCATCAGCAATGCAGGAAAATGTTTGAAGGATTTAACGGAACCAAAATCCATCCTGAACTGGTGGTGTATAAAATATTTCATTGAGCTGACAGCAATGAATAATAATTCTTGCAGTATTTATTGAAAGAACAAAAAGGTATAAAAATTACAATTCACCATTCTCTGGCAATGCATTTTCGCTCACAAGTTTTGCCCTGTGGCGGTAGTAATGTAATATACATCTTCTCAATTGCTCCGGTAATACAAACTTGGGATTATTGCTGCTGTATATTTCGCCTGTTCTTTCATTGGGATTAAAATCCTTTGCACATAAAATATCATACGTTTTAAATAACCTGATACCCAAAAAATCAATTGCATATTTTTTTCGTACTAAAATACTGCTAAACACTTCACTTTTTTTCTTTGTTTTAATACCAACACAAATACCAAACGACCGGGTGTCGTCGATACTTAAATGTTTAACCAAAAAAGTTTTTAAGTTAAGTGCCTCTACAGCATTATCCTCCACCTGGAAGTTGAGTTCGTTGGCTGCATGACGCATATTGATTTGAAATTCTTCCAGCAGCAAATTCCATTTTTCTTTATCTTTTTCTTCAATGCCTTTTATTAAAATTGTCTTCCACGAAGTGCTGCATAATTGTGTAATGCCTGTATTGATACAAAGCCTGCACAACTTCATTAAAAACTGCACCGGAAATAATTCATCCCGCCGGTAAACACCCAGCCAATATTTATCATGATACCGGTTGAGTCCCTCATAATAAGGCAGGTTAAAGAAAGGAAGCACCACAGGATTTTCTGCCGGTTGTACTTTCAAAGTATTAGAAGAAAACAAAGCAAACAACGCTTCCCCATTGGCAGATTCGTTGTCAATAAATTTATCCGCATGTTGCTGGATGAGGGTTTCAATTGTTTTGGTAACCGAGGCAATATGATCCGTATGGCAAAGCATGTTCCATTCGTAAATAACATTTGTTTTGGGAAACCGGATAATTAGATGCCAGTAATTTTCCTGCGACGGAGAGGCTACCCAATTAATATTTCCTGTAAGGATGGGAGTAAAACTCTGGTTATTATCGCAGATGTTGATCTTTAACCGTGGCGTATAATCAATTGAATCCAGTACCTTTTTATAAATCGTTTCGCTTAACCAGGTATCCCGGATAAAAACATCTTCAGCAGGATAAGAACTGCAGATATTCGGGTGCTTGCAATCATCTATTTCGTAGGCAATCTCCAATTTATCCAGTTCTGCTGTAAAGGTATCTACATTGTAATGCTCCATGTCTATCAGCAACTGCTGACGCAAACCAAAATGCACATCCCTTACCCTTATTTTATTTGCTGCCAGTAAAACATTGTACAAATCAGCAGGCGCAATAATGCCGCCCCGAAAGTTTATAAAGATTGTGTTTATCATATCCCAAACTTACAATTTAATTAAAAACAAATGTTAGTGCTGCAACCAGATTTTTACAGCAAGTGTAAAAGTCCGACTCAAGTGTAACGTTGGGATGCCGGTAAGATTGGCAAATGACATAAGGATGTAAAGCAAAGAACTAAAGCGGTATCAAAAGAAAATAATTCAAGCAGTTTCCCTGCGGCAGTATTATATTTATTGCTGAAAAATATTTCCCAGTCACCGAAGAGTTTTTCTAAAAACAACATCAAACAGAAAAAGCCAACCATGCACCAAAAGAAATTGCTAACCATTACGCTTATATGTATTGTGGTAACTGCATTCCAGTTTTGTTCCAAAGATGAAACTGCTGCAGGAGTCAGTGTTACTGCACAGGCAGAGCCCACTCTTCCGGCAATTCCTTTTAATTATGTAATAGCCTACCCGGCGCATATTCAGGCTGCTCTTGTTGGCAATGACAATACCCCTGCAGACAATCCCATTACCAGTGATGGTGCTACGTTGGGAAGGGTGTTGTTTTATGACAAACAACTAAGTAAGAATAATAAAATAAGCTGCGGCAGTTGCCACCAGCAGCAGTTTGCTTTTGATGATACCGCCAGGCTCAGCAAAGGTTTTGAAGATGGCCTCACTGCAAGAAACTCCATGTCTGTTTTAAATATCCGCTTTTACAGAAATGGAAAAATGTTTTGGGATGAACGTGCAGCCTCTGTAGAAAAACAGGCATTGCAACCGATACAAAACCATACAGAGATGGGGCTTACATTGGCAGAACTGGAAAGCAAGGTTAGCGGTTTAAGTTATTATCCTCCTCTTTTTCAAAAAGCATTTGGCAGCACACAGGTAGATTCGGTAAGGATAGCAAAAGCCCTTGCACAATTTGAAAGAAGCATTATAACCTACCAGTCAAAGTACGACCATGTAAAGCAGGGTACCGAAACTTTTACCCCACAGGAAGCACAGGGCGAACAATTGTTTTTAAATGCCGGAGCTGTTAATACCTGTGCCACCTGCCATGCACCACCAATGTTTATAAAAAGTAATTCGCCTGCTTTTGCATTTCCTGATCCAGCTGATGCAGGCATTGATAACCTCAATAAATTCAAATCGGGTTCTTTGAGGAATATAGCCGGCAGAAAATCTTTGTTTCACAATGGAAGTATTGCCAGCCTGCAGGCCATGCTGACCGCAGGTGCACCCGGCAGCGGCACTGCACCCATACCGGCGCATACAGTAAATCCGCAGGATGTACAAAGTTTGCTTGCATTTTTAAATACGCTTACAGATAATACAATCCTGACAGAAGAAAAATTTTCAAACCCTTTTAAGTAAACCTGCCCGGAAAAAATTCTTTTCAGTTAATCTTTCACACAACGTACAGCATTACCATAGTCTTTCAGGCTAAAACTAAAAGTGCCTGCAAACATGGATATGTCATTCCAAACAAGGTCACGGTATTGGGCATTAGTGCCATCATATTCTGTCGCTGTCCAGAAGGAAGCGCTTTTTCCAATATAATAGTAAGTTCCACTGCCGTAACGGAAGCCCCCCGGCTGGCCTGCAAAACCACTGCTGTTGGTAGCCCCTGTGTTAGGATCTTCCCACAAGCCGGTGCCGGCCTGTTTGGTGCCGGTGGTTTTCATTTTACCACCTGCGGTCAACTCTCCACCCAAACAATTTCCTACGGCTGTCCATTCTGCATCACTGGCTACATGCCAACCGGCAGGTGCCAGTCCTCTTGGATCGTTTACTGCATACCAATTGTATAATTTACCATAGATGGTACCGTTAGCAGTAGTATTTGCATAGTAACACCAGGCACCTGTTGTGGTGGTTCTCCATACTGCGGTATCCTGTATTTCTGGAATGGCATCACCATTCCTGTAACGGGATGTGTTTAAATTTTCAGCCATCCATACCTGGCTGCAGATGGTGATGGAAGGATATGTATTTCCATCAATGTCTGTTAATGTGCCGGTGCTTCCCGGTACGTCGATGGTTGTAAAAGTTTCTTCGTTGCCATACCCCGTACCTGCACTGTTGACAGCATAAGCCCTTAGATAATAAGTGGTATTGGCTGCTAAGCCGCTGATATTACTTTGAAAAGTGCCTGCACCGGTACCATCATTTGTTTTAGTGGCAAGTGCAGTGGTAGGATTAGGGCTGGTACTCCAGCAGGCACCCCTTGCCGTTATACTGGCACCTCCTGTATTGGTGATATTGCTGATGCATCCGGCAGTTGTCTGTGTTATTCCTCCTACATTAGTAGTGACGATAACCGGGATGGTAATGGCAGAACTGCCGCTGGCAGTAAAAGTTTCCTGGTTGCCGTAAGCTGTGCCGGCGCTGTTAGTAGCATAGGCCCTTACATAATAAACAGTATTGGCAATTAAGCCTGTGATATTGCTTGTAAAAATACCTGCGCCGGTACCATCACTGGTTTTAGTGGCAAGTGCAATGGTAGGGTCAACAGCTGTACTCCAGCAGATACCCCTTGCCGTTATAGCAGCACCTCCTGTACTGGTGATGTTGCCCCCGCTGCCGGCAGTGGTTGCTGTAATGGCAGTGGCAGCATCAGTAGTAAGTACAGGTACTGTAACGGCAGCGCTGCTTCCTGCTGTAAAACTCTGCTGGTTGCCATAAGCCGTACCGGTACTGTTAGTGGCATAAGCCCTTACATAATACACCGTGTCTTTTATCAATCCGCTTATGCTGCTGGTGAAATTTCCAGTGCCGGTTCCGTCAGTTGTTTTATTGTCAACAATTGTTGGATTGGTATGTGTGCTCCAGCAGATGCCCCTTGCCGTAACTGCTGTGCCGCCATCGCTGGTTATGCTGCCACCCGACGCTGCTGATGAATCGGTAATACCGCTGGTTGCTGAAGTTGTTAAAATGGCTAAGGTTGATGCCTGAGGGACGGAAGGCCACGTAAGTTCTTTTTGACAGCTATAGATAATGGTGGTTGCCAAAACCATCAAAACAAAAACAGCAATAAAATTTATTTTTTTCATGAGATACTTTTTTCAATTGAGTGGTGCTGCTATCTTATTCAACGAATGAAGCAGCAGGAAATTAATTTCGATAACAAATGTAACGGGATACAAAAAGAATGGGAAAAAAATCTTTTTTCTACATTCTTTTTTGCCTGTTGTTGGTATATTTTAAATTATTCAATACAGGCAGTCTGTAGAGCAACGGGGGGCTCTGTTGCCACATTTACACTGAACGAAAACCCGCCTGGGAATCCTTAAATCTTAAGAGGGTACTCCGGGCGGAATTAAATTTGTTATTGCTGCTGGTAAATAAATAAACCCCCGGCTTGTAACCGGGGGTTTATTTATAACTGCATTTTTTTAAAAAATATACCTCAACCCCACCTGCATCTGCCATCTTGAATTAAGATCGGGACTTGTAATAAATGTTTGTTTTAAAGAAGGATCAAACTGGTAGTTGTTGCTGCCCAGGTAAGTAACCGGTTGAAAATAACCAGAAGCGCTGGCATATTTTTGTACGCCCCATTTACTGCTAATCATGTTACCGATATTGATAAAGTCAAGACTCAGCTGAACAGTATTTGTTTTGCTGCCATTCTTAAAATTAAAGTCCTGCAATATCCGCATATCCACCTGGCTAAACCATGGATTTTCCCCGGCATATTTTTCAGTGTACATTCCTCTTCTACCCTTCAGGTATTTATCATTTTCAATAAATGTTTTGAAAGCAGTTCTCTGCGCTGTTGCACCCTGGGTTACGCCATTTACATCAACAAGCGGTGTAAAATTCATTACATCTATTTCAGAATTCTTAGGTACATACATCAAATCGTTTGTACTGGTACCATCATTGTTAATGTCTCCTGCATACACATAAGCAAAACGGTTGCCGCTGGTCCAGTTACCAAAGAATGAGACAGTGGTAGCATATTTACCTTTTCCGTATTCAAACTTTTTGATACCTGCCAGTACAAACCTGTGTGTATTGCCATACAGCGAACGGCTGTTGATGGCGGCATTGGCATTGTTTAAAATTGGGTTGCGGTCAAATGCATCACTGCTTATTTCAGCAGAAATAGAACTGGCATCTGTTGACACTAAATAATTATAAGAACCGGTAAGGAAAAATCCTTTCCTAAAAGTATGCTGCACCTGGAAACTGAGGTTAACCTGGTACCCGGCTTTTGTGTTGGTAAAAACATACGCATTGGCTGTGCCTTTATCTGCGGCCGTATATACGGCTCTTGTATCTCCTATACCATTGTCGAGTGAGCCGGTTGGTGTACCGAGATTATAATTACGAACCATCATAGCATTTACATCTTTTGAAAAGGCTATATCCGCTGTATAAATAGTTCCTCCGGGTGATTTAAGGTCTGCACCAATATTACTGCGCCATATTTGCGGCCATTTAAAATTGCTGGCGGTGGCGCAATAAAAGAAAGAGAAAGGATTACCAATAGCATTGCCTACCCACACAAATGGGAAACGGCCGGTAAACAAACCGGTACCTCCACGAAGCTGGAAGGTTTTGTCTCCCTTAACATCCCAGTTAAAGCCAACCCTTGGAGAAAATAATGGTTTGGCTGATGGCAGTTTGGTATTATCAAGGGCTTTACCCTTTCCGTTTGATACAGGATTGCCATGTTCATCAAACAAGGTAAGATTATCATTATTCTGCACTGTTGGTGTTGATACAGCACCATCGCCTCCCTGGTATTTTGAATTTTTGTATTGTGGAACATCCATCCTGAGGCCGTAAGTAAGGCGGAAGTTATCAGACACTTTCCATTCATCCTGCAGGTAAGCAGATATTTGCGCCACAGTTAAATAATAGTATGCCCATTTATTTGCCTTGGCTGCTGCCGCAGCGCCACTTACATCTACACCGAGGGGATAAGCACCAAAGACATAAGCACCGCCAACGGGCACACTGTCTTTAAAGGTTTGTATGTCTGCATCGCTGAATAATGCAGGCCCATAGCCAACAAGATTAAATGAATTGGCAAATTTGAAAGACTCGTAAGATGCCCCTATAGTAAGCGTATGCTTTGGTAAAATGATATTGAAATTATTGGTAAGCTGCAGGGCATCCTGGTTAAGCCGGTTGTTGATAGAGAATGGCTCATGTCCTGCCACAATATACATGGTGCCGTACTTTGTAATATTCAGTGTAGGGAATGGTGTTGACAAAGGATTCCTTTTGTCCCTGAATGTAGTGTACACCGCCCTGAACTTATTGGCAAATTTGCTGCTGAATGTAGATTTTAATTCTGCACCAAACGAATGCAGTTTGTTTTCTATTTCATAGCCGGAGTTTTTAAACTGCAGGGTTTGGTAATCCGGGCCACGCCTGCGGATTGCATTGGGATGTGCCGGTTTTTCCTTGCTGGCATCAAGCCCGTTGTAAGTAAAAGACAAAGAGTTGTTGCTGTTTATCACCCAGTCAAACTTGGCTATCCATTTATAGCTCTTTTGTTTGTAGATAAAACCCTGGTAAGGCCCGGTTTCATATTGAAAAGTGTTTTTTAAAATATTGCTTACATCAATTAAGTCACTCTCCAGCACACGGCTGGTATTGTTGTTGTTGGCATTGTTAGCATTACGGGCTACATAGCTCGTAGGTGCCTCATCTCTTTTTTCTGTTTCAAAGTTTATAAAATAAAACAGTTTGTTTTTTTTGATAGCACCGCCAAGAGAAAAGCCTGCCTGCAGCTGCTTTAGATCGGGCACCACAAATTTATTCCCATCCACTTTTTTGCCTGTAAGGCCCTGGTTGCGGAAGAAGCCATAAACGGTACCGGTTAAGGTATTAGTGCCCGATTTTGTAACGGTGTTGATACCGGCACCGGTAAAACCAGCCTGCGTTACATCATAGGGCGCAATGTTTACCTGTATCTGGTCTATCGCATCCAATGAAATGGGCTGAGATCCTGTTTGCCCACCCGGTGTGGGGGCATCAAGGCCAAAGGGATTATTAAATACAGCACCATCCAATGAGTAATTATTATATTGACCATTCCGGCCTGCAAAGGAAGTACCATTATAGGTAGAAGATGCTGATGGTGTAAGCCTGGTAAAATCATCTGCCGAACGGGAAATAGTCGGAAGGCTTCTCAACTGGCGGGAAGATATATTAGTAGATGCACCGGTACGCTGGTTATCAAATACTTTTGATTTACCGCTTACAACTACATTGGTAAGTGTGCCGGAAGATGGTTCCATCTTCAGCTCCAGTGCAGTATTTTGGCCCAGTTCAAGAAAAATATTTTCCTCTTTCTTTTCCTGAAAGCCTGAGTAAGTTACTGTTACCACATAAGGGCCACCTACCCTCAGGTTGGGCATTAAAAAACTGCCATCTGATTGTGTGGGTATTGTTTTTTTAATACCAGCCTCGGCAAATGTTATCAGCACTGTGGCTCCTGATAAAGCTTTGGCATCTGCCTGTGAAGAAACTTTTCCGCTCAGTGTGGCTGTTGTAACCTGTGCAGTAATGGTGTGAGCTGCACCAAAAATGATAAGCAGCAGCAGAAGGCTGCCCTGTGTAATTTGTTTTCTCATAATTTTTTGTTTTGGTTGCTACAAATTACAAAAAATTAAATAGGGTGTATATTAAATTTTTTAAATGGTGAATACGTGTTGATAACCTTAAGGTATAACCTTTTGTTTGGACAGGGCTTCATAGTTAGAATTGTTTCGCTTAACTTTCTATAATTCTTACTAACGACTTTTTCATACAGATACTAAGGTAATTACCACTATACTGATGATAATTAGGAATGATTTGGTATCCTTGCTTTTTATAAAGTTGAACGGCTTCTGGTTGTAATGTACCGGTTTCAAGTACAATTGAACTGAAACCAGTTTCGCCAGCCCAGTTCTCCAACTCTTTTAAAATAGCAGCCGCAATTCCCTTTCCTCTATGCGCTGGTTCAATAAACATTCGCTTTACTTCCACTGTATCATCTTCAATAATTTTAAAACAACCGCAACCAACAGGTTGAGTGTCTATGCAGGCAATGACAACCGTTTCTAAATTGATTATAATGTTATACTGATCAAATTCATCTTGTGTAGATCCATATCTGCTCCGCAGGTCTTTATCCAGGCAATCAGTCAACCTGGAAAAGTCTTTATCATTGCTGGTAGTTCTTTTCAAAATTATCATCTTAAAAATTTCTGCAACAATATAATGAAAAGTGAGTTTTATTCTTCAAATTTTTATATTCCATAGATACCAGTTTAGGGTGACGTATAACCCTATTCGCTTATTTAAAGCTACTTATAAATAAAAAGCTTAGACAATTTAATGCATAACTCTTTTTGAAGTACGGAACAAGCGGAAGGTTCCGCCAATACCAATGAACTTGCAAACTTTTGCAACCTTACACTAATAGGGGTCAGCATAACAGACAGCTTATGGGAAACCAATCCCAAAACAGTCAAATAAATAATGAAAAATTATGAATGCTTATTATTTTTTACCTCTGAGTAATGCAACTAACAGCAAAATAAATATTGCCCCTCCAATAATCCATACCACAGGTTGTTGAAACCAATTGCTGGTTTGTCCTTTATTTAAGCTGATATCAACATCTACTTTTTTATCCTGTGCCCATAATAAAGTTGATTGAGCTAAAATAAGTACTGAAATGCTGAGTCTTTTTAACAGGTTCATATTTTTTAGTTTTAATTATTAACAATGCAAATGCTTATTCAAAAATTTGTGCCAGTATTTTTTGATATATAATTAAGAGAAACCCTAAATCAGTTGGGGAATTTTGTACACATATTTTAAATGAAAAGAAGAAGGATATAAATTTATATTAGCAACGTTCTGGTATTTGCCAAGTCCCGAAATTAATTACTTGTGCAGCCAGATACACATGTCCAATTAAAAATATAAAGCAGATGTTAAGCTCTAAAGCTAAACACTGAATGTAGGGGTAGGAACCCCTGCTGATACCTGCACATAGCTCATGCTACATTGCCCTGCTTTTGCATCCAGCTCCGTAAATGCAACCGTTAATCCGGCCGGTTAAATTTTGCCACGCCATCAGGATCGTACAAAAAATTGGCACCCTCGTATGGCTGATGTGTTTGTTTAATGCCTTTTTCCCTGTATCTTTTCAAGGTGCATTCGCTGACGCCCAGCATATCTTTTACATGCCTGCTCTTTAGCCATTTTTTTATACTTACGGTTATCTCCATTGTCGCCCATGGAGTAGGGTTTGGGGTATTTCATCTTTATGAGTATGTTGTTTAAGGCAACATAAACTCAAAATGATAATCTAATAAATGCAATATCCCTTTTGGGGAATTGTTTTGCCTGCCGGTAATAAAAAAACCGCACAGGGCGGTCTTTAAAAAAATGGAATAGCCTGCCGGGTTACTGTAAAAATTTTGTGTCCCTATAATTTTTTTTGTTTGCTAAGTCCAGGCACATTGGTCGTGGTGAAACAATCCAAGGGAGCAGAAAAGTGTTTTATCACACAAAGATATTTGCTAATTGATGCTGCATTCATGGCACTGTTAATTATACTGTTGCCGGAACTAAAAAAAGGTAAAAATTTATACTTTTTAATATTTATATTACTACAGTTAATCTTTCACTAATCAAAAAAATATCAAATTATGCTTATTAAAAAATCCATCCGCAACATGGCATTCCTTTGCCTGACCTTTTTGCCTTCTGCATTATTAGCGCAAAATGATCCAAAGATCATTGTAGTAGCAAAGGTCCACTTTAATCCATCCGCAAACTTCAGCTTTGATGAATGGAAGGCACTTGAAAAGGAATATTTTGAAAAAGTTACAATGAAGAATGACCTTATTATCGGCAGTAATGTATTGGTACATTATTACACGCCAGACAACTCCGAGCTACTGTTAGTATCTACCTATCACTCCTGGGAAGATATTGAAAAGGCTAATGACAAAAACAATGAACTTGCCGTTACTGCATGGCCAGATTCAGTGAAACGAAAGGCCTTTTTTGATAAACAAAGTTCCTATTTTACAACCTTACATTCTGATGAAATAAGGACAATACTCCCCAACACAAAAATGGCTGCTGCCGATACTTCGCCACTAATCTACTACATCCGTACAACGCACCGGGCATTTCCTGCAGATGGCAAGCAGGGAGAATTAGCAGAATTGCTAAAAGAGTTTAGCCAACATGTAACTCAAAAAAATACCCTTCTGAAAGGCTACTACCCTTCCCGCCATTTTTGGGGTGCCGACAGCCGTGAATTTATTGAAGCATTTGTATATAAATCATTGGCAGATATGGAAAAGTCAGCTGAAATGAACCAGTCCTTAATGAAAGCTCATTGGCCCGATGAAGCTAAACGAAAAGCCTTTGCTGATAAAATGGGAAAGTACTTTGAACCATGGCATGGAGATGCGATATACACGAATGTACCCTCTCTGCGTAAAATAGCCAAGTAACAATAATGAAAAGACTGTTTGAGGTTTTTGCGAAAGAAAAATATTTAAAGGATTAACCGTCGTATTATCTTGAACAGTCTTTTTACTTTACTCCTGGTGTTTCGCCACTTGGCTTATTCAGGCTCACCAACAAAGTCTGAAGTGATGTATGCAACTCTCATTGCTGCAAAGGTTCATTTATTATAAATTCTGGATAAGCAAAGAGCTTGCTGCTGATACAAGGCAATTGATTGCCTCTGCCATGTTTATCAGCATGAGATTCTTTTAGTTTACTTCTTCACTTCTTTCCGGAAGCATCTCACAATGAACAATAAGCAGTGCTGAGTGGCAGAGAAAGGAAACAACCAATTAAGTTTTTACTGCCTGTTGTTAAGAGGTCTCAGTATGTCTTCTATTTACCAACAACTAAAACCTGGAAAGTGCCGGGTATCATTTTGGGTCTTCCTTTTTCGCCGGGCTTCATTGGTTCAAATTCGGCTGTAGGCAAATACAGCAGGCCGGTGGCTTTGTCTATGGCAATTGTTCTGGCGCCTTTTTTTGTAATGATATTTTCCACTACAGTAAATTGATTGGCATTGTCTTCATGTATAACTGTCATAGTTCCTTCACCATTGGAAGTATAAATATTTTTTGTGGCGGCATCAAATGCCACGCCATCGCAGCCATCACCAATAGCCGGGGTTGCAATTATTTTCCCGGTAGCTGCATCTGCCACCACCAATACTTTATCGCATCCTGCAAACAACCGGTTGGTCACTTTATCATAAGCCAGTCCTGTAGGGCCATCAGCCGGTGCAATGCCCCAATGCTGCAGTACTTTAAATGTGGCAGCATCTATCACAACAATTTCATTTTTATCTTCGATGTTTACAAATATTTTACCGGCACCATCACTAACGGCAGTTTCCGGTTTGCCGCCAACATCCACACTGTCGATAGTTTTATTTTGCAGA